>CAZTQR010000022.1:38263-46582 GCA_964615795.1 uncultured Ignavibacteriaceae bacterium
ACTTCATATACATCACCATTGAGCTCGCAACAGTTAGCTTGGATCACACATCTTCAAATCAGCGCCATCCGCGAAATCTGCGCGTAATACCAGGAATGTTTAGCCCCGGATTGCTCAGATGCACGCAGATCACGTAACTCCGGACTTCATATACATCACCATTGAGCTCGCAACAGTTAGCTTGGATCACACATCTTCCAATCAGCGGCATCCGCGAAATCTGCGGGTAATGCCAAATCAGAGTCTCAGGTTCCTGGAAAGTCGTGTAACGCTTTCTGAGGCACAAAGTGCTAAAATGAGCGTAAACTGCATATAGTAAAGACATTTCCGGCAATTGATTTGTAACAAATCAGACAAAATTAACTTGTCTTCGGGATTTCAGCAATCCTATTTTAGGACAACTAAATCAAACTGAATAATGAAGTACTCAATGATCATCTTTCTTGTTTTACTGTTCTTCGTGACTGAAGCGGAAGCACAGCACAGCTTTGGCTGGCAGAGAAGCTACAATCCGTTGTCAAACAACAATCAGTCAGCAAGCGACGTGGCCGCTGATGATGCGGGAAACTCCTACCTGCTCGGATATACCGGGAGAGGCTATAACGGAACTGACGTAGCACTTGTAAAATACAGCCCGGCAGGCAACATCCTGTGGGCGCGAAGTTTTGACGGGGGAAATGAGTTCAACAGTGATCTTGGCAAATCTCTTGTACTGGTAAAGAACGGCGGGAACACATTTGTATATGCCGCATGCGTGATCTCAGTGAGTGGTTACGGAAATCAAGCCGGGCTTCTTAAATATGATTCGAGCGGCAATCTGTTGTGGAGCGCAAAGATGCCGCCGGGCTACAATGCTTCCGTAACGGCTGTTGCTTCAGACCAGTCAGGAAATGTATTTGTGTGCGGCGGAACCAGCGCTGAAGCCTATGTCGCTAAATTTGATCCTGACGGCGATTCGCTTTGGCTCACCAAACTTACTCAGGGAGCGGGATACATCAACGGAGTCGTGAATGATATTGTTACAGACAGCCTCGGAAATGTGTACGGCACAGGCAAGTCATCAAATCCTAATGTAACAAATGACGATCTGATCGCCTTTAAGCTCAGTCCCTCCGGTTCAATACTCTGGTCCAGGCTGTATGCGTTCGGCAATTACACCGATGCCGGAAATGCGCTGTCTCTGCGGCACGGTAGCCTGACAATAACGGGAAGGGGCGATAATTCCGGCTCGGTTGCAGACATACTCACGGTCAAGCTGAATTCAGCGACGGGTGACAGCTTATGGTCAAAGAAATTCAACGGGACTTCAAACCTTTACGACAATTCGTTTGACATAGAAATGGATGCCAACGGAAACATTTTCATCGCGGGACAAACAGACGGTGCAACTTATGCCGGTGATGCGATTGCGCTGAAGTACAATTCTTCCGGAGCACTGCAGTGGACCAGGAAATTTGCGGGATTGCCATCTATGGAGGACGTATTCAGAGAGATCAGACTCGACAGTCTGGGTAATGTCTATGCCGCAGGAAGGATCAACTTCGGCGCAGGTGCAAATTTCATTGCGGTAAAATACAATACTGCCGGAGACTCTCTGTGGACAAGGCTTTACAACTTCGGAACTACCGAAGAAGCTTTTGCAATGGTCCTTGACAAGGATCTCAACGTCATTGTGGCAGGCGAGTGCGATAATTATGATATGGCCTGCCTGAAGTACAATTCAGGCGGTGCTCTGCAGTGGGCAAGAAAATTCACCGGTGCACAGCTGTATGCGGATTATGTGAATAGTCTGGTGACAGATAAGAACGGAAACGTCTATGTTGCAGGCAAGACAAGGGTCAGCCAGTACGGCGATCAGTTCACTGTAATCAAGTATGATTCAGCCGGAAATCAGAAGTGGCTGAAGAGCTACGGCGTGCAGTTGTATGACAATTACGATGAGGCAAAAGCAATAACCATTGACAAGAACGGTTATTTGTATGTCACGGGAACGTCTCGTTCAAGGTTCAACAATTTATCGCTGGACTTCCTCACATTCAAACTCGATACAGCCGGAAATCAGTATTGGTACGCAATATTCAACGGCTCGGGAAACGGTGATGATGATGCAAAGGCGATTGCAGTTGACAGCAGCGGAAATGTGCTTGTCGCAGGAGAAAGCAGAAGTGCCGGAGCCACAATAGATTACTGTGTGGTGAAATACTCTCCTTCCGGAACAAAGCTCTGGGAAAGGTACTATGACGGAACCGGAGGCGGAGCGGATTATGCCTACGACATATGTACCGATCCTTCCGGCAATGTGTATGTTACCGGCCAAAGTTTCGGCGGAAGCACGGGAGACGATATTGCAACTATCAGATACAATTCTGCCGGCACTCAGGTTTGGGTGCAGAGGCACAACGGCGCCGGCAATGGTTTTGACTTTGCAAACACTATCGAGCTTGACAAGGCCTACAACGTTTACGTCTCGGGTTCTTCAAGAAACTCTGCAAACAACAGCGACATTGCCCTCATCAAATACAGGAATGACAATGCAGGAACTCAGGCGTGGGCAAAGTACTTCAGCGCAGGTACTACCGGCTTCGAGTCGGCTACCGGTATGAAGTTCGATACTTCACGAACCAGGATCTACCTAGACGGCACTGCTTATTTCGATGATCCCGGCGCTTCAAGCTTCATTGCAAAATACGATACATCGGGATACAGAATGTGGTACACAACGGGATTCTTTTACGGCAACAGCGATACTTATTCAATGGGAATCGAACTATCCGCAGATGAAAAAATTTACAAATGCCTCAACAGGGTTTTCCCCGACGGCACAACATGGCTGGTAATGAATGTCAGAGATTCTTCTGGAAACACACGGTATGAACAAAACTTTGACACTGCATTTGCGTGGTCTGACGGATACAGCCCGAACTTCAAGGATGCAATTGGAATCACCCCTTCGGGGAGGTGCTTTATAGGATACGGAGACATGGACACTACCGCAGGCGTTTTGATGAGCATAGTTTCATATAACAAGGCACTCTATCGGCTTGATGTTAACGCTTTCATACAGGGCTTCTATGACCCGTCATCAAATTCAATGGTGCAGGATACTGTTACGGCATTCATCAGATTCTTCAACAGCCCCTCCTATATAGTTGATTCATCCAAAGCCGTACTCAACTCAGCCGGACAGGCCGCTTTCTATTTTGACGGACTTTTTGATGCGGCGAATTACTATGTCGCTCTCAGGCACAGGAATGCCATCGAAACATGGAGCAGCGGCGCAGTAACATTCCCGCAGGGAGTGGCTTCAAAGAATTTCACTTCTGCGTCAGGCGATGCTTACGGCAATAATCTTGTGCAGATCGATGCCTCTCCGCTGAGGTTCGGCTTTTACAGCGGCGATGTCAATCAGGATGAAACAGTTGACGCAACCGATCTCGCGCTTATTGACAATGCCGCCTACAACTTCAGTTCCGGATATATTCCCACAGATGTGAACGGAGATGAATTTATTGATGCAACTGATTACTCTATTGCGGATAATAACGCTTACAATTTCATTTCTGCGATATATCCGAATTTCTGATGACCTAAAAAGAGCGGGCAGTGCTGTATGAACTAAAGGCAATATTGCCCGCTCCTCCTTATTCAGCTCACCTTTGGCTTGAACAATTCGGCGATTATGTTGACCTTATCACAGCTCCCAATTTGTTTAATCTTCAAATGCAACCGCTATGATCAGCACAACACGCATCACATCCGATTTTGACATCGAACTTCAGCTCGGTTCGGGATGGTTCTTTACCGCGCTCAGCATCATGAACGACAACGGACTACTTGCGCCTCCCGGAATTCCAGTAGTTATTCAGGATGTGAATATTACTTTTGAACCGGGATGGGACCTCGAAATAAGAATTCTCGGATTTGCAATTCCTCTGTTTGCAAAGGCATCTCTGAGCGATGACGGCAGTGAGCTGATTTTCGAAACGAACATTCCTGACATAGGCGAAAAGAGAATTCCGTTCGGAGCGCTCAAAGGCCTTGCACATCCGCCTGTACTGAGAAAGCTTCCCGGCGATGAGGATCACGAAGATGTGATCTGCATTCTTGCGAATCTGGACATCCGCGCTGAATCACAGAATGATGAATTACTTCCGGAAGGTGAGTTTGTTGAAAGAGGCGACCCGGAACAGGCGCAGTCGTTTCTTCCGGCCGGAAAGGATGTGATCTTCGGAATGAACAGGAAGACATTTAAAAGATTCGCAAACAATATCTGGCATACAACATTAAGGGCAGATGACGGAACGCACCCTCTTCCCGATGCTGATAACAAGAAAGGGGAGTGGTCGAAAGTTACAATGAAGCCGGAAAAGGGCAGGATCAGGATCACTCTCGAGGGAGACATTCCGCTTGACTCTCCCATAATTGACCTTGTGCCGGATCCTCATGTTACAATCACTCTGCTTCTTACACCCTCGCTTTCTGACGGCAGGCTTTCATTCAGCATAGAAACTGAAACGGACATTGATACCGGACTGCTCGGCGACTTGTTCGGCGGCCTGGCAGGCGCAGCTGCGGGAGCGATCATCGGTCTGGTTATAGGACTCATCACCGGAGGCATTCTCATTGGAGTTCTTATCGGTGCAGGTATCGGATTTGTGGTCGGTGTGATCGTCATCGAAGTTGGAGAAGCAATTGTGGAGGGGATCGTTCAGAATGAGATGAAAGCGAGAATTGACGGAGATGAGATTCCGGATGTGAACTGCTGTGACGGAGGTATCGTCAGGATCGCTAAAGTGAATTCGGAAGGATTCAATCTATCCGTGCTTGATGCTGTGCCGACTTCAATTCCCATTTACTCCGGGAATCCTGAAGATGAATTACTTTATGTGAGAAGCCTGCTTGTTACTTCCGTTTATGATGAAATGGACATTAACGGATCGGGATTTGCCGTTGCCGGGATGAGCGGTGCAGGTGAGGCCTTTCTTCCTGAAACTGTTTCAATTGTATCGTCAGCATATGAAGGCGACATGCTGAAATCCCTCACTTACATGAGAAGCGACGGTGAGACTCAGGAGATTTCCGCGGAGGAGGTCTATGAAAGGGCATTGGAGGCGGAACTGAGGCCGCCTTTCAAAGTTCTGCCCCGCCCCGATGACTCTGCTTTGAGAACGCCGGCGGGAAGGATAGCGTGTGTTTGTCTTACACCTCAGAAGATCCACAGGGTTGATACAGTTGTGGAAGAGATCATGTTCGACAACGGGCTGAAGCTCAAAGTGAAAGATGCCGTGGCCCTGCAGGATGCAGGCGCGACATATCTTAAGGGATATCAGCTTATTCATCCCTCTGACGGCGATCCGTATTTCAGGGCAAAGGCGGATGATACAACAGAGAATAATTTCGAGAGTCTAGAAGAGTATTGATTAAGTTCTGATACTGCCGGCACTGATCCGTTTCTTACAGAAGTTTCCGAAACCCGTTCTCACGGGGCTGCCTTATTCTGTTTAATTAATACCCGTGAATGTGTAATTTGACCGCAAATTTTTTTAACCAATTCATTTAACATGACTGAAACAGCTGCTCCTCCAACCGGGCTGAAATTATGGCTCATGGCCGCGAGGGCTTACTCTTTCCCTGCATCAATAATTCCAATAATGTTCGGATCAGTTCTGGCTGTGATACTGAATCCCGGGCTTGATTTTAACTTCATTAACTTCATTCTGTGCCTTATAGGCGCTGTTCTCGTGCATGTCGGGACAAATATCATCAACGACATATTTGACTATGAAAAGGGCATAGACAAAGAAGATAAAGAGCTCGGCATTCCGCACGGCGGCTCAATGGTCATCTCAATGGGTCTTGTATCAATGAAGGAAATGAAAAGGGCGGCCGCTATCTCTCTGGCGGTTGCATTCCTTATCGGAGTTTATCTTTTTACACAGGCCGGAATGTGGATCCTGTATCTCAGCATATTCGGACTGCTGTCGGCTGTGTTCTACACCGCCAAGCCGATAGCTCTCAAATACAAAGCGCTTGGTGACATACAGGTGATCCTCTCCTTCGGGCTTGGCATGACGCTTGGCGCATACATTGTGCAGACAAAAGAATTCTCATGGCTTCCGGTCATTTTCTCAATTCCGCTAGGAATGCTCATTGATGCGATCCTGCACTCGAACAATCTCAGGGACATTAACTTCGACGGCAAGTTCGGCGTGAAGACTCTGCCTATCCTCATAGGTGAAAGTCTCTCAGTGAAGTTCTATTACTTCCTGATCCTCGGCGCATATCTGTCCGTGATAATCTTTGTGCTTATGGGATTGCTCCCGATGTTTGCTTTGCTTTCACTTGTAACTCTTCCGCTCGCGCTCAAACTTGTAAAGATGAGCGAGTCCTTTCCTTCTGAGAGCATTGCGAGATTTGAGTATGGTACAAAACATATAATGATGACAGCTCAGCTGAACATGGTCTTCGGGCTGACTCTTATCATCGGACTGCTGATATCCTACTTTTTCTTTATGAGGTAACAAGCATCAAAGTTCTGAATGCTCTTGCCGGAACACCGTCTATTCTTTATGAAGATCAGGCGGAGTTCCGGCTTCTTGTTTTAGGATAATTTTTTGTGAGATTTGAAATGGCGGACATCGCTTTGTGATCAGGCCCGTGCATGAATCTCACTGGCTTTCAAACACTTCTCTGTAGATCTTCCACTGCTCGTCTGTTTCAGGGCCCTTATAAAGTCTGAGCGTCTTTGTGCCCTTCTCGCTTATCTTGCCCGCTTTGAAGTTTTCGTAGAAGATTGCCTGCTTGTTGTTTGGAGTGATTGTTGAATCTGCCGGCATGTTGAATGCGGATATCCCGATCGTTATCTCCGGGTCGGTCTTATAGATCTGCTCAAGGCGCTTCAGTCTTTCACTCAGGTCCTGTTTCTTTCCGTCCTTTCCAAAATATTCATAGTCATCAGTGAGAAATTCCCTGATGCGGACAATATCCTTCTCGCGCCTGGCTTCGACCCAGGCATCAATTGTACTTTTTATTATATACTGGTCAGATGCAAAGTATTCATTCAGCTTTTTTACTGTCATAAATCCGAGGATTCCGAAAGAGATTACAATTATTGTGATGCTCGCAACGGTCAGGTAAAATCTCTTGCGCGTTACATCAAGTTTGTCGCGGTATCTGCGCTTATAGTCCTTCTCAAAATCGCTTGATGCATCGTCGAACTTGTTTTCCTTTACATTGAATCCGCAGAATTTGCAGTACGTTGCGCTTGCCTCGATCCTCTTCTCGCAGTTGGGACAGTCAATGAATGATTCAACTCCCTGCCTGGATAACGATTCCCGGATTGATTCAAGTGTCTGATCGCCAATGTCCACCGCCTCTTCAGGCACCTCGAATGTATCTTCGGTTGTCGGATTCATCTTGCATCCGTATGTGGTACATCCTTTGTTCTCTTCCCAGCACTCCCTGTGGTGAGGCGTTCCGCATGCGGAACAGATTATCGCGTCGGCGTTCTTCTTAAGCGGCGACTGGCAGTAAGGGCAGATCTTTCCTTTTAGGTAATCATATGTCGCTGTGGCAGTCGTCAACTGTTCATTTCACTTTTCATTGAATGAAAACTTCAGAGCTTTTGAATTCCACATGCACCTCATCTTCACCTCTTCTCAGTGTCAGAATGTCATTCAATGGTACCTTAAGTTCAGAGAGAGTTCTCGTTCCGAGCCTTATTGCCAGTCCCGAACCGGCGGTAAGCGAATTGAACGACTTAAGCTTCAGGAATCCGCCGTCTTCTTTCTTTACATCCTTAACCGACATTGTGTTCATATTCTCGTACCGCTCGGTAACCTGTCTTGTGCTTTCATCAACAAGCTCATAGACAACCTCGTTATTGAAATCAACGCTGAAGTTCTCGTCATTGAAAACTTTCCTTCCGAAAGAGAATATGTCTTCTATTGTAACTCTTGCAAACTCCTTATCAAGCATTACATACTTCTCAAATGTATGATGAGACGGGCAGTCATCATTCCTCTGATATTCGACAATGTACGAGTCATTGATCCCTCCGCTGAACACAAATCCTTTGCCGCCAAGCACTTTCAGGTCATCCCTGTTGTGCAGGAACTTGACGGCTTCCTGAACCTGAATTCCCGCGATCACGGAAGCGATGGTCGGAGTTGTGGGTATTTTGCCGTCAAGTATTTCATCAATGCCCAGAAGCATGCATGACTTCCTCTTGTTTATGAGCTTGTAGTCTGTTTCGGACATTGTGCATTCGTAGCATGCTCCGTGCGGGGGTATGAACATTCTTGCAACTCCGTTAAGAAC
>CAZTQR010000023.1:0-45797 GCA_964615795.1 uncultured Ignavibacteriaceae bacterium
ATTCACGCTTACGCCAAAGCTCACAATTTCTTAACGGCATTAGGATGAGGCGGGTAGTTCCTGCGACAACCGGAAAACTGTTATTTTTGAACTGTATTCACCTCTATTCCTGACTTTAGAAAACGTTTTGGACAAAATTGAAAAAAATCTTGCGAGAAGCGGAATTTTGTAACTGCTTAATAATCCTCTGAGAAGTAAATTTGTTATTGATCAAATGGCACTCACAACAATAGACAGGACGGGAAAGAGAAATCCCGATGCAAAAGGTCTTCTTCCGGATCCGAAGAAATTCATCGTGATCCGGGGTGCAAGAGTTCACAATCTCAAGAGCGTTGATATTGACATCCCTAAGAACAGGCTGATAGTTTTCACTGGAGTGAGCGGTTCAGGTAAGTCTTCCCTCGTGTTTGACACCATTTATGCAGAAGGCCAGAGGAGATATGTCGAAAGCTTATCTTCTTACGCGAGGCAGTTCCTGGAGAGGATCAACAAGCCGGACGTTGACTTCATGTCCGGCCTGGCACCGTCAATGGCCATTGAGCAGAAGACTCAGACGAAGAATCCCCGTTCGACAGTGGGCACAATGACGGAGATCTACGATTATCTGCGACTGCTGTTTGCCAGGATTGGCAAGACATATTCGCCTGTCAGCGGTTCTCCTGTAAAGAAGGACACACCGGAAAGCATAATTGATGAGCTGACTTCAACATACGGCACAACTCCATTCAGGGTGTTTGTAATGGTAGAAGTGGCCGAACAGGACAGGAAGAAGTTTGCTGCCGTGCTAAACAATTTCAGACTGAGGGGATTTTACAAAATTGCTGCAGGCAGTGAACTTCTGGATCTGAATGATACGAGCGAAGAAGAGATCGCCGACATGGTCTTTGGCTCGAAGAAGAAAAAGAGCGAAACAAAAACTGTCAGAGTTGTCATTGACAGGTTTTCGTTTGACCCGACTGACAAAGATTCCCTTACAAGGCTGAATGATTCCATTGAGCTGGCATACATAGAGAGCGAAGGTTATGTTGTGATCTCGATTGATTCCCATGATTCAGAGACACTTCACAGGTTCAACAAGTATCTTGAACTTGACGGGATCAGGTTTGAGGAACCCGAGCCAAGACTGTTCTCATTCAACAACCCCTACGGCGCATGCGAGGAATGCCAGGGCTTCGGCAAGAAGCTTGATATAGACATGGACCTTGTGATACCGGACAAAAGAAAATCTGTTTCTGAACATGCTGTTGCGGCATTCAACACTCCAAAGCATTCTTCCAACTACTACGACCTGATCCATGAAGCGGGGAACTTCGGCCTCGATGTATCAACGCCATACTACAGACTGAGCGAAAACGAAAAGAGGTTTATTTATGAAGGCGGCGGTAAGTATGACGGAATCAGGGGGTTCTTTAAGAAAGTTGAAGCCGCCGCCGCGTACAAACTTCATTACAGAGTGCTGATGAACAAGTACAGGGCATATACAATTTGCTCCACCTGCGGAGGCTCAAGACTGCGAAAAGAGGCGCTGTATGTAAGAGTGAACGGAAAGACAGTATTTGATATAGTGAAGATGAAGATTGATGAAGCGTATGAGTTCTTCAGAGATCTCAGACTAAGCGAGTATGACAGAAAGGTGTCGGAGAGAATAATGGAAGAGATAGTCCACAGGCTGAAATATCTTAACGACGTAGGCCTGACCTACCTCACACTTGACCGGCTGGCCAACTCACTTTCGGGAGGTGAATCACAAAGGATCAACCTGTCCACTTCGCTCGGTTCATCTCTCGTCGGCTCTATCTATGTGCTGGATGAACCATCGATCGGACTTCACCCAAGGGATAACGCAAAGCTCATTGCAATTATGAAATCACTTCGTGATGTCGGAAACACCGTGCTGGTGGTGGAGCATGATGCCGAGATGATGCGCGAGGCTGATGCGATAGTTGACATGGGGCCTTTTGCGGGAGAAAACGGCGGCGAAGTGATATTCAGCGGGGTTTACGAAGATATACTGAAAGACAACCACTCTCTTACCGGAAGATATCTCAGCGGAAGGTCGAAGATAGAAGTACCAAAGGCGCGGCGGCTGACGGATGCCAGAACAAAGTACATAAGGATCGCCGGCGCAAGAGCCAACAATCTTAAGGACATCAATGTGAAGATCCCGCTTGGAATGTTCACATGCATAACAGGGGTGAGCGGCTCGGGAAAGTCCACTCTCATTAACAACATACTTTATGCCGGGCTCCTCAAGCATTTTGAAGGATCATATTCCGAAAAGATCGGAGAGCATGACATCATTGACGGGTTCGAGCATATTGACGGTGTGGAGATGGTGGATCAGAATCCGATCGGGAAGACACCGCGCAGCAATCCTATCACTTATATCAAGGCATTTGACAGCATCCGTGAAGCATTTGCCGATACACCTGAATCCAAAAGGAGAAATCATTACGCAGGTTACTTCTCGTTCAATATTCCCGGAGGAAGATGCGAGACCTGCGAAGGAACAGGAGTCATCAAAATTGAAATGCAGTTCATGGCGGACATTGTGCTGGAATGCGAGGACTGCAAGGGAAAGAGGTACAAGTCAGAAGCACTCGAAATTCAATTGAAAGGAGCCGAAGGTAAGAAAAAGAACATCAGCGAAGTTCTTGAGATGACCGTATCAGAAGCTATGCGCTTCTTCAAACCCTACTCCCGTATTGTTAACAAGCTTAGGGTGCTTGATGATGTGGGCCTTGGCTATTTAAGAGTGGGACAGTCGGCCACCACACTTTCAGGAGGAGAATCACAGAGGGTGAAGCTTGCATATCATCTGACATTTCAGGAGGACTCTAAGCATACGCTGTTCATATTTGACGAGCCGACAACAGGGCTTCACTTTTATGATGTTTCGAAACTTCTTAAGTGTTTCAACGAACTGATAAAAAAAGGCAACTCTGTTCTAGTGATCGAGCACAACCTTGAAGTTATTAAGTGCGCCGATTACATAGTTGACCTCGGCCCGGATAGCGGAGACCGCGGCGGAGAGATTGTTGCCGTCGGAACGCCCGAGGATGTGGCAGGTGTCAAAGAATCATTTACAGGTAAATTCTTAAAGGAGCATTTAAAATGAAAACGATCATAACGGTTCTGCTCATGTTCATAGCCGGGCAGGCGGTCTCACAGACATTGCAGGAGAATTTTGAGAACGGCAAGAAGTGCTTTTATTCCGACGATTTTGACGGTGCTAACAGGCATTTCATGGAAATCCTCAATTCGCAAAGTGATGATTATCTAACACACTACTACAAGGGAATGGTGTATGTGATATACTTCGACAATGAGAAGGCTATGACCGAACTGAGCACTGCGATAAGTAAGAAGAGATCATTCGGCCCCGCCTACATTGGAAGAGCGGAACTGCTCGAGAAGACGGGTGACACCGCCGGAGCGATAGCGGATTACACAGCTGCAATAAAGCACGGCGAGAAAACTTCCGATGCCTACTTCAACCGCGCATCGCTTTATCAGGCCGCCGGACAGCTTGAAAAGGCAATCAAGGATTTTACAAAGGCGATCGAGTTGAATCCCTCTGATGACATATCTTACTATAACAGGGGAAAGATCTACATGGAACTCGGCCAAAAGGAAGATGCTGTTGCCGACTTTGAAAGCGCGGTTGCAATTGACAAGGCATGGGAGAGGGAGCTCAGGGAGATGATTAAGATGCTGAGCAACTGATTTGCACACAGGCCAGGCCGGCAGGAATAATTTTCTTATTTAAACTAAGTCTTGATAAGACTATATTTGCAACTCTTTAACTTAAACTCATCTCTTAATTGGAAGAAAAGAAGAAGAGCTTTGTGGCAATCAACTTCATAGATTGCAAGGATCATTACCGCGGCAGGTTCGAAGAACTTTTTGGATCCCGCGCCAAAGCTATAGACAGGATGCCCGGGTTCATAAACATGGAAGTGCTTAAACCGATTGACGGCAAGGGTGAATATCTCATTATGAGCCACTGGGATTCGGAAGAGGCATTCAAGAACTGGACTACATCTCCCGAATTCATCGAAGGTCACAGAAGAGGATTCGAGGATCTGAGGATTGCAAAGGAAAAGGGCGAAGAACTTCCCATGAAGTCTGATTTCAGAACCTACAAGGTGATTGCAGACTGAAATGAACCGGAAGATTCTGGTTCATAACAACTGAAGGATCGGGAAATTGAGTATATATTCTTTATTGTGAAAGGATTGATGTAGCTGATCGTTCCTTGCATGATGTTTAAGTTCTTCTGAATCATAAGTTCGGGAAGACTATTTTGCCATTTCCTCAGCAAGGAATCTTGCAGTATGTGAAGTTCCGATATGCTCACTGATGATCTCCTCAGGCGTTCCCTCCGCAATTATTCTTCCCCCCTTTTCACCGCCCTCAGGGCCAAGATCAATGATCCAGTCTGCGGATTTTATCACATCAAGATTGTGCTCGATCACGATCACAGTATTACCCTTGTCAACAAGCTTGTTAAGCACATCGAGCAGCATCTTGATGTCCTTGAAATGCAGGCCGGTCGTAGGCTCGTCAAGTATGTAGAGGGTCCTGCCGGTCTGAACCTTTGAAAGCTCAGTGGAGAGCTTGACTCTTTGCGCTTCTCCTCCGGACAGTGTTGTTGCCTGTTGTCCCAGCCGGATATAATCAAGTCCCACATCGTGCAGTGTTGCGAGCTTACGCTTAAGTCCCGGAACTGCTTCGAAGAAATCCAGAGCTTCTTCCACGGTCATATCAAGAACATCGGAAATTGACTTTCCTTTATACCTGACCTCAAGAGTTTCACGGTTGTAACGCCTTCCTCTGCATACATCACATGTCACATATACATCAGGAAGGAAATTCATTTCAATTTTCTGAAGTCCCGCTCCTTCACACGCTTCGCATCTTCCGCCCTTCACATTGAAAGAGAACCTGCCCGGTTTGTAGCCTCTGATCTTCGCTTCAGGCAGATTTGCATAAATATCCCTTATGAAAGTGAAAAGTCCCGTGTATGTTGCCGGATTGCTGCGCGGAGTCCTTCCGATAGGTGTCTGGTCAATTTCGATTATCTTGTCGATCATCCTTTCACGCCTGTTGTCTTTGGCTATACTTATGCCTTCAATGGAATCATAAGGCAACGGGCGTTCAGGCGTCTTAAAGAACTTCTGCGAAAGTATTCTGTAAAGCGTTTCAGTGATAAGTGTTGACTTGCCTGAGCCGCTCACACCTGTGACGCAAATGAACTTTCCGAGGGGCACTGTAAGTGTAACATTCTTGAGATTGTTTCCTTTTGCACCCTTGAGCACCAGTTTGTTTCCGGTTCCTTCTCTCCTCTTTGACGGAATCTCGATCTTCTTCTTTCCGGAAATGAATTCTCCCGTAAGAGAGTGCCCGTTCAGCGCGCTGGGTGGACCGAATGCAACGACTTCTCCGCCGTGCTCACCCGCACCGGGGCCGAGGTCAACAACAAAGTCTGATGACTCGATCATTTCCTTGTCATGCTCCACAACGATAACAGAATTTCCGATATCGCGTAGGTTCTTCAGCGAGTTTATGAGCTTCACATTGTCCCTCTGATGCAGGCCTATCGAGGGTTCGTCAAGAATGTACAAAACGCCTGTGAGCTGTGAGCCGATCTGAGTTGCGAGCCTGATACGCTGTGCTTCTCCCCCGGAGAGAGTTCTTGCGCTTCTGTCGAGGGTGAGGTAATCAAGCCCTACATTAAGAAGGAAATCGAGCCGCGAGCAGATCTCCTTCAGTATCTGCCGGGCAATAACGGCTTTGCGCTCTTCCAGTTTCAGATCAGCAAAAAACTCCCTGCACTCGGAGATTGACATTTGAGTTACTTCGTAGATTCCCTTATCACCTACCCTTACCCACAGAGAATCCGTATTCAGCCTTCCGCCTCCGCAGGTTCTGCATTTGTTAACGGCCATGAAACTTTCCGCCCATATCCTTATTGCCTCTGAGGTAGTATCGGATGCGTAACGCTGAATGTAATTCATGAGTCCTTCAAACCTGTGAGAATAAAGGTTTGTCCTGCCGAGTGAATTCGTGTGATAGTACTTGATCCTGTCCCGCGTGCCGTTCATGATCAGTTCCATATCATCCTTGCTGAACTTCTTCAGCGGCGTATCAAAGTCATGACCGAGCTTCTCAATCAGCCCTTTGAAGATAGAATATACCCAAGTGCTTCTCGGTTTGCCGAGGGGAACTATACCTCCCTGGTTTATACTCAGATTCTTATCCGGGATGATCTTGTCTGTATCAATTTCTTTCTTCTCACCGAGCCCGAAGCAATCCTTGCACCATCCGTAAGGAGAATTGAAAGAGAATGAATTCGGAGCCGGTTCCGCAAAGCTTCTGCCTGTAACGGGATCCGAAAGGTTTTGATTGAACATTCTGTCTTTCCTGCCGTCATTCACTATCACAACGCCTTCACCGTGCCTGAGGGCAGTCTCAACGGACTCCTTTATGCGGTCCCTTGATTTGGGACTTACGGCGAGCCGGTCAACAACAATTTCTATGTCATGGATCTTGAATCTTTCTACCTTCATGCCAGGATTTATGTCGAGGGTTACACCGTCAACCCTTACTTTCGTGAAGCCTTGTGATCCGATCTCTTCAAAAAGTTCGCGGTAATGCCCTTTTCTTCCTTTCACAACGGGCGCAAGAATGCTGATCTTCGACTTGTCTTTCATTGACAATAGCACATCCACTATCTGATCCAGGTTTTGGCGCGTTACGGGAAGACCCGAATCAGGCGAGTACTGTGTGCCGCAGCGCGCATAAAGAAGACGGATAAAATCGTAGATCTCAGTTACTGTTCCAACCGTTGACCTTGGATTCTGTGAGATGGTTTTCTGCTCAATGGAAATCGAAGGAGACAGGCCTTCAATCTTGTCAACGTCCGGGCGTTCAACTCCTCCGATGAACTGCCTTGCGTAAGCGGACAGGGTTTCCATGAATCTCCTCTGGCCTTCAGCATAAATTGTGTCGAATGCCAGAGATGATTTACCCGAGCCGGACAATCCTGTGAACACAACGAGGCTGTCCCTCGGGATCTCAATATCAATGTTCTTGAGATTGTGGACTCTGGCGCCTTTGACCAGTATCTTGTCGAGATTTGATGAGGGCATAAGTAATTAACTTAGTTTGGTGCCTGTGAAATTACAATACACTAAACCGGAACCTGCCAGATGCAACTGATCTTATGTCAATTGAATGTCCATTCAACAGAAGATAAATTGCGGCAAAACAAAAATGATATTTAACGGAAAAGGTCTGTTGCCGAGATTGCTGACGGCATTGCTCTTCAGCGCGGCCTCGCTGTCATGCAATGAGGGAGACTCGCCGACAAATCCGTCTTCAGTCGAATACACGCAGATAGATTTTGATGCGGCATGGTCCTCCCGCGGCGACAGGATCGCCTTTATTCATAACGACCTTGATGCAGATCTTACCGGACTGTATGTAATGGATTCCTCCGGTTCAAACAAGGCGCAGATAGTTCAGGGAAATGTTACAAGTCCTGACTGGTCTCCTGCAGACACCGCCATAATATTTGAGGCAGGCGGCTCACTCTACTCATACAGCTTATTGAACAGTGCGATCAGAACTGCAGTTACCGGTCCGGGTGCGGCAACTGTACGCTGGAACCACAGCAATGGAAAGATAGCTTACATACAGAATTCAAAACTCTATATTTCAAATTCAGACGGATCATTGCCTTTGCTTATTGATGAGGGATGTGCCTGGCCGTCGTGGACGATCAGCACAGACCATCTGTATTATTTTAAGCCGTCATACGGAAGCGGCGGAATACAGAACGGAGACAGCCTGTTCATTTATTTCCCGGCGCTCAATTCCAGGCAACTCCTGCTTGCAATGTCTGAAACAGGATTTTCAGCCAACTCCCACCTTTCGGTTTCGGGAGCGGATGCATACTTTTCGAGAACATATCCTGATGCGAGTTCGTACGTTTTTGATGCTCCCAACTCTTCCACGCCCCTGAAGATCATAAACTCACTGTCATATGCACCGGACTACGGACGATCCGGGCGGCTGATATACACAAACAGAACAAGAGGTGACGGGAGATTGTGGATAAGGGAAGTGAACGGATCCGAGAGAAAATTGAATTACTGAATTCACTACGGAAGGGGCCCGATCATTGGATGTGCACCAAAAGCTGTATTGAATCATTATTCAGAGAGGCAGAACATTGGCAAAACTGTTCATTGGGGCGAAACCGGTAATTGTAACTCTTGGTCAATTTGCTTAAATTGCACTTTCCAAAATTGGTCCCATCGACTAGGGGTTAGGTCGTCACTCTTTCACAGTGAAAACACGGGTTCGAATCCCGTTGGGACCGCCAAATTGAAATTGCGGGAATCTTCTTCCCGTTTTTTTGGCCATAAAATAGGACTTAAATAGTCCGCTTTAAACTTCCAATGATCAGATTTTCGAAGAAGGTCGAGTATGCATTGATGGCAATCAAGTTCATCAGCAGTTCGAGTCCCAGACTTGTGACAGCAAGGGAGATTTCCGAGAAGATCAATATTCCCTACGACCTCCTTTCAAAAATACTTCAGAGATTAAAGAGCGAAAATATATTATCTTCGACTCAGGGAACGCACGGCGGTTACCTTCTTGCCGAGAGTCCTGACAAGATCTATCTGAGTCAGGTAATGCAGGCAATGGATGCCGATAAGGCCCTTACAGAGTGTTTGGAAAGCGGAAAAGAAGGAGAATGCTGTTTGGAAGACACATGTTCCATTAAAACGCCGCTCACCAGGCTTCAGCAAGAAGTTGAAGAACTTTTCAAAAGCAAAACGATCTCAGATCTGGTTTAGCAGAATGCCTATGAAACTTCCGGTCTATCTTGATTACAATGCAACTACTCCGGTTGACCCGAGAGTGCTCGAAGAGATGATCCCTTACTTCTGTGAGAGGTTCGGGAATGCTTCAAGCTCAAACCACAAATTCGGCTGGGAAGCAGAGCAGGCGGTTGGAGTGGCCAGAAAAAGGGTTGCAGATCTTATAGGAGCAATTCCCCGGGACATTGTATTTACCTCCGGCTCAACCGAATCCAACAACATCTCCCTGAAAGGTATAGCCGAAACGTATTCTGAAAAGGGCCGGCACATTGTAACCTGCACTACGGAGCATAAGGCAATCCTTGAAACGTGCAAATATCTCGAAGAGCGCGGATACGAAGTAACATATCTTGAAGTTGACAGCAATGGCCTGCTGAACATGGAGGAGCTTGAAAGGACTGTTACAGACAAGACGATAATAGTGAGCGTTATGATGGCAAACAATGAGATAGGAACAGTTCAGCCCGTTGCGGAGATCGGCAGAATATGCAGGAGCAAGGGGGCTCTGTTTCATACAGACGCCACACAGGCAGTGGGCAAGATACCGGTGAATGTGGATGAAATGAACATTGACCTTATGAGCATCTCAGGCCACAAGTTCTACGGCCCGAAAGGCGCAGGAGCTCTTTATGTAAGGGGTAAGAATCCGAGAGTCACGTTTACGAAGCAGACACACGGCGGAAGTCAGGAGAAAAGCCTTCGTGCCGGCACGCTCAATGTTACAGGAATTGTAGGGCTGGGCAAGGCATGCGAGATTGCAGGCGAGGAAATGGACAGTGAAATAGAAAAGCATGTGAAAATGAGGAACAGGATGATGAAGGAAGTTCTCGCGCTTGAGAACGCCTTGCTGAACGGACATCCCGAAAAGAGACTGCCGAACAATCTGAATTTCAGCTTTTCTGATATTGACATAAATGCCCTGATCGGAGACCTTCACGACCTGGCAATGTCAACAGGCAGTGCCTGCACATCTTCTTCAATGGAGCCGTCGCATGTACTTACGGCTATTGGCAGGCCGCGCGAACTTGCAGGATCATCTTTGAGGCTGAGTTTTGGAAGGTATTCGACGGATGAAGAGATTGACTATGCCACCGAAAGGCTGGTCAGCGCAGTGAAGAGGCTGAATGAAGGGTCGCCTCAATCAGTAATTTCAAAATCAAAAGAAATCAAATAAGAATATCATGTCAGAGACAAAAGAATTCATTCCCGGCGTCAGCGAAGACATCAACGTGACCGAAAAAGCGGTGAAGGAGATCAGGAGGCTTATGGAAGAGAACAAAGTGCCCGCTGAGTATATGCTCAGAGTTGGCGTCAAAGGCGGCGGATGTTCGGGCTTCACATATACACTCGGGTTCGATCCCGAGGAAAGGCCGGGAGATAACATATATGAGATCGACGGCGTTAAGATAGTGGTTGACATGAAAAGCAGCATCTATCTTTCGGGCACCGAGCTTGATTACACAGATGGACTTATGGGCAAGGGATTCGTATTCAACAATCCGAATGCCGTCAAGACTTGCGGCTGCGGAAGTTCTTTCGGAGTTTAAGAGTATCGCCGCACATCTTTGAGAAGAATCGGAAGGCGTAAATTCATTCAGAGTACTGCATCCGGACTTGCATTGGCAAGTGCCGGCGGCCTTACTTTGGGAAGTGTAATTCAATCGAAAACATTAAACCAAAAAGGAGATAAAAACAAAATGGCTTACGAATGGAAATTCAACAAGAGGCCTTACACAGATGAAGAAGCGAAGGAGCTTCTGAAGAACGTCATTGATGCCGAGACATCAGACTGGCATTACAACACTCATCACAAAGGATATGTGACCTTTCTTAATAACATCGAGAAAGACCTTGAGACGGCTGACAGGTCAAAGGCAAACGGAAACTACAGTCAGGTGGGCGAACTCAAGAGAAGGTTCACATGGAATCACGCCGGTGCATTGCTCCATGATGTTTACTGGGAAGTAATGGGCGGCGACGGAGATACATCCAAGGGTCCTGAAGTTGTTGCGGCCATAGAAAAGGAATTCGGCTCAATTGACAACTGGAAAGCGGACTTTAAGGCAAGCGCCGTTGCGGCAAAGCTTTCCGGTTGGGGAGTACTGACTTATGACGCGCTATACAGCCAGAGACTGATCAATATTCTGACAGACGAGCATCATTACGGAGCTATCTGGGGCGGCATACCTATCATTTCACTTGATGTATTCGAGCATGCTTACTATCATAAGGACGGACCCGGAAGAGCAAGTTACATTGACAACTTCATTAACAATCTGCACTGGGGCAGGATCAATGACAGATACAAGAAGTTTGTAAAGTAACATCTGCACAGTTCAGCTCTGAGGGATCAAACTAACACCCAAGCGACTATTTGAATACCAGATCTCTCGTTGCATTTCTGTTTGCGGCAACATTGCTTGCATTTTCATGCGGCAAGGAAGACGGAAAGCAGAATACTGCACAAAAGAACGATACCGAATTCACATGGAGGTCCGAACTCAAGATCACAGACATACCGGATACACCAATAAAAGGTTTGCTTGAAGGCAAACCTTTTGAATTTAAGTATGTGAATTTTGAGCAATGGCGCGGAAGCGGCGACAACGTGATCAACTTCTGCGAAGGTGTTCCCAAAAACCCGTGCGGTTATGTTGAGGGAGGAAGGTCCATACATCTGATACACAAAGCGGGAAGTCTTGATACAATCGAGGTCCTGAAGGCTTCCTTTGACAAGAGCCTCGACGGGTATATTGCCTATTACGACACGACAGGCGCATCGAGCGAATCCGGGATCGGTTCGATCCCATGGAACTGCGCTCTTCAGATCACATCAATGACGGAGAAGACCGTGAAGGGCAAGATCATCATTTGTTTCAAGGATGACAAGAAGAGCTACATCTCAGGAAGCTTTGAAGCTCTGAGATGCTATAATTGACCAAAATAAAATTAACTGAATTAATGAGAAAACTCCTGTTACTGCTATTTTCATCTGCAATCATCTTCTCATCATGCGGTGATAAGAATGATGAAACAACTGCGGATAAGAAATCGGAAGTGAAGTCAGGTTCAAAAGTTTCCGGAAACGAATCATCAACTGAAGAAGAAAAGTCAAAACAGGAACTGGCCTCAAAAGAAGAAGCAAACACTGATCCGTCATCAACGGAGAACAAGCAGAATGATCTCGGAATGACACCGGGCCTGCCGGGTGATTTTCCCAAAGATGTCCCCACTCCGAAAAACTCCAAGACGCTCGGTTCTTTGAATTCCACGGAAGGAACAGTTGTCACCTTCGAAACCACGGATCTGGTTCCTGACATTATCAGCTTTTACAAGGATGAAATGAAGAAGGCAGGATACGAAGTGATAGAGGGAAGCGAGAATCTTGTAAGCGACAAGGGCGGTGTGCTGAACTGGAAGAAGGCCGGCAGGGAAGTGGGACTGATGATGGGGTACGACAAGGACAAGCAGATCACCTCGCTTGTTATAACATATAAATGACATTTAACGAACCATTGAACAACTTCCCGAAGGCTTAGACAAGCTTCGGGAAGTTTTTTATTTGAATGAACAAAGCGCTTAAACTTTTTCCTCTGCAGACTGTGATGTTTCCGGGATCGAGAATTCCGCTTCACATATTTGAGGAAAGATACAAGAGGCTGATTGCCGATGTGCTGACAAATGACGGAACATTCGGAATAGTGCTGATGAATCAGGGCAGACTATCCGGAGTCGGCACTTCTGTGAGAGTTACTGAAGTGGCAAAGCAATTTGAAAACGGAGAGCTTGATATCATTGTATCCGGCATCAGGAGATTCAGCATAAAAAGTTATGCGGTCGGTGAGGACGGCCTTTATGAGGGATTGGTTGAATATCTTGAAGACAACAACCTTGACTTTGACCCGGATCTAATGGCCGGGGCAGTTGAGGATTATAATAAAATTGTAGAAATGGCTTACAAAGGAAGCATAAGGCCGATTTCCCTGGACGAAGAAAACATCTCGGACGGAATAAGGTCGGCATGTTTTCTGATGGCTGAAAAATGCGGGCTTGGGCTCGAAGAGAAACAGCATCTTCTTGAACTTGATGACGAGCAGAAAAGACTTGAATACATCAGGGAATATTTTGAAATGATCATTCCTAAACTCAAAGAGGCCGAGCGGATCTCTGATATCATCAGAAGCGACGGCTATCTGCAGTGATCTTTGGGCAGGGAAGTATCAGCCGGAGATCTGAAGTCGGTTGTAATTGCTAGAACCGACAATATCGGTGACGTAATACTCACATTGCCATTGGTTTATGAAACAGGCCTTGCTTTCCCTCATGCACGGATCACATTTCTTGTAAGAAAAGGCCCGGACGAACTGCTGAAGCACAGCCCTCTGAGGTTTGATATTGCCGCAGTTGACATACCGCTTTCTGTGCAGGAAATCACGGAGAAGGCCTCGCCGCTGAATGCAGATGCAGTTATCTTTGCAAAACCCGAATATGTTCTGGCAAAAGCATTCAGAAGCATGGGTACAACCGTAAGGGCAGGAACTGCTTACAGATGGTATTCATTTATGTTCACACACAAAGTGAAGGAACACAGGAAGTTTGCAGAGAAGCACGAATCGGAATACAATTTCGGATTGCTGAGGGCTGTCACCGGGGAAGAGAATGTTCAACCAGCGCCTGAAAGACTGCTTGGCTACGCAGAAGATGAGGCGAAGGATTTCCTGCAAAAGGCTAAGTCGCTTGGCGTGAGCCCCGAATCGGAGTACATTGTGATTCATTGCGGAAGCAGAGGATCTGCCAGGGATATTTCTTCGGAACAATTCAGGAGTCTCGCAGGTAAGCTCAGTATGAAAATTCCCGGCATGAAGATCATCTTTACGGGTACCGATCAGGAGACAGAGAAAGTGAAGGCTTCAATTCCTGAGAATTGCCCTGCATGCATTAACCTTTGCGGAAAGCTCACATTAAGAGAGCTTATGATTTTGATTGACAAAAGCAGAATAGTCATAGCCAACTCTACGGGCCCTGCGCACATTGCAGGCGCATTCAGCAGAAACGTGCTCGCATTCTTTCCAAACAGCGCGCCGATGAATGACACAAGATGGAAGCCGCTTGGAGAACATGTGTCAGTCATAAAACCTCCTGCCGGAAGTGATGACATGACGCTCATTAATACGGACACGGCATTGGAAGCATGCATGGTACTGCTAGAAAATTCAAAATACAAAAAACCATACAAATCATTATCATGATCAAGACACTCTTGAACGCGAGAATTTTCTTGCTTGTGCTGGCCTTTGCATTGGTCAGCATCAGCGCAGGCGCACAGGATAAATTCAGAAAAGTTGAGAACAGGGCATTCAAAGAAGGCGAGAAACTGACGTTCGAGATCAATTACGGGTTCATAACCGCAGGCGAAGCCATCATGGAAATAGCTCCGGCAACCGTGACTATGAACGCAAGGAAGTGCTTCGACATCACATTCAGGGTCAATTCGACTTCAAGCTTTGATCTTGTTTACAAAGTAAGGGACTACTACAAAACCTATGTTGATGTTGAAGGGCTGTTTCCCTGGAGGTTTGAACAGCATATCAAGGAAGGCACCTATCAGCGTGATTTCGAAGCGATATTCGATCAGCAGAATCACAAGGCGAAGACGTACACAGGTGAAACAGAGCCTAAGAAATTTGAAGGAGAGTTTGACATTCCCCCCTATGTGCAGGATGTTATGAGCGCCTTCTATTACTCAAGGACTGTTGACTATTCGAAGATGAAGCAGGGAGATGTATTCACGCTCGAGAACTTCTACAAAGACAAGACCTATCAGCTCAAAATAAAGTATCTGGGCATTGAGACTATTGAGGTGCCTGCAGGTGAATTCAGATGCATCAAACTTGAACCTCTGGTTCAGGAGGGCGGACTGTTCAGAAGCGAAGGTTCAATACTAGTATGGCTTACGGACGATCAGGTCAAAATGCCGGTGAAGGTCAAAACGCAGGTGCTGATCGGTTCGATAGATGCCGACCTGTCCAAGTACACAGGACTTGCCGCACAGCTGAATTCAAAGAAATGATCTGATGTTCTTTTGCTGATGGAGATATCGGAACTGTTCCATTCAATTCAGGGCGAAGGTAAGAGGACCGGCCGGCCTTCGTTTTTCATCAGAACGAACTTCTGCAATCTGAGATGCAGATTCTCCGGAGGAAATCTCTGCGACACTTACTACACAAGCTGGGATCCCGCCGACTCTCACAATATTGGCATTCTAAGCATCGCCGAAATCCTGGCCGAGTATGAGAAGGTGAACTGCACGGATGTGGTTATCACGGGGGGAGAGCCTGCCATGCAGGGAGAAGAACTTCATCAGCTTGCTGCGGCGATCAAAAGATCAAACAGCAATGCCTTCATAACTCTTGAAACGAACGGAACATACTTTGGAGAATTTGTGAATGAGATCGATCTTGCAAGCATTAGCCCAAAGCTGAGATCATCTGTGCCTTATGGAAGCAAGTATGAATCCATGCATCTTTCAAATATGAAGAACACCCGATCTCTGATGAGTTTTGCGGAGCTGCAAAGGGCCGGGAAGATCGACATACAGTGGAAGTTCGTATTCACATCGGAAGCAGATCTGCCCGAGATAATGGAATATGAAAAGGAGTTCGGAATTCGCAGGGAGGACATATACCTTATGCCCGAAGGCATTTCACGCGAGGAGCTTGACATGAGAAGGGAGAAGACTGCGGAGGCATGCATAAGGCACAGTTACAATTACACCGACAGACTGCACATTATGCTCTGGGGAAACAAGCGGGGAGTCTAGAATTCGATCCTGCAGTTGAGTGTGTATGTGCCGTCAGGCAGATATCCCACGCTTGCGGCTTCGATCAACGGCAATCCAGAACCGGAAATAAAGTGATTCAGTATGTCAGCCGCGGCAACAGACCCTATCACGACCGGTAATCCGGGGCTCTTGACCCTTTCATCAGGCCTCGTGCTTTGGTTGAAAAGTCTGTCTTTGGCAGGGATGATCTCGCTTCTGAGGGAATAGATCAGCGCTGCAGAACCCGCTCCTATAAGCATTCCGGCCAGAACATCTGAAGGATAATGAACTCCCCAGTATAACCTCCCGAGCGAAGTAACTGCTGCATATGCAAATGATCCCGAAATTATCCACGGTTCATCAGGATACCGCAGCGTAAGAAGTGTTGCGATAGTGAATGATGCTGAAGCATGCCCCGACGGAAAGGAATATGTACCCGCAACCGAAGATGTTTCGCTGAGCTGAACGTTATTGAGCGAACGATAAGGGCGCGGCCGCTTGATTGTTTCCTTGAGCGCTTGCGTAACTCCGAAGTTCAGCGCTTCGGAAAGGAAAAGCAGCACGGAAGAGTTCTCATCGTATGCATTGTCGTTTATCCTGGCGGATGCGTATAAACCCACAGGAAGCAGGGCGGACACGGGGACAATTGAACTGTTTGTCACACTGACAATCGAGTTCACCGCAGGACTCTGAATTTTGTTGAAGGTCCGGAAAATGCCGACATCCAATGACGTCTCAGAAACTTTCTGCGGCGATATCTTAGTGCGAAATCTGTGCTGTGCATTGCCTGACTGAACGGAAAGGAGAAACACAATTGCGAGCATTGTCAGCTTCACGTCCGGCTGTCAGATTCCTGCGAGAGCTGTTTCGATGTCGTCCATCAGATCTTCGCAGTCTTCGATTCCGACTGAGAGTCTTACAAGCCCGTCTGTCAGTCCGAATTTTTCCCTAAGTTCTTTTGGCACACTGCCGTGCGTCATCGAAACGGGATGGCAAACCAGCGATTCAACTCCTCCAAGTGACTCGGCGATCTGGAATATTTTCAGTGCGTTACAGAACTTCACGGCACCGTCATATGATCCGAGCTCGATTGAAATGATCCCTCCGAAACCCCGCATCTGTGCAAGTGCTGTTTCATACTGCGGATGGGACTTCAGCCCGGGGTAAAAAACCTTCTGAACCTTCATATCGCCTGACAGGCGTTCGCTGATCGCAACTGCGTTCTCGTTGTGGGCTTTCATTCTCTGCGCAAGTGTCTTTGTGGACCTAAGAACGAGCCAGCAGTCAAACGGAGACGGAACAGAGCCGATTGAATTCTGCAGGAACTTCAGCTTCTCCGCAATCGCATTATCTGAAGTAATGATGCACCCGCCGATCACGTCGCTGTGTCCGTTGATGTACTTCGTTGAACTGTGAACCACCATGTCAATGCCGAAATCGAGAGGGTTCTGAAAATACGGACTCATAAAAGTGTTATCAACGCATGTGAGTATTCCCTTATCAGAAGCGATCTTCTTCAGAGCCTTGAGATCGGTGATGTTCAGCATCGGATTCGTGGGCGTTTCAACATAGATCAGCTTTGTGTTCGGCTTCAGGGCATCGGATATTGCGGAAGTGTCGGAAGTGTCAACATACGAAAACTCTATGCCGTGTTTGCTGATCACCTGCTCATAAAGTCTGTAGGTCCCTCCGTAAACGTTATCTGTGCAAATTACATGGGCGCCGGGAGAGAACATTGAGATCATTGTTTGAATTGCCGCCATTCCCGACGAGAAGCAAAAACCGTACTTACCGTTTTCAAGTGAAGCGAGATTTGCCTCAAGCGCGGTACGTGTCGGGTTAATTGTCCTTCCGTAATCATGGCCCTTTGATTCGCCAAGCTTTGAGTTTGAATATGTTGAAGTCTGGAATATTGGAGTGATGACAGCTCCTGTTGTTTCTTCGGGATGCTGTCCTGCGTGTATCTGCCTTGTTGAAAATTTCATTTCAGTATCTTAAATGTTTTGTTTATGCGATGTCAAGCACATCGTATCTTGTGAGAATTCCCTTTATCCTGCCATGCTGTGATACGAGTACAGCATTGTCTTTGTGCAGAATGTCGATCGCTTCCTTCACGTGTGAATTGAAATCAAGTATGGGCAACTTGTCATCCATTACGGCTTTTACGGTTTTGCCTGAGACCGTCCTGTCATCCATTACTTTCTCAAGTATGCTCGATTCTCTTATCGAACCGATGCATTCATTTCCTTCGAGCACCGGCATGGTAGAAAGGTTGTACTCGTCCATAAGTTCCATGGCTTCAAACACTTTTGCATCACCGTTAACAAACACAAGCCCTGGGGTGCCGGATTTTCTTGTCAGAAAGACCTGCCCGACCGTTGTGTTTTCAGGAGACAGAAGCCTCTTATCCCTGAGCCACTGATCCGAATGGTATTTGGAAAGATATCTCTCGCCAGTATCGCAGACTATGAACACGACTATCCCGCTTTCGTCCAGTTTGCTTGCCACATCAAGCGCAACCTGTGCAATCGTGCCCGTTGATCCTCCGCAGAAGATCCCTTCTTCCATTGTAAGCCTTTTACACATGTTCACTGAATCTTTGTCGGTTACATTCACAATTTCATCTATGTACTGAAGCCACACATTCTTTGGAATTACATCCTGCCCGATCCCTTCAATAAGATAGGGGATCGGTTCGGGTGATGCACCCGTTTCCTTGAACACTTTGAAGATAGAACCGTAGGGGTCTGCGCCGATTATTTTTACCTTTTCACTTTTTTCCTTGAGATACATTGCAGTACCGCTTATGGTCCCTCCGGTACCGATCCCTGCAACAAAATGCGTAATCTTGCCGTCAGTGTCGTTCCAGATCTCAGGACCGGTTGAGTGGTAATGCGCCATAGGATTATTTGTGTTCTCATACTGAAAAGGGAAGTAAGAGTTCTCGATCTCCTGTGAAAGCCTGATCGCGGTATTCACATAATGTTCGGGCTCATCGGGCTTTGCCGTCATCGGCTGTATCACAACTTCGGCTCCCAGTGCACGGAGAAAATTGCCTTTCTCTGCCGAAGCCTTTTCCGTCATCACAAATACGGACTTGTATCCTTTCATTGTTGCCACAAGAGCAAGCCCGATTCCTGTGTTTCCGGATGTCGCCTCAATTATTGTTCCCCCGGGTTTCAGCTTGCCTTCCTTCTCGGCGTTTTCGATCATTGACAATCCTATTCTGTCCTTTACACTGCCACCAGGATTCCTTGATTCAAGTTTTGCAAGTACTGTTGCCTTCATTCCCTTAGTGAGCTTGTTCAGCTTCACGAGAGGAGTGTTTCCGATAAGTTCAACTATGCTGTTGTAGTATTTCATTGTTCTGCGTTTGTCTGTTTTTTTCTTTTGTTCAAATTATTACAGCGGCCTCATTAACGGGAAGAATATTACATCCCTGATCGACTGTGAATTTGTAAGCAGCATCACAAGCCTGTCAACCCCGAGACCCACGCCTGTTGTCGGAGGCATACCCACTTCAATCGCATTAATGAAGTCCTCATCAAGAGGATGTGTTTCTTCTTCTCCGCCCCTTCCTCTCTCAACCTGTTCTTCAAGGAGCTTTCTCTGAAGCACGGGATCATTCAGCTCAGTGTAGGAATTTCCCATCTCCCACTTATAGATGTATGGCTCAAACCTTTCAGCAAAGATAACCTGCTCCGGGTCACCTTTCATTTCTTCAAGGCGCGAGAGCGAATACTCTCTGAGAGGTTTGCAAAGCGGTGTCGTGTCGATCGGAAAATCATAGACGAATGTGGGCTGAACAAGGTCTTCTTCGCATACGCTTTCAAACAGGCTTGCTATCAGCAGTCCCTTGCTGTGTGATATTTTCGGGTCGAATTCAATATTTCCCGATCTCATGAATGACATCAGATCCGCTTTGCTTACTGCATTTACATCAACATCCGTCTTCTCCTTAATGGCATCAGCCATCCGCAGTCTTTTCCACGGCCTGCTGAAATTCAGAAGTGTGCCGCAATATTCTGCCTCGGGCTTTCCGTTCACTGCAATGCATGCGTTCTCAACAACCTCTTCAAAAAGGTTCATGCTGTCAAAGTAATCTCCGAAAGCCTGATACCATTCAACCTGCGTGAACTCCGGATTGTGCGTGCGGTCAATTCCTTCGTTCCTGAAGTCTCTCACAAATTCGTAAACCCTCTCAAAACCGCCTACGACAAGCCGCTTCAGAAAAAGTTCATTCGAGATCCTGAGATACAGGTCAATGTCGAGAGCGTTGTGATGCGTGATGAACGGTTTTGCATTCGCTCCGCCGTAAATGGTTTGAAGCGTTGGAGTTTCAACTTCGAAGAAATTCTTCTCTTCCAGTGTTCTCTTTATTGACTGGATTATCTTTGTCCTTCTGATGAAAGTTTCCTTCACATGATCGTTGACAATGAGGTCAGTGTATCTTTGCCTGTAGCGCAATTCAACATCTGCAAAGGCATCATGTATTATCTTCTCGCCCGTCTCCGTCACTTCTTCCTTCACTACGGGAAGGGGCCTGACTGTCTTGCAAAGCAGTACATACGATTCCGCATGAACTGAAACTTCCCCCGTCCTTGTCCTGAACACAAAGCCCGTGACACCGATAATGTCGCCGATGTCAAGAAGCCTGAACACTCCGTAAGCTTCTTCCCCGACATCATCCTTCCTGATATACACCTGTATCCTGCCGCTTCCGTCTTTGATATGGCAAAACGTCGCCTTGCCCATTTTGCGAATTGCCATGATCCTTCCCGCAACAGAAACCTTTTCGCTCTTCCGGCGTTCGGCTTCACTGTCATCGGCAGGATCAGTGTATCCTGAAATTATTGATGCAGAATCCGCAGTCACATCAAACCTGTGAGGATAAGGATTGATGCCGAGAGATCTTATCTCATCGAGTTCCTCAAATCTTCTTTTTATGAGTTCGTTTTGTTCCGACAATTGTAATTGGCCTTTTTAGATTTATTCAGAATTATCTTTTGCACTGCTTGAACCGGCGTTTTCCCTTAGCCCGGTCATTTTGTAGAGCGACTCTACTTCGGATTTGTCCAGCATTCTCCATTCTCCGGGTTTGAGATTTCCTGTCTCAATTCCCGCATAGACCGTCCGCTCAAGTTCCCGCACAAAATAGCCGTAACTCTCAAAGATCTTTCGAACCTGCCTGTTTCGGCCCTCGTGAATTGTTACGAGCACGTCGAGCCTGCTGTTCTTCTTCAGATATGTGATCTCGCACTCTGCGGTTCTTTTGCCTTCAAGGAAAACTCCTTCCGAAAGCTTGAGCCTGTGTTTCTCTTCAAGCGGTTTTGAAAGCTTCGCATGATATGTCTTTCTGATCTCGCCTGAAGGATGCATCAGCAGATTTGCAAGCTCGCCGTCATTGGTCAGCAGCAGCAGTCCGCTTGTGTCATAATCAAGTCTGCCTACAGGAAACACCCTGTCCTTTATGTTCAGGATGTCAATCACTGTGGTCCTGTTCTTCTCATCAGAAACGGATGTGATTATTCCTTTTGGCTTGTTGAGGAGAATATAGACTTTCCGTGAAGGCTTCCTTATTGTTTCCCCGTCCACTGTAACCTTGTCCTTCTCCGGGTCGATCCTTATGCCGAGCGTGCTCACCGTCACTCCGTTCACATCAACTCTCCCTTCCGCGATCATTTCATCCACTGTGCGCCTTGAACCAAGTCCTGACTCCGCGATGAACTTGTTGAGTCTGATGCCGGTCTGCGAACTTACAGGAACAGGAGCTGATCTCTTTGGAGCGGCGCTTCTCTTCGAAACCCTTTCATTCCGTACTCTTCCTGCCGGAGATTTCCCGAGTTTACCAAAATTCCTTCCCGCACCGGAATATCGCTGAAAACCGGACGAACGGCCCTCTCCGGGTTTCCTCCCGCCTTCTGATCTGATACCGCTTCTTTCTCTTGTCCTGCCGGATTCTCTTCCGGCATCGTCCGCAAATCTTCTGCCTTTTGAATCGGGTTTTCTCTGACTTCCCGGCGATCTTGCAACTCCGGAGAATTTTCTTTCACCCGGTCCTGTCTTACCATAGGTGCGCTTTCCGCCTGCGAATGATCCCGTGCGCCGGTCACCGCTTCGGCCCTCTCTCTTGTAATCGCTTCCTTCTCTTGTCTTTCCAAATTCTCTTCCTGTATCGTCCGCAAATCTTCTGCCTTTCAGATCATTCGAAGCATGCCTTCTCTGACTTCCCGGCGACCTTGCAGCACCGGAGAACTTTCTTTCACCTTGTCCTGACTTACCGTAGTTGCGCTTACCGCCTGCGAATGATCCCGTGCGCCGGTCACCGCTTCGGCCCTCTCTCTTGTAATCGCTTCCTTCTCTTGTCTTTCCAAATTCTCTTCCTGTATCGTCCGCAAATCTTCTGCCTTTCAGATCATTCGAAGCATGCCTTCTCTGACTTCCCGGCGACCTTGCAGCACCGGAGAACTTTCTTTCACCTTGTCCTGACTTACCGTAGTTGCGCTTACCGCCTGCGAATGATCCCGTGCGCCGGTCACCGCTTCGGCCCTCTCTCTTGTAATCGCTTCCTTCTCTTGTTCTAAAAAATTCTCCTGATGAATCTTGCCTCGGCCTCCTGTCATCCTTATCGGTTCTTCCGTCTGTTCTCCGTGGCTTTGAGGTTCCGGAAAACTTCCTCCCGCCTTGTCCGAACTTGTCCACCGTTCGCTTTCCGCCCGCGGTTCCGCCCGGACGGCGATTGTCACTGCGGTTCGTCTTCCCGGCCCTGTTGCCCGTCTGTGTCCTGTCGTTCTTCTTCCCGAACTCCTTCTTCAAATGATCCTTCCTGTTTTATTATTTCATTATTTCCTTGCGCATAATTCTCCGCGCCGGTTTCCGTTTCCTCTTCAGTTGCTTCTGCTTCAGCATCAGGGTTGTTTTCATCATCTCGGGTCGTCTGCTCTTCGCCCGTTATCAAAGTAAGCTGGTGATCTTCACTTTCGGCGGCAGATTGACCTCCCGAACTTACCGAGTTGAACAGTTCAATGTCCGCTTCCGTGATCCCTTCGATCTCCTCGTTCTTCAGTATCTCATTGATCTCTTTGAGCTTCGGAAGATCCTCAAGAGAATTGAGCCCGAGCACCTTCAGGAAATTCTTTGTGGTCCCGTAAAGGATCGGTCGCCCCGGTGAATCAGCCCTCCCGTGAATTGTGATAAGGTCTCGTTCAAGAAGCGAGTTGACAATGTAATCAACATTGACTCCGCGAACGAATTCGATCTCGTTTCTTGTGATCGGCTGTTTGTATGCAATAATGGAGAGTGTTTCAATTGCTGACTGTGAAAGCTTTTTTCTTTGCTTCTCTTCATACAGCTTGCCTACAAATCTGCTGTAATCTTTTCGGGTTGCATATGAGAATCCGCCTGCCACAGACATTATCTCAAACGCCCTACCTTCTTTTCTGTATTCGTCGTTGAGGTCCTTTACTGTTTCCTCTATCTCGGCAACCGAGATCCTGAGCCCCGACGAATCAATTATCTCCTTGATCTGCCGGGAACCAATCTCTTCTTCCGAAGCGAATATTACCGATTCGACAATCGCTTTGAGTTCACTGCTCACCATCAGTCACCAACTCCCTCTTTCGTATGATGAACCTTGACATGTCTCCGTCAATAATTCTTATTTCGAGAAATCCCTCAAGCGCAAGCTGAAGGAGCGCAAGGAAAATGCAGATTATTCTCAGCTTCTCATCAACATCCTTGATAAGCCTGCTGAATTCAATCTCTTCTTCCTTTGTCAGCTCAAGAGCAAGAAACTCCTTCTGGTTTTCGGGAGTGTAATTCAGAAGCTCGATCGGATGAACGATCTCGCGCCGTATGCTTGAGATGACTCTCTTGTAAGCCTTTATGAGATTGAAGATCGTTACATTCTTTAGACTGTAATCCGTCTCAAATCCTTTCTCAAATTCCTTTTCATCATTGTCAAAATTTCTTCTGAACGACCTCTTTCTTTGCTCAGTCTCCATTGCGGCGATCTCTTCCGAGGCATCTTTGAATCGTTTGTACTCAAGAAGTTTGCGCACAAGCGTAAGCCTGGGATCTTCCTCGATAACGTTGCCCTCTTCATCCAGCTGAGGAATGAGCATTCTTGCCTTGATCTTCATCAGTTCGGATGCCATAACAAGAAATTCTCCCGCAAGCTCAATGTCAAGCGACTGCATGAAATTGATGTAATTGAGAAAGTCCTTTGTTATCCTTGAGATCGGTATGTTGTAGATGTCAAGTTCGTCTGCCTTGACGAAGTGCAGAAGAATGTCAAGCGGCCCTTCAAACTCATTAAGCCTGGCACGGTATTCTCCATGCGTAATTTGCTCTCCGCCGCCCGTGGATTGCGGGTCCTGTATGTTCTCTTCAGAATGTTCCAAACGCTGTCAATATAGCTTTTTGAGCGGTGAGATTAAATTGACTTCTCGTGCCGGAAGCCCTGTGATTTCAGCACAAATGCATTGCAGGCCGGTGTCCTGTTTTCAATCAGTTCAATGAGTTTAATTCAAGGGTTAATTTGTCTATTTTCGCATCAATGAAAATATTCCGTTACGCTTTTGCTTTCACTGCTCTCCTGGCTTCTTTCTGCGATTCACTGTCGCAGGTTGAACTCGTTGATATCAGTAATCCGCTTTACGCATTTCTGAAGGAATCGCAGGTGAGCGGTTACCTTGAAGAATACAACTCATCTTTGGCTCCCGTTTCAAGATGGCAGGCCGCAAAATATCTTTCAAAGCTGAATGCTGTCAGGAATTCTCTTCCACCTTCATACAGGGACCGCCTTAATTATTTTCTCAGTGAGTTTGAGTATGATCTGACAGGGAAGACGAAGTTGCAGAACAATCTTCTCGGCAGAAACTACACGCCGGGCAAAGTCCGCACGACGCATCTGTACTATTATACAGATTCAACCGCATCCCTTTTTGCAGACATTGATGGAAGCATGTACTATCGCAATAAGAACGAAGCGGATGACTACAGTCAGTTGGGTTACGGCAACTACGGATTCGGATTAAGAGCTGCTTTATTCAAAGCAGTTGGCGCTGAGTTAAGATATAAGAAGAGATATGAACTTGGGGGAGGTGACGATTCGTTTTTCCACACACCTTTCTTCGGAGTTGCAGATGCCGGTAAGGACGGCTTCAGGGAAAACAAATCGCCCACACAGGATTACTACTACTATTCCGATGTTCAGAATGTAAAATATCCCTTTGATTACACAAGTTATTCCGGAAAGTTCGAAGGCTATCTGAGATATTCCGCAAAGAACGAATGGGCTTCGCTGATGTTTGGAAGAAGCAGGACAATGGCAGGGTTCGGGTATGTTGACAGACTTTTCCTTTCAGACAACTCTGACCCGTTTGACTTCGGAAGCCTTGAACTTAAGTACAAGTCTGTAGTGTACAGATTTCTGTACGGGTCTGTAAACGGATATGAAACGATCATCTCACGGCGCACGGGAAACGGCAATGGTTCTTCAAACGGTTTTCCGGTTCCGGCAAGGGAACTCAGCTCTAAGAACATAGTGAGCCACTATCTCGGAATCAATTTCTCGAAAGCACTCAGGCTCGGATTCTGGGAGTCTGTGGTTGTAAGTGAACAGCCGTTCAGCTTCACTTATCTGAATCCTGTGAGCTTTCTTACATCAGCAGATCTTAGCTCGGGAGATGAAAGCACAACCAACAACAATTCACTCATAGGGATAGAGGCCGAAGTGAATCCGGCGGACGGGATTGCATTCCACGCATCACTGCTGATTGACGACCTTACATTTGAGACACTGTTCGAAGACGACTCTCTGAATGAGAACAAGTTCGGCTGGCAGATTGGCGGCATGTGGACAGGCATACCGGAGTTTTCGTTCTCGCTTGAGTACACTCACCTTGACCCGTTTGTCTATTCGCACAGATCAAACAAGAGCACGTTTACCAACAACAGTTTTTCACTCGGCCATTCACTGCCGCCGAACTCAGACGAGCTGGCGCTTCTGATCAGTTATGTACCGGATCCGTTCTTCAGGGCATCTCTTTCTCTGAAGCATCAGAGGTCCGGGTACGGCGTTGATGTTGATTCAACAGGCAGGATCACCGCAAACTACGGCGGTTACATAACGTTCGGTTTTGGTGATGCTTATCTGAAGCCGTATAAATTCCTTGAAGGTACCCGTGTGAACCGTGATTATGCGGTGCTGAATCTGTCCTATGAATTTGTTAGGCAGTTGTTTGCAGAGTCGCGCATTGAGTACAGGCGTACGGATCTTTTGGATGAAGGTACAAAGCAGGACGATCTTCTATTTGAGATAGGCCTGAGGCTTTCACTTTGATAAACTGCCCGGAGATGTGATGAACCTGCTAAGAAAACAGGCAGACCAGACTTCAAGAGGTTCATTGTCATCAAAGCTGCGGAGCAGGCGCATAGATGCATTTGTGAATTATTGCAGAAGCGTCGGCACCGGCCTCAGTATTGCGGACGTTGGAGGAACTCTGTATCACTGGAAGGATCATCTTGCCAAACTGGATGGAATGAAACTGACTCTGATCAACATTGAAGATGAAGATGAAGATTTGCCGGTCAACTTCAGCAAGATAAAAGCAGATGCGCGCGAGCTTGACTTCATCGGTGACAGGGAATTTGATATTGCATATTCAAACAGCGTGATCGAGCATTTCCATGCGTTTGAGGAACAGAAGAAAGTGGCGGCGAACATAAGGAGAATTGCAAAGAACTATTATGTTCAAACTCCAAACTATAATTTCCCGGTGGAACCTCATTTTCTCTTCCCTTTCTTTCAGATGCTTCCGCTCCCGGTGAAGAAGACACTGCTGAAAACGTTTCCGCTCGGGTGGTATGAAAGGCAGAAAGATGACAGCTCTGCCGAACGGCTGGCTGTTTCAATAAGACTGCTGAAGTTAAAGGAGCTAAAGGAATTATTTCCAGGATGCAGGATAAGCAGGGAGAAATATTTACTGATGAACAAATCATTCACGGCATACAACTGATCCAATGGAACTGTTCAAGATAGGTTTTCTTACCGTCAAGCTGATTGATGTAATTGACGTGCTCATTGTCACCTATGTGTTTTACAAGCTCTACACGGTGATGAAAGGCACGGTTGCCGCACAGATCTTCATTGCACTGGTGCTTATACTGCTGTTCTCATTTCTTGCACAGCTTGCAGACCTTCCCGCAACAAGCTGGCTTCTCAGCAGGATCACCGACATCTGGGTGATTGCATTGATAATCCTGTTTCAGCCGGAGATTCGCAGACTGCTTCTCCTGATAGGGAAGACGCGGATAGGCCGGCTGTTCACACGCGGGCAGGTTGATGAGAGCATCAATGAGGTCAGCGAAGCGGCATTCGACCTGAGGACAAGAGGATGGGGCGGACTGCTTGTGCTTGAACGAAGTTCGGGACTCAAGAGCGTGATCGAAACAGGCGAGTCAATACAGGCAAAGATCAGCAAGGAAATGATCGTATCAATTTTCAGCCCGAGCTCTCCCCTGCATGACGGCGCAGTGATAATAAAGAACGACAGGATCGAGGCCGCGAGATGCCTTCTGCCGCTGTCTGAACTCGAAAAGATCATGAACAAGCGCCTCGGAACAAGACACAGGGCAGGGATCGGAATCACGGAAGTTTCCGATGCCGTGGCAGTTATAGTTTCTGAAGAGAGGAGAACGGTATCCCTTGCGGCGGACGGCGAACTTGAGATCGTGAATGACATCTCAAAGCTCAAAGAGAAACTGAATGAACTCATGGGCAGGCGATCGGTTGCAGGTTCAATGAAGGAGATCCTCAAGGAGACAGGAAGCGAAGTGTTTGAGAACGGAGAAGAAGAAGGAGCAAAGGCAAAAAAGAAAGACTGATGGGAATGCTTCAGGATATGGAAAGAAAGAAGTTGGTTGAATTACTGAAAAAGCAGGGAATCTCTGATGAAAGAGTTTTGAATGCGATAGGCAGGGTCAGCAGGGAATTCTTTGTGATTGAGGAACTTCGGAGATATGCGTATGACAATGTTGCATTGCCTATCGAAGGAAACCAAACCATATCACAGCCCTTTACAGTCGCTTTCATGACACAGCTTCTTGATGTGAGACCGGGAGACAAAGTGCTTGAGATAGGCACCGGCTCGGGCTATCAGACGGCTGTGCTGTGCGAACTCGGCGCCAGCATTTATTCTGTCGAAAGGATAAGAGAATTGTATCAGAAGGCCGGAATGACCCTCGCCTCGCTGGGTTATGATGCCGCGCTGAAGTTCGGCGACGGTTCACTTGGCTGGAAAGAGCATCAGCCGTTTGACGGAATTATCGTAACGGCGGGAGCACCGCAGGTTCCTGAGGCATTGATCAGACAACTCAGTCCTGGAGGCAGGCTCATAATTCCTGTAGGCACATCTTCAACCCAGGAAGTACAGCTTTTGACGAGGGACGCTTCTCAGAATATTGAAGATGAACCGGAGGTGTCTGTGAAGAAGTACCATTACTTCCGCTTCGTACCGCTGATAGGCGAGGAAGGGTGGAAGGATGGGGACTGACCTGCAATATCCGATGGCAGGCCAATCGGAGATCATGAGCTACAGGACGCTGGCGTCGCCGGCGGAATATGAACACCGAGAGTCGAAGTCGAGATTCATTGCACTTGCATATCACGCAGGATCAGCTGAGGAAGCTGTTGAAAGATATGTCTCTGTAAAAAAACTTTATCACGACGCGGCGCACTTTCCTTATGCCTACCGCATCACACCTTCCGGATCAGTGTTGAAAGCCTCCGACGACGGTGAGCCGTCAGGAACCGGAGGTAAGCCGCTTGCGGATGCTCTTCAGAAATATTCACTTACAGATACACTCATAACGGTCGTCAGATATCTCGGGGGAGTGAAACTCGGAGTCGGGGGACTTAAGCGCGCATTCTTCACTGCGGCTGACGAATGTCTTGCATCAGCAAAAATTGAGGAAGTTCATATCTCTGAAATTTTCCGGATCGTGTTCAGTTATCCTTACATGAGCGCTGTGATGAAAGCCATAGAAGACCTCGGAATAAAGATAATTGAGAACAGGTCGGTTGAACAATGTGAATTTGTGGCGGAAGTCAGAAAGAGCGCCTTGAAAGAGTTCAGTGAAAGGCTGATGTCAGCAAGCAACGGTTCGGCGGAACTCCGGCCCGTCAGCGTTTGAACGGTTCCTGCCTGTCGCTGAAGTCCGGCCTGTAATAACCTTCCGATTCAAACTCCTGCACAAATCCGTTCTCAAGTCCGAGTTCATCCATAAGCAGTAAAACCTTTTCATACTCGCTCTCACGTATGTTCCTTGAGAGAAGGCCTGTCTCAAGCGCTTTATGCACGGGATAATACTGCGACATAACAGACAAAGAAATGTTCTTGTCGAGGCCTGCAATGAATTCAAGCGTGCTCCTGCTTCCGGCAAGATCGTTGGGAAGGATGAGATGCCTTACAAGCAGGCCTCTTTTTAGCAGACCGTTTTCAACAATGAGAGAACTTCCCACCTGCCTGTGCATCTCGGTAAGGGAAGCGCGGGAATGGCGGACATATTCCCTGATCTTCGAGTACCTGTATCCGTATTCATCCTCGGAATATTTTATATCGGGAAGATAAATGTCTATGATCCCTTCGAGAAGTTTCAGGACTTCAGCAGAGTCATAGGAGTTTGTATTGTAAATGAGAGGTAGCCGAAATCCTTTCCCCGCGGCGATATCAAGCGCTGACACTATCTGAGGAACAAAATGAGTAGGAGAAACAAGTCCCACTGCGTTCACATTCATATCCTGAAGTTCAAGCATAATTTCGGCAAGCCTTTCTATTGTGACCTCATTCTTTATTTCAAGTCTGTGGTTCTGTGAGATCTCATAGTTCTGGCAATACACGCATCTCAGATTGCAATTTCCGAAGAAGATGTTGCCCACTCCGTTATCGTTGCCCGCATCCTGCGATCCCGAAAGCAACGGCTCTTCCCCGTGATGGATGCAAAACGAGGAGACAACGGGAAGCAGTCCGGAATAGCAGGCGGCTATCCTGTTCTCAAGCCGGTTGTTGCGGCAGTCCTTCGGGCAGATGTTGCATGAAGCGAGCATTGACATAAGCTTTTCCGAGCGCGACCGGAGCTCTCCGTTATCTTGGAGAGCTTTGTATGAAGGAGTGAACATGGTCTTCATAAATGTGCGGACAAAGTCTGTTTATGATCAGGCATAAAAGGAAGTGACGGAATCAGGAGTATCGTATCCAAGCTCGAGCATTTCCTTCATATTGCTGAAAGAGAGGCCGTCTCCGAGATTTCTCTGAGGCCTGATAATTCGAAGCCCGATCTTTCTCTTTCCGAAGAACGGATTGCCTGCCGAAGTGAAGATAACATCAATCTGATCGTCTGTAAGCCCGGTATTTCTTTTAACGCGTTCTCTCAGCCCTTCCACAAAGCTTGCGCCTTTTGAGTAAAGCTCGGTAATTCGGATGTCATTTGTAAAAACCTCATTTGAAAATATATCGATCGTCCTGAGCAAAATGTCTTTCATATTCCCGAGCACATCCGCATCAAACGGCCTTTCATTATCGGGGAGAGTGAGTATGGCCGTGATATTTTCAGCCCCGGCATCAATCGTAACATCTGCCGGAAGAAAGTTCCTTATCCCGCCGTCGATATACTGAAGCCTGCTGATTGAGACCGGCGGCATGATGACGGGCTGAATACAGCTTGCGACTATTGCCATAATGAACTGCTCACGGTCCTTCCACCTCAGCACATCGTAATGCTTATTGCCGGGAAGATCCGAATTTGTAAAGTAAGTGAGCCTTTGATTCTGCAGGCAAACAGTTGAGATAAATATCTTCTTACCCGAATTCATTACCCTGAGATACATTTCATCTGTTATTGTCTTTCTGATCATTTTCTCCAGCGGTCTTACATCATAGAGCGACGTTCCCGTGATCAACTCAGTGACGGGCTTCATCTCGCTCAATACATCTTTCTTCTTTACATTTTCGTAAATGCTCCAAAGCAGATCAATCTCATCAATCGCTGCCAACGGAGCGATCAGTGCGCCGGTGGAAGTGCCCGCGATGATGTCAAATCTTTCGCCTTTGTTATACAATCTCTTCAGCACGCCCACCGTAAAAGCGCCTTTGTCTCCGCCTCCGCTTAGTGCCACCGCATTCATTTGCGACATTATTATATTCAGATGAATTTGATACTCCGGTTAAAGTATGATCCGCCGCATATTTCATATGTGTCCCGGCGGATTATCGCGCAGGCAGAGTCCGGCAACATATTGCAAGCGGACTCTGAGAACCTGAACTCCTATATTACTAAAATCTATCTTTATATTCTCAATAAATTTCGGGAAGTTCATCAGCTCATTTTGATAATTCACCGCATTAGCTGATTCTCTTTCATGTACCGGCAAGTCATCAATATCGTTTTTGCATTCATCACGGCGATTGCCGCGGTTGTTTTCATTTTGCCTCAGACCGGTGGGGCGCAGGTGGAGAATGTTCCTTTCGGAGAGCCGGTTTACAGATTCCTCAAGGATATGAGGGTGAGAGGGATCATCAAGGATTATGATGACGGAATTTCAGGACTTTCAAGGTTTCAGGTAGCGGATTACCTTGGTCTTGTGAATGAGTCAACAGAAAGACTCTCCGCAACTGAAAAGAGTCTTCTCAGGAAATACCGGGAAGAGTATGACGCGAAGCTGATCAGCAGGAAAACAAACACTTCGCTGTTTGGCGGAAACATGAATATGTCCGAAGGCTTCGGCGACCTGTTTTCTGACAAGCAAAAATATCTGTTTGCATATCAGAAGAATGACAACAACGTTTTCTTCAGAGGCGGAGGCCATCTCGGTTACAACAATTCCATTACTCCCGGCACCAAAGCAAATGCAAAGATCTTTGATGTCGGATTCGACATCAGAGGGACAGTTTTCGGTAAGCTCGGCTACTACTTCTATGTGCTAAAGGGCGGGCTTGCAGGAGACACTGCTCTTGCGGAGTATATGCTTCCGGAACTGCGGACTAATTTCAAATATCTTGAGAACATTGAGAACATAAGGAGCTATGACTTTGCAAAAGGTTATCTGAAGTATTTTGCGCAACCTGAGGAAGGAATGAACATTTCGGGACAATTTGGCAGAGAGAAAGTAAAGCTCGGCTACGGATACGGCAGCAGTCTGATAATGTCGGGAAATGCACCCGACTTTGACTTTCTGAGACTTCAGTTCAAGTACGGAATCATAAATTACTATTCATTCTTCGGATCCGGGACGGGTCCCTTCAGCACAGACAGAAGCCTTAATTACACCAAGTATATTTCATCCAACAGACTGATGCTTTCGTTTGAAGATCTGTTTGACATCGGCATAGGGGAAACAGTCATATTTTCAGACAGGCTCGAACTGGCGTATCTTAACCCGGTGATATTCTACAAATTTGTTGAGCACTCACTTCAGGACAGGGATAACGGTTCAATCTATTTTGACCTGCAGACGCACTTTCTCAAAGATGTCGAATTCCAGGGAACGTTCCTGCTTGATGAAAACATCCTTTCAAATCTCAGTGATTTCTCAAGGTACTCAAACAAGACCGGTTACCAGGTAGGCATGTACTGGTACCGCCCTGCAAGCATAGAAAATCTCGGGGTGTCATTTGAATACACCAAGATAAGGCCGTTTGTATATTCCCATTACAATATCAAGAACACTTATACATCTTTCGGGCAGATAATCGGGCATCCGATAGGCCCGAACTCCGATCAGGTCTTTGCGGCGGCGGATCTTAGCATCACAGACAGGCTTTTTCTCAGGGCGGAATATCAGTTCATAAGAAGTGGTGAGAACGTGTACGACTCAGCAGGCGCCCTTGTAAAGAACGTGGGCGGGGACGTATTTCAGACCTACAGGGACGGAGTTGACCCTGTGGAGATGTATTTCCTTGACGGTATCAGGCTGAACAAGAGCATTTTCGGCCTGAAGCTCACATACGAGCCGCTCAGGGATTACAGGTTTGACCTTTATTATTCATACAACAGTGAAAAGAACCTCACTGCAGGCACATCAAGAGACTATTCATACGCTTACGGGCTGTTTTCCATTATTTTTTGAGGGCAAGTAGCAGTGTTGCCGCATGTATCATTTCTTTTTCTCCGATGCCTGCATAAAGGCCGATAATTTTACAAAGTGCACGGGAAAATTTATTGACTAAAGAGAGCGGAATTAGTATTTTATAAGTTTCCAAAATAATGACTTTGCACATTGCCAACAATTAACCAGCTGATCAGAAAGGGAAGAAAGAAGATCATATCCAAAAGCAAGGCGCCTGCCATGGATTCCAGTCCTCAGAAGAGGGGTGTATGCACCAGGGTTTACACTTCAACGCCTAAGAAGCCGAATTCCGCTATGAGAAAAGTTGCCAGGGTAAGGCTTACAAATCAGATTGAGGTTACCGCTTACATACCGGGCGAGGGTCACAATCTTCAGGAGCATTCGATCGTGCTCATAAGAGGAGGCAGGGTGAAGGATCTTCCAGGCGTAAGGTATCACATAATCAGGGGAGCGCTGGATACCGCGGGCGTAGCCAACAGGAAAAAGGCAAGGTCGAAGTACGGCGCAAAGAAGGCTAAGACAGCCGCAGCATAATTGAACGAATCCAAAACAAGTATCACTCACAAATAAATGAGAAGAAAGCGAGCAGAGAAGAGGATCAGAAGGCCGGATCCTAAATACAATGATGTTCTTATAGGAAGGTTCATCAACAGCTTGATGCAGGACGGTAAGAAGCAGGTCGCACAGAAGATCATGTATCAGGCCCTTAACATCATTGAGGAGAAGTCAAACAGCGAGCCGGTGGAGATATTCAAGAAGGCGATGACAAACGTTCAGCCGGCCATCGAGGTAAGGTCAAGGAGGGTTGGAGGCGCAAATTATCAGGTGCCGTCCGAAGTCAGGCCCGACAGAAGGGTTGCTCTCGGAATCAAGTGGCTTCTGACATATTCGAATGCAAGGAATGAGAAGTCAATGTCAATGAAGCTCGCAAATGAGATCCTTGCCGCAGCTCAGGGAGAAGGAAACGCAGTCAAGAAGAGAGAGGACGTGCACAAGATGGCTGAGGCCAACAAGGCGTTTGCTCATTTCAGGTGGTAAGAATTTTTATTAACAGTAAAGCACTCAACACAACAAAATGCCAAGGCAAGTAAGTTTAGAAAAAACCAGAAACATAGGCATCATGGCTCATATTGATGCCGGAAAGACGACAACGACGGAAAGGATCCTTTACTACACAGGAAGGCTCCACAGGATTGGAGAGGTGCATGAAGGCGCAGCCACTATGGACTGGATGGAACAGGAGAAGGAAAGAGGCATCACGATAACATCAGCGGCGACAACATGTTCATGGCGTGAACACAGGATCAACATCATTGATACGCCCGGACACGTTGATTTCACAGCTGAAGTTGAAAGATCGCTCAGAGTACTTGATGGTGCAGTTGCGCTTTTCTGCTCTGTCGGCGGAGTAGAGCCGCAGTCGGAAACGGTCTGGAGACAGGCAGACAAGTACAAGGTCCCGAGGATCGCATTTGTGAACAAGATGGACCGTATCGGGGCAGATTTTTTCAACGCAATACAGATGATGAAGGACAGGCTCAAGGCAAACGCCGTGCCGATTCATCTTCCGATCGGACAGGGCGATATGTTCACGGGCATCATTGACCTTATCACAATGAAGGCAAGGATGTTCAATGAAGACACTCTTGGAGCAACTTTTGAAGATGTTGATATTCCCGGCTCGCTTCTAGACCAGGCAAATGAATACAGGCAAAAGCTTCTTGAAGCTGTGGCCGATGTTGATGATACACTTCTTGAGAAGTTTCTCGACGGCAAGGAGATAACCGAAGCCGAGATCCTGAAGGTCTTGAGGCAGGCAACCATAGAAGTGAAGATAATTCCTGTTCTTTGCGGATCATCATTCAAGAACAAGGGTGTGCAGAACCTGCTTGACAGGGTAGTTGACCTGCTGCCTTCACCGCTGGATATAGACGATGTTGAGGGACATCATGTACATACAGATGATCACATAATCCGAAAGATCTCAGATGACGAGAAGTTTACGGCTCTCGCATTCAAGATCATGACGGACCCCTTTGTGGGAAAGCTCACGTTCTTCAGAGTGTATTCGGGCGTTGCACAGGCCGGAAGCTATGTTTATAACTCAGTTGCCGGCAAGAAGGAAAGATTCAGCAGACTTCTTCAGATGCATGCAAACAGCCGGGAAGACATAAAGGAAGTTTACTGCGGAGATATTGCCGCGGCAGTCGGTCTGAAGTTTACAAGGACCGGTGATACGCTTTGCGATGAATCGGATCCGATCGTACTTGAGAAGATCAGCTTTCCGGAGCCGGTCATTCAGATCGCGATCGAGCCCAAAACCAAGGCTGATCAGGACAGACTTTCGGAATCGCTTGCAAAACTTTCTGACGAAGATCCGACATTCAGGGTCAAGACAGATGAAGAGACCGGCCAGACACTGATTGCCGGAATGGGTGAGCTTCACCTTGATATCATTGTTGACAGACTCAGGAGAGAATTCAAAGTTGATGCAAATGTCGGAAATCCGCAGGTGGCATATAAAGAGACTATCAGAAAGAAGGTTGTTCAGGAAGGCAAGTTTGTAAGACAGTCGGGAGGCCGGGGACAGTTCGGGCACGTATGGATAGAGATCGAGCCTAATGAAAAAGGAAAGGGATTTGTATTTGAGAATGCGATAGTTGGAGGCGTCATTCCGAAAGAGTACATAAATCCCGTTTCGGACGGAATTGAAGAAGCCATGAAGAACGGCGTGCTGGCAGGATATCCCGTTGAAGATGTTAAGATCAAACTGTTCGACGGATCGTATCACGATGTTGACTCGTCCGAAATGGCATTCAAGATAGCCGGTTCCATGGCATTCAAGGAAGGTGCAAGGAAAGCCAACCCGGTATTGCTGGAGCCGATCATGGAAGTGGAAGTTGTAACTCCTGAGGAATATATGGGTGATGTTATGGGTGATCTGAGTTCAAGAAGGGGCAGGATCGAAGGTATGTCGCAAAGAAGCGATGCACAGGTGATCAAGGCAATGGTGCCGCTTTCGGAAATGTTCGGATATGCTACTACGATGAGATCGATGACACAGGGAAGGGCAATTTACACAATGCAGTTCTCACACTATGATGAAGCACCGAAGAGCATCTCGGATCAGATAGTTGAGAAGGTCAAAGGAAAAGAGAAAGTCGCAAACTGATCTGATATTCGTTCTTTAATTTAGCTGGGTCAGTCCGCCAAAGCCGCGGGCATAACTCGTCGATCAGACACGGTAACAGCTCTATAAAACCGAAGGTTGTCAGAGAGTCTTGATACAACCGGGAGGTTCCCATCAGGGTCAGTAGCTCAGATGGTTAGAGCGCGTGCCTTATAAGCACGAGGTGGGAGGTTCAATTCCTCCCTGACCCACTGATATTTCAGAAAGCGGGTTGTGCTCTTTCGGACTTTCGCAATCAGATACTGACAGGAATTGACACAATGATCAACGAACGTTCCGGGTCTGTTTGAGAGTCTGCTGAAATTCAAAAAAAACATTAATTCATTAATCAACTGTAATAAGGGGAAACACTAAATGGCTAAAGAGAAATTTAATACCAGTAAGCCGCACGTTAATATCGGTACCATCGGCCACGTTGACCACGGTAAGACCACATTAACTGCAGCTATCACAATGGCGCTTGCCAAAAAGGGCCATGCAAAGGTAAGAGCATTTGATTCAATTGATAAGGCTCCTGAAGAAAGAGCAAGAGGTATTACGATCGCAACGGCGCACGTTGAGTATGAAACAGCCAACAGGCACTATGCACACGTTGACTGTCCGGGACACGCCGACTACATCAAGAACATGATCACAGGTGCGGCTCAGATGGACGGTTCGATACTTGTTGTGGCCGCTACAGACGGCGCAATGCCTCAGACCAAGGAACACATTCTTCTTGCAAGGCAGGTAGGCGTGCCGGCTATTGTTGTATTCCTCAACAAGGTTGACATGATCTATGCTCAGGAAAAAACCGCTGAAGATGCTGAACTTCTTCTCGAAGTTGTTGAGTCAGAGCTCAGGGACATCCTCAACGGATTCGGATATCCGGGAGATGAGATTCCGATCGTAAGAGGAAGCGCACTTAAGGCAATGGAAGCGGGTGTTGATGCAGCCGCAACTGCAGATGACGAAAGGCTTAACTGCATCTATGAACTCATGGATAAAGTTGACAGCTATGTGCCGCAGCCGCAGAGAGAAGTTGACAAGCCGTTCCTTATGCCGGTTGAAGACGTGTTCTCGATCACAGGAAGAGGAACCGTTGCTACAGGAAGGATTGAAAGAGGAAAGGTAAAGGTTGGCGAGGAAGTTGAGCTTATCGGACTCGGTGCAAAGAAGAAGACAGTTGTAACCGGCGCCGAGATGTTCAACAAGGAACTCGATGAAGCCGAAGCAGGATTCAACTGCGGCCTTCTTCTCAGAGGCGTTGACAAGAAGGAGATCGAAAGAGGAATGGTACTTGCGAAGACAGCAAGCATCACTCCGCACAAGAAATTCGAAGCTCAGGTCTATGTGCTTTCAAAGGAAGAAGGCGGAAGGCACACACCGTTCAGCACCAACTACAGGCCGCAGTTCTATTTCAGAACCACTGACGTTACCGGTGTTGTACATCTTCCGGAGAACATTCAGATGGTAATGCCGGGTGACAATGTTGACAAACTCATAATTGAGCTCATCAGCCCGATCGCCATGGAAGAAGGACTCAAGTTCGCTATCAGAGAAGGCGGAAGGACCGTTGGAGCAGGTGTTGTAACAAAGATCATTGAATAATTCTAAACGAAGCAAAATTGGCATCACAGAAGATAAGAATCAAGCTGAAGTCATACGACCATACGCTTCTCGACAAGTGGACGGAAAGGATCATAAGGGCCATTAAGCAGACAGGCGCCATCGTCAGCGGTCCGATCCCGCTTCCTTCAAAGAAGAATGTGTACACGGTACTAAGGTCGCCGCATGTGGATAAGAAGTCGCGTGAACAGTTCGAGACGCGTTCGCACAAGAGACTGATTGACATACTGAACTCGTCAAACAAGACTCTTGAGGCGCTGACAAAGCTTGATCCACCTGGCGGTGTCGATATTGAGATCAAAGTATAAAAGTAACCAGGGCATTTACAGATGATTGGCATTATCGGAAAGAAGATAGGGATGACCTCTGTCTTTACGGAAGACGGAAGTTATGTACCCTGCACAGTGATCGAAGCAGGGCCATGCTACGTAACCGGCGTCAAGACCGCGGATAAGCACGGATACAATTCCGTTCAGCTTGGTTTTGGGGAAAAGAAGGAAAAGCACACCACCAAGCCCGAAGCAGGGTTATTCAAAAAGCACAAGCTCCCGATGCTCAGGCACCTCAAGGAGATCAGGGATTTTGAGCATGAGAATCTTAAGGAAGGTGATGTGGTGAAAGTTGATATGTTCAAGGAAGGCGATACGGTCAAAGTAACCGGTGTTTCCAAGGGCAAGGGCTTTCAGGGAGTTGTAAAAAGGCACGGATTCGGCGGTGGTGTAAGAACGCACGGACAAAGCGACAGGGAAAGAGCGCCGGGATCGATCGGCGGAAGTTCGTTTCCGTCACGCGTGTTCAAGGGTCAGAGAATGGCAGGAAGAATGGGCGGCGACAAGGTGTCGGTAAGAAACCTCAAAGTCGTGAAGGTCTTCGGTGACTCTAACCTCATACTTGTGAAAGGCGCAGTCCCGGGTTCAAAGACCGGATTGGTTGAAATCTATAAATAACGAATAATGAAACTCAAGGTTTATAAGCTCGACGGAACCGAATCCGGTGAAACGGTTGATCTTCCCGGTGAAGTGTTTGAACTCGAGACTCCGAATGAACATCTTGTTTACCAGGCAGTGAGAACTTATCTGTCAAATCAGAGGCAGGGAACTCACAAGTCAAAGGAGAGGAGCGAAGTAAGCGGAGGCGGAAAGAAGCCTTTCAGGCAAAAGGGAACGGGAAATGCCAGAAGAGGTACAAGCAGGTCACCGGTAATGGTTGGCGGCGGCACTATCTTCGGGCCTAAGCCACACACATACAAACTCAAGATCCCTAAGAAGGCGGCAAGAGTTGCAAGGAAAAGTGCACTCAGCCTCAAAGCAAAAGGAAATGAGATCATGGTGGTGGAGGATTTCACGTTTGAATCACCGAAGACAAAGGACCTTTTCAACATTCTGAAATCTCTGAAGCTTCACGAAACAAAGACGTTGTTGCTGCTTGGCGGAAAGAACGACAATGTTTACAAGTCGGGAAGGAACATCGAGAAGCTCAATGTGAAGATCTCCGACAAGGCGGCCACGTACGACCTTCTTGACAATAAAATGATACTCATGCAGAAGTCTGCGGTGGAATCACTGTGCAGGAATCTGACCAATCAAAGCGCGGAGGAGGCAGAATAAATGAAGACAATACTTGTAAGGCCGCTTGTAACTGAGAAGAATACCAATCTGCAGGAAAATCTGAATCAGTATGCTTTTGAAGTTGGCAGAGATGCAAACAAAATAGAGATAGCAAGAGCAATTGAAAAGAAGTTCAACGTACGTGTTTCCAAAGTCAGGACAATCGTTGCAAAGGGAAAGAGCAAGTCACAGATGACGCGGAAAGGAAGATTTGCAGGATACAGGGCAGACAGGAAGAAAGCGATAGTCACTCTGCACAAAGAGGACAAGATAGACCTGCTCGGCGTTATCGAATAAGTTCTTCAATAATTATCCCGCGGAGAAAGGGATGCCTAAAAAGAAGCCCTCGGAAAATCTGCAACCAGCAGTTTCCGTAAAGAATGAACGGATCAAGTATCTTCAGGAGAAACTAAAGCTCGACGAGAATATTGTCGGGCTTTTAGTGCATTCACAGGGAATTTTTCGGAATACGGATCTTATGAAGAGGGTTGATGAGGCAATGAATGCCGGATGAAGCCCGGCAAGGAAGCGTTTCTTGACAGCCCGGTATTTGCAGATCATCTTAGTTCAGCATCGGGCAAATGTTCTTTCTTAATCAAGTGCATGACGGTATTTGACCATTGCTTTACAGGCGTGGTGAATATCGCGGAAGTCCTTTCAGCCTGCGATACAAAAGAGCAGAAAGAATCTGCGAAGCGGGCATTTTACGGCACAGGTTTGCTGGGAATGCCTTACAGATATTCCGAGAAAATGTCTGAAGTTCTGAAGGAGTCAGTTTCAGGCAAAGAGTGCAATTTCAGGGATGTGTTTGTGATGACCATGTGCTCTGAAACGAAGCTTCCGCTGGTAACATACGACACCTGCAGATACTTGTCACTTTCGGAAAAGTTCAGCGTAAAACTCATAAGCAGGCAGGAAGTAATAAGGAAATACAATTCAGTAATCAAAAATAAACCCGGATGAAATTAGGGAAACAGTACACAAGCAGGGAGAACCAGTCAACTGATATCTATCTGAAAGAGATCAGCAAGACAACGCCCTTATCGGTTGAGGAGGAGATTGAATATGCGAAGAGGATCAAGAAGGGAGACAAGAAGGCGCTTGACGCACTGGTCAAGGCAAACCTGAGGTTTGTGGTCAGCGTGGCAAAGCAGTATCAGAATCAGGGTCTTTCCCTGAATGACCTGATCAACGAGGGCAACCTCGGACTGATCAAAGCCGCCAAGAAGTTTGATGAAACGAGAGGATTCAAATTCATTTCATACGCAGTATGGTGGATCAGGCAGTCAATACTGCAGGCTCTTGCAGAACAGTCGAGGGTAGTAAGGCTTCCGCTCAACATTGTACAGCAAAAGAGCAAGATCGCCAAGACAATAAGCGAACTTGAACAGCAGAACGAGCGTGCTCCAAACGTGCTTGAGATAGCTGAGAAGCTTGACATGAGCATCTGGGAAGTGCAGGAAACGCTGAAGAATTCAGGAGGCCACGTTTCTGTAGATGCCCCTAGCATTCACGGGGAAGACACAAAACTGATAGACATCATGCCTGACAAGCAGGAGAAGATGCCCGATGTAAATCTCATGAAAGATTCGCTGAGGATCGAGATCGAAAGGGCGCTTGATACACTTTCCCAAAGGGAGAAGGAAGTTGTCAAATTGTATTACGGACTTGAAAAAGAGAACCCGCTTACATTGGAGGAGATCGGCGACAAGTACAAGCTGACACGCGAGAGAGTGAGGCAGATCAAGGAAAAGGCGATCAGAAGACTGAGACAGGCTTCAAGAAGCAAGGCGCTCAAGACATATCTGGGACAGTAAGAAATTACCAAGTTAGTGAAACCCGACCGGCCCGTGCAGTATTGCGCGGGCTTTTCTTTTGTACTCCGGACTTTCCCGGTTGTGTGTGTTTCCGGAAATGTAATGCTGAAGGGAACTTGCCCGGAGAAGAAAAGAGGATCATCTTCCCGTATTCTGGTTCTTTTCGATCTCCGCCAGTTTGCGGGAAATCCAGACTCTGGACTTCTTCAGTCTTCCTGTAACACTTCTGTACAATACAACGTCAAATTCTTTTCTGAGGTCAAACAACTTTCTTATTGCTTGAAAGTGAAACTTGAGATCTCCTGTCAACTTAGGAAAGTGCAGTTCATAATCCTTCCGTAAACTGAGCAATGCCTGATGTTCCCTTTCGAAATAGACCTCCGCATTCAGCTCATAGAAGCAACAGGCCCGGAACTCCCGGATAAAGAAATCAATGTATCTTGCCGCCTGTTTCATCTTAGAGATCCCGCTCAGGGCAAGGTCGAATTCGCCTTTGCCAAACGCAATCAATGCGGAAGTCAGATTATCAAGGTTGCCGGAATCATCCCCGTCAGTGACAGTCAGAAACCTGTCGGCGAACTCAGCCACTCTTTCGAATTTCAGATTTCTGAACGCGCAGATCATATAATAGTAGTAGTACATTGAATTCATCCTGCCATTGTCATCTGCCAGAATTCCGAATCTTAGCATGAGATCAAAATTCTTCAGCATTTCTTCACCAACATTTACTTCATATCCATCCAATAACAACTGGACACTTGTAAGATTGTTATAGATATCTTTCAGATCCTTCTTCGAGAAAAGTTCTGCATTCTCAGTCAACTTTGACCGGAATTCATTGAACAATTCAGCATTACCCTCATGTATCTGAGCCTTGTTTAAAGCAACAAGGGTATCAAGAACCCTGTGATCCTTATCGGAATGTTTCCTCAGTTCCGCCAGGATCTCATCCATTGGACCTGAGTTCAGCGCTTTGGCGATCATTACAGGAATCTGCTTATCGAGTATAATTTCGGACGCAGCGCTGTCTGCTACAGCGTTATTGTATTCATTACATATAATTGAGAAGTATGATATCGTGGAATAGGCGGCGCCCAGATAATATTCGCTCGCTCCTGGTATCTTCAGTTTCCTGATCTTGTCATATGATGTCTTCAACCAGAAGATATTCGAGGCATCGAGGTATGATTCCTGAATTGCATACTTGCTGTCCGGATCTTTTCCCGTATTGAATTTTTTCCAGTGCTCTCTTTGCTTCTTTTCTGACAAGCTTCCGGCATCACGGATTATGAGCTGTTCTATAAGCAATCTCTCTTTGAGGTTTGCGTTGCTTTCAACTGCCTCGGCTACAAGAAACTTCTGTAAAAGGACTGTAAGTTCATGTATGAGATTTTTGAGTATTCCGTAATTGAATTTCTTACCGGGAAAGATACCCTTCCATACCTCCTCCCTGCTGAACCTCTCACCCGCATACTCCGGTGCATGCTTTCTGATTTCCGGCAATAGTTTCCTGAGATTGGCTATACTGTTGTGGTAAGGTGACTGCACAAACTTATCAAATCTGTCTGTTTCTTCAGAAGACAAAGTCTTAAGCAAACCAACCAAATTGCTGCCTGCCAGGGAATGCATTATTAAATGAAGTTAAGTTGTGAAAATGCTACATAAATAATACGATATTTTCTCTGAAAATCAAATAATTTCGGGATAGTCCTTTGTTATTAGTTGTGAAAACCAAGATTAGAATTTGATTGATATAAAACTGATTTGTTGACATTTTACTGCCCCAATTTGTAATTGGCCACTCTTCCGGTCAGAATCTTTTGTCCCTTTTAAGTTTTCAAAACAAACAAACAGCCATGAAAAAGATCTTCCTGCTTTGCTTCCTGCTCCTTTTTTCTTCAAAATCTAATTCTCAGATCTTCATTGAGAATTTTGAGTATCCTAACAGTACTCCATTCTCATCTACACCTCAATGGTTCATAGCCAGTGATTCAGGACAAAACCCTAATTACGCAGCAATCCCGGGTTTGACATTTCCTGGTTATATCGGATCAGGAGTTGGAAATACGGGTTACCTGACTGGGGGAACCGGAGAAGACAATTATGCCTTACTGACCCCTTCGGTGAACTCCGGTGCTGTTTACGTTTCTTTTATGCTTAGTGCAATAGCCGTTGCAGCTCCTGCGGATGTAGAATTTCTTACTTTGCAAGGTACAGACATTCAAACCTATGCCTCTCTGGCTATAGATGGTCAGGGTTCGACTTTCAAGCTTGGAATAGGCAAAACCAGCGGTACTGGTTATGCATATACCAGCTCTAATCTAAATCTTTTTCGAACTTATCTCATAATTGTAAAGTATGAATTCAAAACCGGATCAGGCACCGATGATGAAGTAAGCTTATTTGTTTTTGACAATACTAATCCTCTTCCAAGCATTGAACCTACTCCTGATGTAGGTCCAACAACAACCGCCGGAAGCCCCGATGCACCGGACCTCAGCAGATTGTTCCTTCCCAAAACATCAATTTCCAACCCGGATACTTACATCGACGGAATTTATGTCGATCAGGCATGGAATAACAATGTGCTTCCCGTTGAGCTGGCTTCATTTACATCTTTGGTGAGCGGAAGAGATGTAATTCTGAACTGGACAACAACTTCCGAAACCAACAATGCAGGATTCGATGTAGAAAGATCCTCACAAAACGGAGTATGGACAAGCGTCGGCAATGTGACAGGATCTGGCACCTCTTCAACAAGCCAAAGCTATGCTTTCACTGACAGGGGTCTCAATACGGGCAGTTACAGCTACAGGCTTAAGCAGATCGACTATAACGGTAACTTCGAGTACTTCAATCTGAGCAACGAAGTTGTAATAGGCGTTCCCGAAAAATTTGAACTGACGCAAAACTATCCGAATCCTTTCAACCCCTCCACAAAGATTGGATATCAGCTTCCAAACGATGGCGTTGTGAAGCTTTCTGTTTATGATAATTCGGGAAAGGAAGTAATGACCTTGCTGAACGAATTCAAGTCTGCGGGTTATTACAGTGTGGATCTGAATGCATCCTCTTTGTCAAGCGGACTGTATTACTACAGGCTTACTTCAGGTGCAAACAGCTCAGTAAAAAAGATGTTGCTTGTCAAGTAAGCTCTTTGCTCTTGATAGGCAGTTTCATTGAAAATTTAGTTTGGTTAAATTGGGTGAAGGTCGGCGGCGCAGTTTCCTCCTTAAGGAAATAAGTGCCGTCGTACCTGCTTTAAGACAGTCAGTTAATCTCCGTCAAAACCGGCATATTTCTATATGTATCTGCGTCGGACTTGAATCAAACATCACGGGGAAGTTTTCTAAGAAAGCATGAAGCGGAATTATTCATCAGAAGTAAAAATTTTTTCAATTAATTCAAACAGTTTCTTGATATGATCAGGGTCTTAGTAATGGTTTTAATGTTTGGGGTTCTTCTGAGCTGTAGCAAAGAAGAATCCAATAAGAAGATTTCAAATGCCGGAAATTCTAAAGACTCTTCCGAGCAAAAATCTATTTCAAAGGATACTGTTGTAAACAATGCAGGTCCCACAGACTTCAATGTAAGTAACTACGGGAGTTATGTTGATGACAGCTACAAAGACCGTTCATCAGGAGCTGACTGGGTATCTGTAAAGATCTTGCCTTACACCAAAGGAAGTGTTATGGTTTCGGTCCGCTCAAGAGCTGACAAAATGAAACCTTCTTGTACCTATGACGGGATTGCTTCTGTTACCGGGGAGAATGAATTGATTTCCAACGAATCCCAGGGAACAATGATCCTTAAATTCAGCGGCAATAACCTGACCATTTCGGCCGGTAATGATAAGGACATTGTGCTTACTTATTTTTGCCGCGGAGGAGGAAGCCTTGCAGGAACATACCAGAAGATCGATCAGGAGCTGGACCAGAGCCAGATAGACAAGACAGCTTACACAAAGACACTCAACCTGAAGGGCAGCGACATTACATTTTTCATTGAAGTTATCGGAAAGAAGATGACTGTAACTCCGTCAGGGCTTAAAGCAGATAACAAACCCATAACCCATACAATTGACGGATTTGTAAACGATGCGGAGATCGCCGATCTGAACTCGGACGGTTCACCGGAGATTTACATTTATGCGCAATCAGAGGGGACGGGGAGGTTTGGAAATGTGATAGGATATGCTGTCAACAACGGCAAATCAGTATCGCAGATCAATTTCCCGAATATTAATGATAACAAAGAAGCAGCGGAGGGTTACGGTGGAAAAGACGACTTTGCAATTGTGGAAAACACACTTGTAAGAAGATTCCCGGTGTTTAAACCGGAAGATGCAAATGCCGCTCCATCGGGAGGTACAAAACAAATTCAGTACAAGCTTAAACCCGGTGAGGCCGCCTGGCAGTTGGTGATTGACAAGATCGTATCTTACTGATTCTGTTGTATGAAGAATCTTACCAAAATACAGAAAGCCACATTGCTGTTGATCGTCTTATATCTTGTGTGGGAAATCATAGTCAGGATATGGGCATCAATGGAACCGCCGGAAGGTGCCTTGATCCGCGCCGATCTGATTTTCATTTATCCGGTATTGATAATCATGATTATCATATCACTTGTTCAGCTGATCATTCGTTCTGCCAAGCGGCATTGATTTTCTTTTGTGGTGTCGGGACTTTCGTCCCGACACATGTTAACTGTTTGCGTCAGGACACCTGTCT
>CAZTQR010000024.1:0-45238 GCA_964615795.1 uncultured Ignavibacteriaceae bacterium
CAGAGACAATCTCCCTGCGGAGTCAACTACATGACGCAGATGTCATCGCATCCCGAGTAAACATGTCCCACCAGCAAGAGATTGCCCTCCTAGTCAATTGCCAGATAGATTGCTTCAAAGTAGCTTACAAAATCCACAAATCTCCTCTGCAGCAATTCTACCCCGGATGAATCATACTTTGCAATGATGGTACCGTATATAAAATCATCTCCTCTGACTATGACATTGTTATCCCGGTCAGTCACCGCAGTTATCGGATAAGGGTCAAGTAAGAATCCGCTTAAAATCCTTTCCCAGACCGGTTTTCCGCCTGCATTGATCTTCACTGTCACCAGCCGGTCTGAGTATCGTTGATATCCGGCAAGATAGAAATTGCCGTCAGAATCTCTCGTGAGCGTTTCACATACGTCGTCGTAATTCTGACGCACATACTTTGATTCCCACTCAAGGAGTCCTGAGGATGTGTACTTGAGCAGAATGAAGTTACTCTTACCGTATGTGTTTGTGCTGTTTCCCGCGACATAGACATTACCATGGTCATCCGTAATACATGCAACTGCATTGTCCCATCGCTTCCCCGGACCATCGTAGATCCTTGTCCATGCTTCTGAGAGCCTTGCGCAGGTTTGAGAAGAGAGCAACATCATTATCATAAACACGGTTTTCATCTCACTGAGATTTCACTTATACAGAAGTTGAATTGCCTACCTCTACTTTACGATTACCATTTTTCGGACTGCAGAAAGCTGTTTAGCTCCGCTGATCCCTGTGGAAAGCAATTCCATACGATAGAAGTAAACACCGCTTGGCAAACCTGCCGCATCAAAAGTTGTTTCATAAGTTCCGGCATTCAGAAACCCGTTAGCAAGATCAGCAACTTCTTTCCCAAGCATGTTGTAAATCTTAACGGACACTTCACCTGCGATCCTGAGATCATACCTGATCGTAGTAACCGGATTGAACGGATTTGGATAGTTCTGATACAGCGTGAAATCAGAAGGAATCTGTGATTCGTTTTTCTTAATGCTGATGACAGAGTTTACACAGTTCCTGAGTTCGGCAATGCTGTTGAGGTTTGATGTCCCGCGCTTGATGAAGCTTGTTGTATTGAACTGAATTGTGTCGAGCGGGGGAACATTGCCGAAGATCGAGCCTATCGTAACATATCTTTCTCCGGGAAGCGAATCTCTCCAGCCCGACTGTGAAACCGGATCTCCCGAGAAAGAGAACTTTGTCTGAAGATTTGTATAAGGATTGATCCAGCTGTTACCGTCAGCTCTTAATCCGTGCATTACTCTGTAGTATTCGAGAGAGTCTGACGGGCAGTCAAACGGGCATCGCCATCTTGTGGCAAAGTCAGCGCGGTTTGCAGGATGACCTTCTGCCGAACTAACAACAATTCCCACTGCCGGGGGATTGGAACCATAGACCGGATCGGTAGGCGTACCGTTGTAGCCGTACACAAGCCCGAGCGCCGAGTCAGTTCCGGCCAGGTCATTGTTTGCTGTGCCAAGGTCTATGTCTGAAAAGATCGCGGCGCTGAAATCCGTCCATAGACTTCTTCCCTTATTTATGATCTTCCATTCGTAATGAACTGCATCCGCACACGGCTGATTAGCCCTTGCATATGCATACAAGCGGACTTCAGCTCGCAGAGGCAAAGTTGATCTTAAAGCTGTTACTGAATCGCGATAACCGTCGTTGAATACACAAAACAGGTTCTGATCACCCTTCATGACAGGATAGTCAGCAGGCGGTTCATATGTTCCGTTACCGTTCACGTCAATCCATGGAGCGCCCTGATTCACGGGCCACTTCGACCAGGGATCAATCTCCTGTCCGTCGCCGTTTGGAAACTGCGGCGAAACTTTGTATATCCTGTATAAGGAATCATCGAACCCCATCGGAGTTTGTGTGGCGTAATCGAAATAACCCTGCCTGAATTGTGTATTGTAATAGGCTTGTGATACTCTGATAGAATCACCTGCCTTACAACTTATCCATAGTCCGCTGAAGTAAACTGCAAAGGCGTTTGAGTCTTTTGGCCAGTTGAATCCCGGAAGTCCCATATTCTCTCTGTCAAACATCCCGACATTCCAGACGGGAGTTCTTATGTTATTGGCATCAAGATGCTTGTATGAAAGTCCTCTGAGGTCTGCCGGTTTGTCAGACAGTGTAATGCCGCTAACTGCCAATGCAAGAATAAGCAATACCGGTATGGCTCTCAGTTTATTCATTTGCGTTTTCATTTCTGTCTCCTTAAACAGGAGCAAATGCCCCTGTCCGATTTTAATGGAACATATAGGAAATGACTTACCCGGTCAAAGACATTTTTTGAGAAATTGCATGGCAAAACAGGTGTGTGATGAAGACAGGCAATTCAGGAAAAGTTCGATTTTGGATTGTTATGAAGGTTTTTGAGCAGATTTTTTAGGGACAGAATTTTGAAATCTGACATCTGAAACTCCCTGAAATCGTACTCAATTCAGGATCCGGCCGGAGCAACTTCTTTACGGAAGTTTCAAATTACCGGTTCGCATTTTTGTATAAGGTATGATAACCTGCGTGGGGAATTTCTGCGCGGTTATGGGGACGGGGAATTGCGCCGCATAGGTATAGGCCGGGTCAGTTTTGCGTGACACGTTTTAAGATCAGACGGACTTCTCCGCCCTCATCAGCACCTTCCTGAAGTACGGCGGCTTCATGTGGCTGAAGATGAACAGCATATAACCGTCTGAGAAGTTGCATTCATATCCGCATGACTTCAGGATCTTTTCAGTTTCCCCTGCATCGCCGTCGGCATGATAAGTGCAGACCGCAAGCCGAAGGCCGTGCGAAGATTCAAGCAGATCTCTTGATGATCTGAGTATGCTGTTCTCCGCTCCCTCAACGTCCATCTTGATGAAATCCGCCTTTGTCCCGTTCAGCACTGTTCTCAGCGTTACTGTGTCGCCGCTGTCTTTGTCGCCAACAAACTTGTTTATGATCTCAACCTTGTCTCTCCACGGTTTGAAAGTATGCCTCAGTGCTTCGATCCACTTCTCGTCAGTTTCAAATATTATGACGCGTCCTGCCCTTTCCACAACATCAAGTGCAAAGTTCCCCTCTGCCGCACCTATGTCAAGAACCGTATCGCCCTCACTTACATTGAATTTTTCTGTGAGATATCTGTGCGGTGAATTCTCGTTTTGCTCGATACAGATGTTGTTATATGTGTAAGCCACCTTCCCGGGTATCTTATGCTCCCAGCTGTAATACAACCTTTGCCCGTTGTGAGACACGTAAAGGAGTCCTGCGTCTTCATCCATATTTACATCAACCTTCATGATGTCATGCCTGTGAATGAATTCGTAAGGCAGAATGAATGAGAATTTATGCTTAGGATCCGAGCGGTGATTGATGAAGTCCAGTTCCTTCTGATACTGCTTCCTTTGTGCCGGAAAGAGTTTGAAATACAGGTTCATCTTCTTCCGCAATGCTTCGAGGTCTTCTCCGGGATTATGGTCAAGGCCGAGATTCCTGATTCTGTGGAACTGTTTCGACAGATTTTTTCTGCCTGAATCAGGAAGGAGGTTCTTTATTGCGCTCTTCAAATTGGATTAATCCTTTCGGTAAACAAAGTCGTCCTTTTTCATCTCGTTGAGTATGGAATCTGCATACTGGCCGGCCTCTTTGACTGCATCACCTGTATCTTCGCACTTGTAAGTCTTTCTCATAAACTCCTCAGCAAATCCTCTTCTGCCTGAAAACACCGAGGTGATCAGATAAACTTCGAAAAGAGACAAATAGTCCTGCCTGTTCATGCATTCATCAATTTCATTTTCGAAGTTCTGAATTGCCTCCCGGTAATAGTTCTCATCAAACTTTATGTCTTTGCTGAACTTAATGAGATCATCACCGAAGGGAACTAACATTCTGCCTCCTTTGCAGATGATCGGATACTCATACAATGCGCCGAGATATGCGGGGCTGAGACGGATGGTTGAACTGAAGTAAGCATTCCCATCACCGGCAAACCTTAGTTCACCGTTTGTAACGGAAAACACTTTGAGACTGTCATCAGAGAAATTAAAGACGAGAAGCTCACTCCACACATACGGTGATGCTCCCATACTTAGACCTGTTATGAGTTCTTTCACACCGTTCCCGTCCACATCAGTGAGCGTATCAAAGTAACACGAGGAGTAAAATGCTTCATCACGGAATACAACCCTTCCCCTGCTGTCCTCAACCGAAACTGTTCCGCCGAAGAAGCTTTCGGAATCATAAGCAAGAGTTGTCTTGAAGCCGTTACAAATAATCTGCTTAACAACTTCATCTGCTGAGGCTGAAATGGAGACAGCAAATGTGAGGGCGTGTAATACGGAAAGATATGCAAGCAAGGTTCTAATCATTCGTAAAGTAATCCGCTGACTGATAGTATCCGGTCTTCTGCTTCTGAATTTGCATCAGAATGTCATTGAGCACCGAACTCGCTCCTATCCTGAACAGATCGGGAGTGAGCCATTTTTCTCCAAGTGTTTCGTTCACAAGCACAAGATATGCAAGCGCATCCTTTGCCGTCTTGATGCCTCCAGCCGGCTTCATTCCGATCACTTTTCCCGTTTCATCATGGAAGTCCCTTATGGCTTCCAGCATCACCAGAGTCACAGGAAGTGTTGCGGCCGGCTGAATTTTTCCTGTTGACGTCTTGATGAAATCCGCTCCCGCCGCCATAGCTATGAAGCTTGCCTTTCTCACATTGTCATATGTTTCAAGTTCTCCGGTTTCGAGTATCACTTTAAGATGCGCGTCAACCTTCTTCCCTGTCTTAATGCTTAACTGCTCGGATGCTGTAACGCAGGCCTCTTTCACCTGACGGATCTCATCGAAAACAAGCTGGTAATTCCCTTCAAGAAACTCACCGCGGGAGATCACCATGTCAATCTCATCCGCACCGTCATAAATGGCGCGCTTGGTATCTTCAAGTCTAAGCTTTAGCGGATACTGCCCGGATGGAAATGAAGTGGCTACAGATGCAACCTTCACGCCTGTCCCATCAACGCACTCTTTGGCAACTTTTATCAGGTTAGGGTAAACGCAAACCGCCGCAACGTGCGGGATATCCTTGTTGCCCGGCATGGGGTTCACCGCTTTTCTGCACATTGCTTTCACTTTGCCTTCGGAATCCTTTCCCTCAAGCGTTGTAAGGTCGATCATTGAGATCGCCAGCTTCAGTCCTTCAACCTTACTTTCGCTCTTGATGCTTCTCGAAGCAAGCATTGCCGCGCGTTCCTTTGCACCGATCTCGTCAACTGTGAGATTGAGACTGCTCAGGAATTTTGAAATGTCATTCATTGATTCTGATTGGTTTTCGAAATTGCATGCCCGTCTTCATTTCTTTCTGATCTTCTTCAGTATCTCGCGGATCTTCTCGCCCATTTCATCCTCTTCGCCGCGTTTGTTCATAGCTTGTGCGGATTCATCTTCCTCCGGAGAAGTTTCATCAACTGCAGCTTCTGTTTCAGCGGTCTGTCCGGAAACAGGTATGATCCCCGGATCATCAGTTCCGGTTTGCCCGGCCTCTGAAGTTTCCACTTCAGTGAGTTCCGGAGTTTCCGGGATGTTATCGGTCGAGTCTTCTTCATACAGATACAGATTCACTGCAAGCGGAGGAAGAGTGACCTTGAGCGAGAAAGGAAATTCAAATCTCGGAACTTCTTCGGAATGCACGCCCCCGAGATTGCCTTCGTTGCTTCCGCCGAACCTTTCGGCATCACTGTTGAGGATCTCTCTGTAGAAGCCGTGAAAAGGCACACCAAGGACGTAATCTTTTCTTACAACCGGAGTCATGTTGAATGTGAATAGAAGCATCCTGCTCTTGTCAAGATTGTATCTTACAAAACTTATTATTGACTCGTCGGAATTTGAAAAGTCGATCCACTGAAATCCGGAACTGTCGAAATCATCTTCGTGAAGAGCGGGTTCTTCCCGGTAAAGCCTGTTAAGCTCGCTGAAATAATCATGAAACTTGGAATTGTATTCAAAGTCGAGAGCTTCCCAGTCCATCTGCGCTTCCGAATTCCATTCCCTGTACTGAGCAATGTCGTTCGTCATGAAGTTCAGTTTCTTTCCGGGATGCCCGAACATGAATCCGAACAACAGCCGCAGGTTTGCAAACTTGTTCCATGTGTCACCCGGCATCTTCTCAACCACGGACTTCTTAAGATGAACAACTTCGTCATGCGAAAGCGGCAGAACAAACTTCTCATTGAAAGCATACCAGATAGCAAACGTAAGTTTGCCGTGATGAAATTTTCTGAAGATAGGATCCATCGAAAAATACGCGAGTATGTCATGCATCCATCCCATGTTCCATTTCATATCAAACCCAAGTCCGCCAAGATGAACCGGCTGAGTGACCCCGGGCCATGAGCTTGACTCCTCTGCGATCATCATCACGCCCTTGAAATTTTTGTGCACTGTATCATTCAGCTTCTTCAGAAATGCGATCGCTTCAAGATTCTCGTTGCTTCCGTAAATGTTCGGGACCCATTCTCCGGCATTCTTGGAATAGTCAAGGTAAAGCATTGAAGCAACGGCATCAACCCTGAGTCCGTCAACATGATACTTGTCCATCCAGAACAGAGCATTTGATATAAGGAAGTTGACAACTTCGTTCCTGCCGTAATCGAAGACGTATGTACCCCAGTCTTTATGAAATCCCTTACGAAGGTCCGCATATTCGTAGATCCTTTTCCCGTCAAACTCTCCCAGTCCGTGAACATCTGTGGGAAAATGCGAAGGAACCCAGTCGAGTATCACTCCGATACCGTTAAGATGGCAATGATCAACAAAGTACATGAAGTCTTCCGGCGTGCCGTAACGGCTTGTAGGTGCAAAGTAATTCACAACCTGATAGCCCCATGAGATATCGAGCGGATGCTCCATGACCGGCAGAAGTTCGATGTGTGTGTAGTTCATCGCCTTAACGTAATCAACAAGTTCGTGCGCAAGCTGCCGGTAATTCTTGAATCCCCACTCGCTTGGAAAGTCAGCGTTATCGTAATCCTTTTTCCAGGAACCGAGATGAACCTCGTAGATCGAAACAGGTTTTCTTCCGAGATTCTTCATCGAAGAAGCCGCCTTCTTCCTTTCCTTCATCCATTCTTTGTCCCGCCACTTGTAACCCTTAAGTGATTTAACGATTGATGCATTTCCGGGCCTGAGCTCTGAGCGGAAAGCGTAGGGATCGGACCGCATCGTTACATGATTTGCCTTCGACTTTACAGCGTACTTGTAAAGAGCGCCTTCCTTCAGCTCCGGTATGAACAATCCCCAGTAACCCGATTCATTAATCTTCTGCATCGGATGCATGCCTTCCTTCCACCCGTTGAATTCTCCAACCACGCTTACACACTTTGCGTTCGGCGCCCAGAGAATGAAGTTGACTCCTCTCACGCCGTCTGATACGGCCGGCTTTGAACCGAGCTTCTCAAAGCTCTTGAAATGATTTCCCTCACCAAGAAGGTGGATGTCCATTTCTCCAAGCGCAGGAGTGAACGCATAAGGATCGTGATGTGTGAATATTTCACCGCCGCCGTTCTTCCATGTAATCCTGTAAGCAGGAATTCCGGGAATGTTACTGAGCTCAGCAATGAACACACCCTCATCAAGCGCCTTCTTCATTTTCAGCGTCTTGCCCGAACCGCGGATCTTTACTTTTGCCGAATCTGCAAGCGGGAGATATGCGGTAATTGTAACCTTCTTTTCCTTGTCATCATACTTCGGTCCAAGCAGATCAAACGGACGGCTTTCATCAAAGCTCAGCAGTTTCGCGAAAGCCTTGCGTGTTTTCGGTGAGCCATTCTCCGAAGCATTATCCTTCTTCTTTGCCGACATCAGTTAAAATTTACAGAAAATCTGTAAATGACATTGAAATTGAAACTCAATTTGTGCGGAACCCTAAGTTGTGCAAACACGGATAGATCAGAATCTGATGCTCATTGAACAATAGAAAGACTCGTCCTGAATCCATGGAATGTAAGACTTGTTGCTGCTCCTTAGCTTCTGCCTGAGCGCAAGCTCCATTAGCAGGTTCTTGACGGCAAATGCGGCAAGCTCGCTGATCCAGGTTGACTCCCTTGCCGCAAGACGAACCAGAGCTTCCGTTCCCACGAGCACCAGACTCTCGATAAGGGTTTCAGTGCCGGCAGATCCGGCATTGTCAAGAGCAACAACCTTGAGCAGTTCGTGATGCGAGTAGATCTGTATGAAATCTGAAGGTCGTATGAACATCTTCGGCGAATAGCTTATGAAGGCAAATCTCTCGTAGAATCCGCTGAATCGGATATTGTCACCCAGGCTTCCGACCGGATCAAAGCGATAGTACTCTTTTTGCCTGACAAAGAGATCCCTGAGTTGCTTATCAATTATCTGAGATGAGTATTTCATGGAGGGGTCTTTCATCTTTGCAGATTCGCTGATTGACTCCTGAGCAGACTGAAAGCCCTGAACAGATGAAGAAAATTCATTCCGGTCCAGATTGCTGTATTGTGCAGTTACGGCTGTTGTGACTGCAAGTGTGAAGAGACAGGCGGATGTGAGGACTGGTGACATAAAGCTGATGCTTGCTTGCGGCAATATAATCATACCTGCTGTAATAGTCGCAATAAGAAATACTGCTCAAGGCGGAGACAGCCGGCAGAGCAAATTTACGGGCAACGCCAATATTCCTCCTCCAATATCTTCTTGCTTATTTAATAAGAACGGCCCTGCTCTGAATTTCAAAGCAGGGCCGCAGTATTGCTTTACTGATCTTACTCCGATGTCCTTACTTTACAAGCAGCATTCTCTTGGTATCGGAGTTGTTGTCTTGTCCGATTATGTTAAGCTTGTAGTAGTAAACGCCGCTGGCAAACTGTGATGCATCAAACTCGATTGTATAATAGCCCGCAGTCTTGTTTGCATTCACGAGCGTCTTAACAAGCCTACCCATTGCGTCATATACTTCAAGCCTGACAAGTCCGTCCGACGGGATCGCATAGTCTATCTTTGTAGTCGGATTGAAAGGATTCGGATAGTTCTGCATAAGTTCGAACCTTGCCGGTACTCCGATCACAACATCCTCAAGGAGGTTATGATACTGGAATTCACCGTTGAAATCAACCTGCTTCAGCCTGTACTTGTAAACGCCGGTGGTAAGGCCTCTTTCGGTGAATGAATAGTTGACCGGAACAGTTGAATTTCCGGAACCTGTTACGAATCCGATGCTTCTCCATGTTTCGTTTGCAACAAGCCTCTGAACTTCAAATCCTGAATTGTTGGCTTCCATAGCTGTTGTCCATTTAAGCTCTACATCCCTTCCTGTCACGTTTGAAATGAATGATGACATTTCAACCGGCAGAGGACAGTCAACTTCATATACAACGCACACTGTGGTTGTACACGGAAGTGTGAAATTGTCTATTCCCGTAAAGCAAACCGTATAGTATCCGGCCTGTGTGCATGAAGGATTCCACGAAACGTCGAATGTGCAGGATATGCCGTTATTGATATTTACGTTCATTCCGGGAGGAACACCGCTGACCCCGCCTGAGACTATCTGGGAAACTTCAGGCGCTGAGAATGAATACTGAGCATTGTACGGATTGCCTGCAATTATACTTACAGTATCCGAAGGAAATCCCTGTGCAACCGGGCAAATATTTCCCTGGTTTGATGCATTGAAGCAGAATGACTGACAGTCAAGATAGCTGACACCATTTGAATCACAGCCGGGCCCGCAGTAACCGTTACCGGGCCTGTCGAATCTTCCGAGTGTTGCATAGGTCACGCCGTCACCTTTGTTGACTCCAACAGTCGCAGGACTTCCGCCAAAGCCACCGATACCGCCTGAAGCATCACCGGTGGTCCACTGCATGTCACCGTAGCTGAAGCAGACATTGTTTCCAATGCCTACGAGGGGATCGGTTCCGTCCGAAATGATCAGCTGAAATGTGTTCAGCTTATCTGCATGATTTCCGAAATATCCGACACTGTCCCATGTAACCGTGAAACGATTTGCTTCAGATTTCATCCACACAACTCCGCTAGCAGTATTTCGTGTGTCAACGTCCGCAAAGAAAGGTGCAACAAGTACTGCAGTTGCGCTCGGGAATGCAAAGGGAGTGAATGTACAAAAATCGTTTCCAAAAGATACGTTACCATTATTATTTATGAATAATGTTGTGTAAATGGTTCCGTAAAGATTGAAATTGAAACCAAGAGGGATTGCCAGCGTAACGTCATCGTCGTTTCTTTGAAGCGGATCCAAGGGATTTGCAGGGCCGTTGCATCCGACGCCATCAAAAAGCGGTACAACAAAAGTTGCATCGAGAGGATATTTCAGGTCACAAATGCCGTTATCTCTTGGAGGACAGTTTGTAAGGAACAAGATGTTATTCTCGAGTCTCAGCGGGACTCTTGAGATCGTTTTCTCCGGTATGTAAACTGATTTCAGTTTCAGTTCATCCGAAAACTTTCCGGGACTGTCCTGAGCAAATGAGTTTGAGAAGCCAATTGCCAAAACAGAAAGCAATAAAGTGAATGCAATTAGATGTTTCATATTTCTTCCTTTAAGTTTTGAAAATGATGATTGAAATGACGAGTGATTGTAAAATGAGGACGGAGCCGTAGGGCTTCTGATGTGATGATCTGCCATTCCTTTAATAAAAGAATTCATAAACCGATGTTAAATTGGATACTTCCCGTTGAGGGAAGATCGCATTTTCTTCTCTGCTCAGACCGCAGTCAATATGCTGTCCGGAACAGGTGTTCACAAATCTTTGGTTAAATTAACCTAACAATATCCGTTTGTATTGTCAATAGAGTACTTCATTTTGCAGTCTCGGATGCTATTCACCCCTGAAAATCTTGATTGAACACATATTGAAGTGATCTTAGCAGGGTCTGAATTCCGGCGTTCGCTTTAAGGGCTCAATATAACGGTTCAGATTCTGCTGATTTCAACTTCCGGATGGTAAAACAGATCTTTGCAACTGCAATCTGTCTGAAACTTTGAGTTTCTGCCTTCGTTAAGAATTGTATAAGTATCTGTAAGCAGATACTTGATTTCATAATCACTAAATTTGTGCAGACATTACCCTCATCTAAACCATTTTCCATTTTGATGCATCTTAACAGTAAAGGACAGGACTGAAATGGCTCAGCAGTCAGTAACGCTGAACGTATCTGTCAGGCGGACGGATGAAGACTCAAAACTTATAGAGGAATCCGCCGGCGGTAGCAGGGAAGCATTCAGGGACCTCTTTGGTAAGTACGTTTCGAGGATCCATGCACTTTGCCTCCGCATCTCGGCTGACAAGGATGTGGCGGAAGACCTGACTCAGGAAGTGTTCATCAGCGCATGGGAGAAGCTGTCTTCGTTCAGACACGAGTGCAGATTCAGTACATGGCTTCACCGCATTGCCGTGAACAAGTACCTGATGCACCTTAGATCTTCAGGATCCGGGCCTCATTCTGATAATGAAATGAATGAAGAGAACGTACCTGTTGAAAGATCCAACGCCGCCGATCAAAGGATTGACCTTGAAAAGTCGATCGCAAAGCTTCCGCAACAGGCGAGGACAGTCCTTGTGCTTCACGATATCGAAGGCTACAAGCATCATGAGATATCGGAGATGATGGGCATAGAAACAGGTACCTCAAAGGCCCATCTGCACAGAGCAAGAAAACTGTTAAGAGAGGAATTATCAAAATGAGCGAAAATCAACCGACCACCAGAAACTTCTGTGATGAAACAGAGAGACTGATCGACGACTATCTTGAAGGGGAGATCTCTCCGAAAGATAAAGAGATAATGGAAAGTCACATTAGCTCCTGCGAAGGATGCAAGGCATACCTTGATGACATGTCCAAACTCAAGCTTCAGCTTGGAACGCTCTCGGGCAATTATGAATATCTGAGTTCGGCAAGGAAAGAGGAACTGTGGAAAGAAGTTGATGGCAGAGCCAAACAAGAAAAGGCAAGGATTGAGAATTACCCTGCGGCAAGAGATCCGAAGAATTCAAACGGATTCATATACAGGTTCAGGTATGCTTTTACAGCCGCGATCTTTGCTGCTGTAGCCGCAGTGATCTACCTTGCGGTAAGAAGCCTCGGGCCGGGAATCCCGGTGCTTACACAGCAAGACGTATTCGGAATGCCTTCATACTGGAAAGTCGCGAGTCTAAGCGGCAATCCTTACATTAGCAATGAAGCCATGGCAAAGCTCGACAGTATCCGTGACGGCGAATACATAGTTACTAACGATTCTTCCAGGGCCGAGATATATGTTGCCGATATCGGGAAGGTGATCATTGAGCCGAACACAAAGCTGATGATAGTCAAAGGTGAAGACGGAAAGAACAAGCTCTCCGTTGAGTACGGAACGATTGACGCCGATATGAAACAGGTAGCGGAGCCCGTACCTGTTATGCTTCCTTCTGCAATTGCGATGGATGAAGGAGGGCAATACAAACTGACCGTTGACCACACCGGCGACGGATTGTTCTTTGTAAAATCCGGAACAGTTGAAGTCACTTCCGGAAATAAGCAGTCTGTTGCAACAGCAGGGACATACGTTATGACGAAGAAAGACAAAGGTGTCGGCACTCCTTTTGCAGTAGGCACTTCACCGCTGATCAAGAAGGCGCTTTACGATTTTGATTTCGGCAAATGTGATCAGACCTGCATCTCAACAATAGTCAACTCAGCTACAACGAAGGACGCTGTGACTCTTGTGAATCTGCTTCCGCAGCTTGAAGGCGAACTGAAGGACAATGTTTACTCAAGGGCAATAGTCATAGCTCCGCCGCCGCCGGGAGTTCCCTCACGAGACAGCATTCCTTTTATTGATGAAAAAGAGATTGAGGAGTGGGTGGAGAAGATACAGATACAGGTGAACGAACAGCTTGAGAAGAATATGAAGGAGCTTGACAGGAATCTGGAAAAGAATCTTGAGAATCTGAAAGTTCTTGAGACCATCTCAATAGACACACTGAAATGGGCCGATGACCTGGAAAAGAATTTCAAGATAAAGGTGAAGACATTTCCCGGGGATTACGATTTTGAGTTTGAAAGCCCAACCGACGGACCGGCTGTCTATTTTGATAAGGAGGAGTTCAAGAAAGAAATGGAAGAGCTCAAGAAGGATCTGAAGGAGGAGAATGCTGAAAGAAAGGAAGAGATAAGAATTGACATGCAGGAACTCAATGAAAGTATGAAGGAGCTTCATAAGGAGCTCAAGGAGGCAGAGCTTGACAGAAACGATGAACTGAAAAGGGAACTTGAGAAGGCCAAAACAGAAATTGAGAGGACAATGAAGGAAATGAATAACAACATGAAGTTCAATTTCAAGTACGGCGAGGACGGAAATGTTGAAGTGGAAGTTGACACTGAGAAACCCAAAGCGCCTGAAACTCCGGAGGTTCCGGAGACTCAGGACGGCAAATGATCTTCAGTAATAAGTGAAACAGCCCGGCAGACAATCAGTCCTCCGGGCTGTTTTGTTTAGTGACGGATGAATATGGTCAGGGCCTCATTACGCTTATGAACCTGTATGCGTTGTTGTCTGCCAATGCCGCATCGCTTGCATCCACAAACTGATCTCCGTTAAGATCCGTTAACAGATATCCTGAAGAGAATGAACTGATGTCGTTGTCTATCAGAGACAGGTCACTGCCGTCAATGGTACCGTCCTGATTTACGTCCCCGCTGTAAATTGCAAATACTGAAGGACTTGCGTCAACCTGCACCATGTTGCTTCCGAATGCCTTGTTTGCAGCCGATGTGAAGTCATATGTGATAGTGTCATGATATGACGGCACCCAAACCGAGCTCCAGGTCTCGATACTGTTTCTGTGCCTTATCACAATGTAATAGCTGTTGTTTTCCTGCAGGTTGGTGAGTTTCACAGGAGTTACCGTCGGATAGGCAGAGGTTGTGGTCATTGTGTTCTGTTCGATCATAGCGCTGACGGAATCAATTGTCTGGTAGGGTGCATTGTTATCCTTTATCACAATTGAAACGACATCGTTCACAGTCATTGAATTGGAAGCCGGATTGTAAAGTCCCTGCGGCAAGAGTTTGAGGCTGATGAACTTATGGCCTTCAGAATCACAGTAAGCATTGTCACCGTCTTCTCCGGCGTAAGCGATCATGCTGATGGTCCCTTCGATTGTCTGCCTTGTAACGCAAACAGGAGATATTACCGGACTGAATATATATGAATTTACCATGAACTGAATGTTAAGTGCCGGAGAGCCTGCCGCGTATTCCCTGACACTCACTTCCTGGCCATCGTTGGTGGCGAAAAGCACCGTGAACGGCCTCTCTCCGCTTTGAACAGATGTGCACCATGTGAACGCCTTGTTCTGAGATGCACTGCTTGTTATTCCGAGATTTGTCACCCACGCAGTATTGGCATCGGTCGTATAGTGATAGACGGGTATGTTGTTCCTGGTGCAGGTTATCATAGCAGTGTCACAGGGATTATTCTGCTTTACCGAGAGGCAGGGTTTCTCGTACCTGTAAAGACCTGTGGTAATGTATGATGTTGTGAATGATGAACTTACTGACCAGGGAGTCTTCAGAAGTCTGATCTGTTTTTCAGACGAACTCACCCTCCTTTCAACTGCGATCCAGACTTCATCTGTTGATCCGTTGAAGAACTGCGCGCTCGGATAATAGTCAATTCCTCCGGTAAGAATGCTTGCGAATGTAAATGAGGAACCCCAGTTGGTCGTTCTGAATATCTTTATCCTTGTGGCGGAAGTCTCGGTAAGGTCGGATTCACAGGCAACGACGCCAAAGTAAGTTGCGCTTGAGAAGAAAGCGCCGTCGCTGACTGCACTCAATGAATGAAAGGAAAAGCCGCTTGAAGGTTCGGCAATGAGGGCGCTGTAGTAGCCCGTGCCGTTTCGTCTGAATGTGGCATAGTAGAGCTTCGCGGCGGTGTTGGAACTGCTGGCACTGCCCGTAAAGAACAGGTTCAGACGTGTGGAATCGGGATTTGTATTATCTCTAGATTCGACAGTCATGGCTATGCTGTAAGTGTAGTAAGACGAACTCTGCACTGAAGCACAATTGACCCACGTCTTTCCTCCGTTGGACGATCTGTAAACATCGACTTTTGATTTCCAGACCAGTCCGTTCTGCAGTCTGTTAACGGCGACATAGATGTTTCCGTCTTCGCCGTTCTTCATTTCAATCTGCCTGTGATACTGTGAAATATTATCGTTCACTGCGCCGTTCAATATCACGGGAGCTCCTTGCGCCCAGTCGCCGGCCTCTTCTCCGGACATGGAGTTATCGAACTCAATTGCTTTGTCGGGAACAGGCATGGCAGTTTCACGCCGTGGCAGAATACTGCCGAGCTTCCGCTCCAATCCGGAAGCAAGCATTCTGTCGCTTCTCTCGCTTGCTACCTTTATCTGATCTTCGATCTGCGAAACTTCTTCTGCATCAAATTCCGGAGCAATGTCTGAAACAGTTTCTCCGGTTGAGGGAATGTTCAGACTCACTTCCCCTGATTCCTGTGAATGCAGGGGATTGCTTGTAACTATTGCCATCAGTGCAATGATGCACAGAAACTTACTCAGGATCTTCATTTTTGATTTCATTTACTTGTTTTCTGTTTGATGATTTTAAATTTGCCCGGCCTGCAGGGACACTTCCGCCCGGGTAACCGGAAGCGTCCGCCGGCCGCTCCTGAGTGATGGCAGGAAAGAACTTTTTGAATTTTGGTTTCATCACTCAGGCTGTTGTATTTGCAAAATAGTCTCACTCAATTGCCCTGCCAAAGAAACTTTTAGCGAAAAGTTGACAGAGCTTGAAATTGCCGACCGGATTCCCGTCACTTCAACAGGACCATCTTCATCGTCGATGTATAGCCGGGGGATTCAAGTCTGTAAAAGTACATTCCGCTTGCCAGATCATGTCCGCTGAATGTCACTGAGTATGACCCCGCTGAGTACATGCCTGCCGCAAGTTCTCTTACCATTCTTCCCGAAACATCATACACCCTCAGCGAGATCTCAGATTCCTGGGGGAGAGAAAAGCGTATGACCGTTGCCGGATTGAAGGGATTCGGATAGTTCTGCGAGAGAGCATATTCTTCCGGCAAACTTCCGGCAACGGATTCAGGCGCGGTGTTCACATCAGTTTCTTCCTCTTCAGGCAGTGAGAAGGGGATTATTGATGTTGCGTTATTTGAGAAGATCCCGATCTTTGTTATGAACTTACTGTCGCTGTTTGTGAGGCGTATCTCAGGCGCAACGTTTGCAAATGCGCCGGAAGTTGTCTGCAGTTTCATACGGGCGATGAGAAAGCTCTTAGTGCCTTTTCTTATTACCGGCAGATTGCCTTTGTCATGGCTTATCATGTTCGCTGCAAGTTTCAGGATCCCGTCTTCAGCCTTCGCGCTTCTCGGACGAAAGTTATCCGGAAGTTCGGAGCTGATCATTTCATATCTTCCTTCTCCTCCGTTTAACAAGAACGGATCGAACTGAAGGAAGTACTGTCCGATAGAGTACATGATGTCTTCATCACCTGTGTTGACAGCAATTATGTCAAACTCCAGGCAGTCGGGCGCTGTTTGCCTTAGAGATTCTATCCTGATCTCAAGCGGGTTGCCTGCAAGTGCAATGTTAATGAACATCATCAGCATTGCGATGGCCTGTGCGATTGTTTGTTTCATTTTCATTTTTATTATTGGTTTGATTTTATTCTGAAGTTACGGGCGGATCACGCTTGCGTACATTGAAGCATTGTTGTCTGCAATTGCCATGTCGCTTGCATCTACAAAATTGTTGCCGTCCAGATCAGTGCTTATGTATCCGCCGGAAAAATTTATGGCATCATTATCAATCATTGCCAGGTCCGTTGCATCTATCGTGCCGTCCTGATTAACATCTCCGCTGAAAAGCGCAAACCTCAGCGGCGAGCTGTTGACCTGTATCATGTTGTTTCCGTAAGCTCTGTTCTGTGCCGCAGTCATGTCCAGAAATGCGCTGTCCTGAAAAGTTCCGGCAAACGAGTAAGACCATGTTTCCAGGGCATTCCTGTGCCGGATCACAATATGGTGCTGAATTCCCGGGATCATTCCGTTCACCAGCATTGATGTGGTCATGTTCGACGGATCAACGACGCATCTTGCGGAGTCTATGGTAGTGAACGGCGCAACCCCGCTTTTCAGGATCACGCTGACGGTGTCGGAAAGGGCAAGTGCATCTGAAGAAGGAATGTACATTCCCTGTATCGCCAGTTTGATGCCCAGGCTCCGGATCACTTCCTGATTGAAATAGACATTGGTGTTGAGATAACCCACGTATGCAATTGCAGAGTAGTTCCTGCTGTCCTTTCTGAATGTTGCGCAAACCGGAGCTGAAAAAGCTGTTGCAGTATTCGGATTGGCATCGTTCCTCGGGGTGCCCATTGAGCCGGGAGATCCGCGCCTGACGGAAATTGAATCCCCGTCATTCGACATATATATGGCAGTAAAAGGTGACTCGCCTGAACTGACGGACGAGCACCATGTGTATGTCTTGTTTGTCCCTCCGTTTACCGGACTGAGTGCCGCGTCAATAACCCACGAACTGCCTCCGTTGGTTGAATAGAAGTAAGTTGCCCACCCCAATCTTGTGCATGTCAGTATGATTGAATCAGCGGGACTGTTCTGTTTCACCGCAATGCACGGTTTGAAATAGTCATGGAAGATCCCGTTTGTAAGTTCCTGCTCCGTGAATGTTGAAGAAGGCGACCATGTGGAGCGGATCAGCGCAATCTTGTTCTTCATTCCTGACGAACGCCTCTCAGTTGCTATGAGAATGTCGCTGACAGTACCGGGCACAAACTGTGCGCTGGGATTGACATCATCATTGCCTGTTACATACTCAACTGATGTCCACGATGATCCCCAGTTCGCGGTTCTGAAGAACTTCAGTTTCCGCGTGCCCGTCCAGTCATTCTTCCTTTCGCATGCCACAACTCCAAAGTAAGTTGCGCTTTGCCAGAACTCGCCGTCGCTTACCGCACTCAAAGAACAGAAGTGATATCCCGAAAGCGGATCTGCCAGAACAGCGAAGTGCGGCGCAGTACCGTTTCTTCTGAAACTCGCCATCCGCAGATCGGCATCTGCCGTACCGCTTTGACTCGAGAAAGTGTAGAACACTATCAGCCTTGTTGAATCGGCAACTGCATTACTTTTGGATTCCACAAGAAGAGACAGACTGGAAATCTGGCCGGCAATGTATCCAAACCAGCCGCACAGGATCCAGTTCTTGCCGCCGTCAGGCGACCTGTAAGTGTCTATTCTTGCTGTGTAGGGATCGGAGATCTGCAATTGCCTGATCACTGCCACATACATGTTTCCGTCCTCGCCTGTTTTCATGTCAATGTTCTTGTAATAGCTTTCATAACCCTGCATCACAAGCCCGTTGTGTACCGGGGGAAGATCCATTCCCCAGTCGCCGTTCTCCTGCATCGGCGTTGTTCCGAAGATGACCTCTTCGTCATTGATTGCGGAATGCTCAGCCGCGTCCATGCCGGTTTCGCCTGTTGATGAGACAGCGGCGGTTTCGGGAGTTCTTCCGGACTCAATCGCCCTTTTGAGCTCTGTCTCTTTCTGAGATGCAGTTACCGAACCTGCGTCATAATTTCGTTTGTCGAACTCAACTGTCTTTGCATTGGTAAGATCCTGTGCGAAGAGTTCGATGTCCGATACTGCCATCACAGTCAAAGCAGTGAACACTGCGAGTACTGCTCTTTCAATTACTTTCATTTCTTTTTGATTTTGGTTTAGAGTTTTCAGTTTGATTGATCGCAGTTCCGCCCGGGTTTGGAAACTGCAGTGATCTGCCGGGGGCTCAGTATGCAACTGACCTGTTTCCGGTGATCATGCCGCAAAGTTATTCAGACAGGATCTCCGTACAAAAGAAAGTTTTTCGGAAAAGTTGACAAGAAGAGATAAGTGAAGAATTACTCCCGGAAATGCTGTCAAGCGGGCGGCGGCCGAAGGTTCCCGGTATTTCTCTTCAGCCGGATGCGCGGGCCGGATTAAATGAAAGATGGAATCAGAGTTTGAAGAGATGAAAGTTGCACAACAATTGATTGTCCGATTTGTTAATTTGCCACACTTAATAATTCCCCGGCCGGACTTTCGGGCCAAAACCAATGCGGCGAAATGTTGGAAGGTATTACAGGATACATTAAGGTCTTCATTGCCATATTCGTACTTGTCAATCCTCTGGAAGGAATTCCGTTCTACCTTAACAATACCAGAGGAATGACGGATGAAGACAAAGGCAAGATCATCAAGAAGACTTCCACCTCGGTGTTCTTTATACTGATCTTCTCATTTTTTTTGGGGAAGTATGTTCTGACTCTGTTTGGGATAAGCACAGGCGCTTTCACTCTTGCCGGAGGGATCATCATCTTTCTGATCTCGCTTTCAATGGTGCTGGGACAGAGTTCCAGGAACAGCAGTCAGGTGGCTGACGACGGCACAAATCCCCGTGATTCATTTGCCATAGTCCCCCTTGCGATTCCTCTGCTTGCAGGTCCGGGACCTATCAGTTCTATGATTCTTTACGGAGGAAGTGTTACGAACTTTGAACAGCTGATCGTAATACCGTTAATAGCGGCGGCGGTCTCTTTTGCGGTGTATCTGTCATTCAAAGCGGCATCGCCTCTGGAGATGAAGCTTAAGCAGACAGGAGTTGACGTACTCACAAAGGTTTCGGGCATACTGATCAGCGCTATCGCGATGGAGATGATTCACAAGGGGTTGCTTCAGCTCTTTCCCGTTTTAGGAAAGTAACTTTGCTAGAAATTGGAGTGAGTTCTGATCACTTCGAGAAACTCTTTGTATGCGTCGGAAGACAGTCCCGTTTCCCCGGAAAACGGATGGTCGAGGAAGAATATCAGGAGCATAATCAGCGCGTTTGTCATTGCAAACAGCGCAGTCATTGTTGCCTGTATCTTCAGATCTCTGGTACCGAAGAAAAGTGAAAAGCCTACGGATGTCAATGCTCCTATCATGATCACCGTCCATACAACAAACGGAATGTTCTTTCTGCTTGTGGCAATCCTCATTACCCTTGCTTTGGAAAGTTCATCAAGGTCAACAAGACACTGCTGAAATACTGCATCGGTTTCTATATGCTTAAGCTCGGGTTCCGTGAGAATAAGGTTCCACAGTTTAAGATGTTCGTTTCTTGCCTTTTCAGATACTTTCCCTTCACCCAAAAGTTTCCATTCGTCCTTGATCACGGCTTCCGTGTAGTTCACTATGGCAGTACGGATCTTTTCTGTTACGTCGGGACGGAAAGACTTGCTGTTGTGGTAAATGCTTCTAAGCGCGGTGATCTCGGCTTCGCTGTAATTCACAGCTTCTGTGTATTCGCTCCAGCTTACATAGATTACAAATGCAACAATTACAGCATATATAAGGCCGAGCGCATTGAAAAGAAATCCTCCCACCTCATGGTTTTCCTTGTACTTGTCATAGGGGATGTGCTTGCGGAGGTAAATGAGCACGGCAATCGCCAGAGTTGCGCTCAGCAATGCAACCAATGCCATCACCAGCCACGCAGGAAGATCCAGCATCAGGTCTTTCATGAGGTTTCAGTTGATTCTTCTGCCGGGCTGATCATTGTTTTGCAGTTTTAAGAATTCCGCTTTCGTCATCAAGTTCATGTGTTGCCTTAAGCTCAAGGGTTCTTTTTTTCTCTGCCGCTGAAATGAATCCAACGGCAATCAGAATGAATACAAGTGAAAGCCAGTCTGCCGTGCCGGGGAATTTGCCTCCGAAGAACAGCCAGAAAAGCAACGTTGCCGCTGTGCCTGCAACAAGAGAGGTCAGCCTGTTTACAAGTCCCGCAAATGTGGCGGTTCTTCCCTTGAACATGAATATGAAAACCGAGAAGAAGGCAACTATGCCGAAAGCAGTACCGGCCAGAATTGCCCAGGCCCACATCGGATGTATGTTGCTGAACGAATCCACAAATGACACAACCTGAGGCAGGTCCCAGCCAAGGTAATTGAATCCGAAGAAAACAAATACGCCTCCGAGTATCATTGTAATGCTTGCGGCTATCTGCTCGATACCGAAAAATCCCTTATTGTCCTGCTTCACTCCCTTGGCTCTTGTGTTCTTGAAGTAGTTCATGATGTATATCCTTATGAAGTATGCTATGATGTAGCTTATAAGGATCGTCATTGCCGCCGCATTGTATATGAAGTCAAACTCGCCCTGCTTTCCGAAGAATACATTGATAGCCACTGCTATGATCGCAAAGACAACGGCAATGTTCTCTTCCCGGTAAATTCTCTTCTTCAGTATTCCATTGCGTATCTGAATTTCGTCAACTATCCTGCTGATCACGATAACACTGCCCCGCATTATCACCATGGCTACCATTACTGAGATAGGAAGCGAGTACATGAGAGTGGTCGTCGGAATCACGACTGCCGTGCAGATCCCGGAAGGTATGATATAGAGAAGTTCTTCAGGAACGGTGAATCCGAGAAGCTTTGCAGTGCCGTTTGACTGTATCCTGTACCAGCCGAGTATTATCACAACTGCAAGTGCAAACATGTTGCCGCCGATCGTGCTGTAAACCAGATACTGCATGTCCGTCATTCCCGGAAATCCGAGATCGGCCTTTCCCAGGAAGTACTTCACGCTCAGCCCGGTAATAACATAAAACACAAAGTAACCGATGCAAAGCTGTATCAGTCTCTCGGTACTTCCTTCCTTTGTCTTCCACATACCCTTTATCTGCTCCTGAATGTTTGAGTTAAGTCAAATGAGAATAAAAATAATGTACAGCATCAGCCCGAGAGAACTGACGATCCTGTGATAGTAACCGCCTTTGATCCCAAGGGGAAGAATGAGCATCATGGCAAGTGATGTCAGGATCAATCCAAGCCTGGTGATGTCGCCAAGATTTAAGTAAACGTTAACAGCAAGCACAGCTATCAGTGCAGAATATATTGCCTGATGGCTTCGCTTTGTGATTGCCAGTTTCCCGGAAAAGAGCATCCATCCGATCGCATAATTTACAGAATAAAGAATGAGGCCGGCATACATTATTAGCTGGCTCAATGAACCTCACTGGTCAAAGGCATTGCCAAACGTGTTGCAATATGCAAGTTCGCCGAAATCCTTTCTTTGTGAAGAACGCCAGTCAATGGCAGGACGCTTCACATCCGGATTTACATACCCCATTCTGAACACAGCCGCCAGTTCATAGTCATCAGGGATACCGAGAATGTCAGAGAGTTCACTCCACTTTTCCGGGATCTCCCCCGGCGTTGAAATGAACTGCATTCCCATGCCGATCGCCGTAGTTACAAGCCACAGAGTCTGTATCACTGCACCCATTGAGATGACTGAATAGAATCCTGAAAGCTCTTCCTTTCGGTACTCTTCTTTTGTAAGCGCTATTGCAAAGAGCATCGGCGATGTCGAAACAAGTTTCTCTTCATCCTTGCCGAGTATTCTTGAGACTTTGAAGCGCGATATGACTTTGCCCCCCGCTTCCGAGAAAATGCTCCTCGCAAACGGCTTGAGGAACGATGGCAGATGATCTATGTGTATGCCGTCCTTTGTCTTCTCGATCTCTTCTTCGCTGAATCGGAAATACTTTCTGTACTGCTTCCAGAATCTTCCGTCATCCATCAATTCCACCATCGAGTCGCCGGCGATCTTTGCGATCCTGTCAATGTTGTTCCTGTCCTGCACTATCACAAACCTCCAAGGCTGTGAATTGAAATGGCTTGGTGAGTGCGAAGCCATCTTGACAAGCAGTTCCACGTCATCCCGCGAGACCTTCTTATCTGCAAACGCAGTGTTTGTGGTCTTTCGGTTTACAATAGCATCAAACAGTTCCAAAATATCAGCTGTCCTTTACCCTGTAATGTCCGGTAATCTTCCATCGGTAGATCTTGTCTTCATCGGCAATGTGACCCGGGTCCGGATGATTATGTATTACCGTATGTCTTCCTGAGACTGTGCCGTCTGAGACAATGCCTATATGGTCGCTGGCGCCGTCTTCGTTCATATCCCACACTACAATGTCTCCCGGCTGAAAGTCATTGTTAGCGGGGGATTGCCAGTATTTCCCGAACCAGACCTCAAGGTTCATCACTCTTCTGTGGTCAATGTTCGGATCAGCTTTCTTCTTGCCCCAGCGCGACATCGGATAATCGGACATTTCGGCCTTAATGTCTTTGTTGACGGCCTCCTGAAGATCAACTATTCCTGCATATCTCAGTGACCTCACTATTACATCGGTGCATACTCCTATTTTCGGATCAAGGTCTCCTCCGGGAAACACCTTGCTTCCGGTATTCTCACCGTCCTTGTACGTAAGCACGTAATAACCCATCGTCAGGTCATATTCTGTTCCCTCGGCAAGATTCTTCTTTGCGCCTTCCACTATCTTCCGTTTCCTATCATCTGCCTGACTGTGGCCGCTGTGATTGCCAACCAACTCATTTGAACTCAACGCTTCCGATCCGCTATGAGTGACGGCAAATACAAAACCTGCGCAAGAAATTATTGCGAACGATACCAGGAAACTGAATTGTCTGTGCATTAAAGATTATTGGGAATTATTACAGATTCAGTAAAGAAATTATCAACCTCTTCCATAGTCATCCGAGATCCTTCGGATATCTTCTTCATCTGAAGGATCATCGGGAAATGTGTGAACCCAGATCTCTGCAACAACTCCCCAGTCATCCAGTCCAACCAGCCTGTGGCGTGTTCCCAGCTTCATTTCAACAAGGTCGTCGTTATTGTAAATGTCCATCTCACGGGGCTGTTCGTCCGTCTCGCTCATGTAAATGCCTACAGGGCCGCTTACAACCCGCCAAAGCTCGGAACGCCTTTCATGAGATTGCCATGAAAGCTTTTTTCCAGGCTCAACCACGAGTATCTTGGGACTCACGTTCAGCCTGGAGATGTCGAACGGCAGTTCGATGCCGTTGAAATAATTATTAAGAAAAATGGGAAGGCTTTCGTTGCCGATCTTAAAGAAGCCGCCCCATGGGCGTTCAAAATCTTCACCGGAAACTGAAATGCCTTTTGAAGTAAGTTCTCTTCTTATCTCACTTGCAATGGAATTTTTGTCCTTTGTCAATACAGGTCAGTATGTTGAATTGAGTTTTCTGATTGCCTTTTCTGAAATTGTCTCGCCGATCGAAAGCGACGCAGTGGCCGCCGGCGAAGGCGCATTGCATACATTGATCATTCGCTCATCTTCCAGTATGAGAAAATCATCAATGAGGTTTCCGTCCTTATCGCATGCCTGTGCCCTTACACCGGCGCCGCCTTGCATAAGGTCATCTTCCTTAATTGACGGTAACAGCCGCTGAAGAGAACGGGTAAACAGTTTTTTTGAATAAGACCGCCGGAACTCATCGAGTCCGGTGCCTGTGTATCTGAGAGCCAGTTTTCGGAAACCCGGAAAAATCAAAGTATCAAACGAATCTCTTAAATTAAAATCATTTTTTTTGTATCCCTCCCGTTTAAATGCAAGCACTGCATTCGGACCCGCTTCTACACTGCCGTCAATCCTTCTTGTAAAGTGTACGCCTAAGAACGGAAACCTCGGGTCGGGTACCGGATAGATCAGATTTCTGACAAGACTTTCGCGGCCGCTTCTGAGCTTGTAATATTCTCCTCTGAACGGGATGATCCTGAATTCCGGCTTCAAACCCGAGATCTCTGCAATCCTGTCTGAGTGAAGCCCGGCGCACGCTATACAAATCTTTGCATTCAGCTTTTGCCGGTTGGTCCTTACTGTTATGCCCCGTGTGCCGCAGCGGATCTCCTTAACCTCTTCTCCGAAGAAAATTCTGCAATTCCGTTCTGAGGTCAGCCGGACAAGTCTCGAACACACAATCCTGTAATCAACTATGCCTGTCTGCGGAACGAAGATGCCTTTAAGTCCGAATGCATTTGGTTCAATTTCGCCTATCTCCTGACGGCTGATCTCCCGGCATCCTTCAAGTCCGTTATCAATTCCCCTGCGCAAAAGCTCACCCATTCGATCAAACTCGCTTTCATCTGTCGCTGAGATCACTTTGCCGCAGATATCAAACGGCACATCATGTTCTGTGCAGAATTCAACAAGCATCCTGTAACCGCGTAAGCAGTTAACCGCTTTGAGACTGCCGGGTTTGTAATAAATGCCGGAATGAATGACCCCGCTGTTATGCCCCGTCTGATGCATCGCAGGGTTTTTCTCCTTTTCTATGATGCAGATCTTCAGCGAGCTGTCATTGCAAAGCAGTCTGTATGCAGCGCTGAGCCCGAGTATCCCGCCGCCGATTACGGCAATATCAAATGAGTTGTCCAATGTGATCTGCAAAGATAACCTTATTGATCCAAAGTGTCGGGAGAATATGTTCTCCACTTCACTTTGCGCTGATTTCTCACAGCCGGTTTCATAACTTTTACAGCTCAGAGTCCCTGAACAAGTATACTTGCGTAGATCAGAAAATACATTCACTTGAACAGATCATTATTCATCAGATTTACGGCTGTCAGTTTGCTTAACTTTCTCATTGCGGCTTTTATGGGGCTCGCTCTCCGCTATGCCGCGCTTGGAGAAGCTACAGGTTTCGATTACCGGAATTTGCTCCACGCGCATTCGCACATCGCGGCTCTCGGCTGGGCCTATCAGATGATGTACCTGCTCCTCGTCCGTGGTTATGTGCCGGAGAGCAGACCTGAAGGTAACAGATCGTTTGGCAGGCTTTTCATTGTTACGCAATTATCGGTGGTTGGAATGATGGTGAGCTTTCCCCTTCAGGGCTACGGCCTCTACTCCATAATCTTCTCTGCTCTCCACATTATGTGCACATTCGTTTTTGTCTTCTTACTTGTAAGGCACTCTGTGTTCAGAAACAATCTTGAGAAGGCGGCGATCCGAGCCTTCTGCCTGTTTCTGATCCTGACCACTGCAGGCATCATTGGACTGGCAGCGTCAATCAAATTCTACGGTAAGGGATCCGTTCAGTATCTGCTTAGCATTCAGTTCTATCTTCACTTTCTGTTCAGCGGCGCTTTTGTATTCGGCCTTCTTGCAGTTCTTTTCAGAAAGTTGCCGGATGAAGTGAAAGATGACTCCGTCAGGAAAGGCATTCAGGGGATCTATTGGATCGCACTGTCTGTTCTATTTGGTTTTTCTCTTCCGATGATGTGGTTCTACCCCGGAGAAATTTGGTACACGCTCTACGGTGTCTCGGTATTTCAGCAGGCCGCAGGCGCAGTTCTGCTGTATAGATCGACCGGAGGTCTTTTGTCGGAAGGCTTCAGGAGATCAGGCACAGCAGTGAGAGTCCTTCTTGCATTTTCAACAGCAGGATTTATTGCCAAAGTCCTGATCCAGTCAGCTCTTGTATTCCCGCTGTTCATAACTGCGGCCTTTGAGATCAGGAATCTTTTCATCGGCTATATTCATCTGCTTATGCTTGGAACAGTTTCAGGTGCGATGCTGTGCATTGTTGTATCAGACAGCAGTTCGGACTCACATCAGCATGTCAGATACATACTGCCGTCGGCGTTGTTTGTTGCAGGTGTCTTTGCAACGGAAATTGTGATCTTCATTCAGGGACTCGCTCACTTCACAGGATTTGCCAACATTCCCAATTATCCTTTGCTTCTCTTTGTTTTGAGTTCGCTGATCTTGCTGTCAGTCGTTCTATTCCTCCTCAGGTATGCGATCATGTTCAGAAGCGAAATGAAGTGACTGTTCAGATTTCAGAATTCAAGTATGAAGCTCACAGCTTTGTATGGGCAGGTGTCATGCAAATACACTTGAAAATCTTCCTGTGTTGGCTATGTTTCCGGCAAGCACAACTCAATCTCAGTCTATGCATAAGAAAGGGAAACCTTCAGCAGCATCAGGCGGCATATTCGATTCACTTCCTGCTCCGGCACGCCGCGCGCTTATTGGCAAAGGCATTGATTCACTTGCCAAACTCTCGAAACATTCAAAGGAGGACCTTCTTAAACTTCACGGATTCGGCCCTTCTTCAATGCCTGCAGTGTACACATTGCTCAAGACTGCCGGACTTTCTCTTGCTGAGATGCAGACTAAAGCAAACATGACGAAGGGATTTGCTGATGTTGACGAATATATTTCTTCCCAGTCCGAGGAACTCAAACCTGTGCTTGAGGAATTAAGAAGAGTTATACTCAGGTCGGTTCCCGGTGCGGAAGAGTTCATAAGTTATCAGCTTCCTTCGTACAGATATTTCGGAATCATTATTCACTTCGGCGGTTTTAAGAAGCACTATTCGATCTTTCTCAGGCCGAAGTATCTTCAGGCATTCCTTCCTGAGCTGAGCGCTTACAGAACCACTAAGTCTGCGGTGAACTTTCCGCTGGGAACCCCTGTACCTGTAAGGCTCATTTCAAAAATTGCAAAGTTCGTTGCAAACCGGAACCGGCTTGAGGCCAAAGCAAAAGAGGTCCGGAAACAGGCGAAGAAGTAAGATTGTTTTCTCAGTGAAACATCAGACCTTTCGGACTGAACTCTTCGGAGAATATCAAGTCTGATAGATTTCAACTGAGATATTCTTACTGCTTTGGTATTTTAAATCACATTTTTTCTTACTTAGCCAGCGAATACGATGACAATAAGAATCATTGACGGGAGCAAATATTTCAAAGGCCTTCTGCTGTTGATACGCCAGGACAGGAAAGTGACTGAGACCGAGAAGAATCTGATGATGAGAATAGGAAAGTCGCTTGGATTTGAAAGAGAATTCTGCATAAATGTCATTCATGAAATACTGGACAATGTTCATATTTCTGATGAGATCCCGGAGTTCTCTTCCAAAGAGCTTGCGAAAAAATTCGTCATTGACGGTCTCGCTATTGCCGTATCCGATGTGGAAGTTCATCCGGACGAGGAGAAATGGCTCCGGACTGCGGCGGAAAGGAACGGCCTCGACAGCGAGTGGTTCATGGAAGAGTTTGCAAAGGCATCACTCAGAAAAGAACTGCCCGAAAATCTTGAAGTGGAAAGTCTCTCGGTAAAGCATTCATGAATGCGGAAGCTCCGACAGGGGTTGTAACATTTCTGTTCAGCGATGTTGAGGGAAGTACAAAACTCGCACAGACTCATCCTCAAACAATGCCCGATGCTTTGGCCGTTCATCACGGGCTTATGAAACAGGCCATTGACAAGCACTGCGGATTCATATTCAAAACTGTGGGCGATTCATTGTGCTGTGCGTTCGGCTCGCCGGCAGATGCGGTAAAAGCCGCTGTTGATGCGCAGAAGGCAATCTCCTCCGCTGAATGGAAAGATGCAGTCATAAAAGTGCGGATGGGAATTCACTGCGGCGAAGCGGTCTGGAACGGGAACGATTACACCGGATATGTAACCCTTGCCCGCACACAAAGGATAATGTCATCAGCCTGCGGTGAACAGATTGTTACTTCCGGAATAGTCTATTCAGACGCCGCAGATTTCCTGCCGTCTTCGGTATCTTTCAGGGACCTTGGAGAAAGGCGGCTTAAAGACCTCAATCAGCCGGTAAGACTGTATCAGGTTTGCGCCGAGGGACTGCGGGATGAATTTCCGCCACTCAATACACTTGATGCAAGGCCCAACAATCTTCCGTTTCAGCTATCACGGTTTGTGGGAAGGGAAATGGAGAAAGAGGACATCAAAGATCTTCTCAAAACTTATCCTCTTCTGACACTAGTTGGAGCGGGAGGCACAGGCAAGACAAGGCTTGCATTGCAGGCGGCCGCTGAGGTCATAGATGAATTCGAAGGCGGAATCTGGTTTGTTGAACTTGCCACCGTCTCTGAGCCGGAGTATGTGATACCGGAAATAATGTCTGTGCTGGGACTCAGCCCTGACGGCAAAAGCGCACCCGCAGACATTCTGAAGAATTATCTGAGGGAGAAAGAGATCCTCATCATCCTTGATAACTGTGAGCATGTCATAAATGAAACGGCCGGGATCTCCCAACAACTTCTAAGCTCTTGTCCGAAACTAAAGATCCTTGCAAGCAGCAGGGAGGCTCTCAAGATCGGCGGTGAAAGAACTTACCATCTGCCGTCAATGTCTCTTCCTGATGTCCGCAGGAGTTATGACTCCGAATCACTCAGCCAGTTCGAATCAGTTCAGCTTTTTATTGACAGGTCACTTGGCGTCAATCCGAAATTTGAAATAACGAACGAGAACATTCCGGCCGTTGCTCAGCTATGCAATGACCTTGACGGCATACCGCTCGCCATTGAACTTGCGGCGGCGAGAATGAACGTGCTTTCGGTCGAAAAGATCCTTGAGCGTCTGAGCGACAGGTTCAAACTGCTTACGGGCGGAAAGAGGACTTCGCTTCCCCGGCAACAAACGCTTAAGGCGCTCATAGACTGGAGCTACGGACTTTTGTCGGAAGATGAGAAACTTCTGTTCGGAAGGCTTTCCGTGTTTCAGGGAGGATGGAAACTCGAAGCGGCAGAAGCAGTTTGCTCCTTAGGACCGGTTGATGAATTTGAGATACTTGACCTGATGTCGAATCTGATCGACAAGTCCCTCATCAAGAGCAGTGATTCAGAGTCTGAGATGCGATACTCTATGCTGGAAACCATCAGGCAGTACAGCAAATCAGTGCTTGCCGGTTCGCCGGAAGAAAAAGTAATCAGGCAAAGGCATTTCGAATACTTCAGCCGGCAGGTGAGTGAATCGGAGGAAATGCTGACCGGGAGCGGACAGAGAGAATGCCTTCAGATGATCGATGCGGATTATGAGAACATCAGGGAAGCTCTCAGGTGGGCAATTGAAGAAGATCCGGTTGAAGGCCTCAGGATGGCAGTTACTCTCGGGAAATACTGGGAGCTCAGAGGTTTTTTCTCGGAAGGATATGCTTATCTGAAAAAGGGATTATCGGGCATTGAGGAAACAGAGCCGCTGCTGAAAGCGCGTGCTCTTTATCTTGCGGGGTTCCTGCTGACTTATCTTGCAAGTCATCATGAGGCCGAACGATATCTGCAGGATGCCCTGAGTATTTTCAGGAGCCTGAACGAAAAGCAAGGTGAAGTGCCTTGTCTTGTAATGCTTGGCAATGTTAAGCTGGTTGACGGCAATCTGGAGACAATGGAGGAATTGACAAAGGAGGGCCTGAATAAGGCAAGGCAGCTCGGCGACAAACTTCTCATTGCATTGTGCCTGAGGTATCTTGCCGCAGGCAGAATGTATCAGGGCAACTATGAGGAATCGGCAGAAATGTCTGAAGAATGTCTTGCGATCTACAGGGAATTCGGAGACGGGATCCAGATTGCAAAGATCATCAACAATATCGGTGCTATAGAATATCTCGCCGCTAACTATGACAAGGCGATTGAAACATGGAAAGAATGCCTCGGGCTCAGGCGGGAACTTGGAGACAGGCACGGCATTGCCATGTCACTGACAAACCTCGGCTCGGCTTACAGCATGACGAAGGATTATGACACTGCGGAGAGGTATCTGCATCAGAGTATTGAATTGTTCAAAGAGCTGGGCGACAGGAGAATTTATGTGAACCCGCTTAACACGCTCGGGCTTATCGCAAATGACAGGGGAGATTATCTGAGGGCCCTCATGATCTACGGTGAAAGTATTAACATCGCAAACGAGATCGGGGAAAAGTACTATTTGATGAAGGCGATCGAAGGGCTTTCAAACTCATATATCGGGCTGGAAGAATATGAAACCGGCTGTAAGTTCTCTGCGCTTTACATAAACCAAATGACAAACCTCAACATAAATGTCACAAAACAGGAGCTGACAAGAATAGAGGAGATCAAGGATGCGCTGAAGTCAGCGCTGGAAAAGTCATTGTACGACAGACTTTGGGAGGAGGGCAGGGCTCTGACCGTCGAAGAAGCCGTTCAGCTTATGAATGCTGATGACAGGACCGCCCGGCAGTAAAATTGATCGTGAATTTTCCGGCAAAAGGAAACCTGCGCCGGATTTTTTCGTCTAAACTATTAAAAACTCAATGATAAGAAAATGACCGGAAGAATACTCTTAGCAATAACTGTTTTGCTCATATCGGCATCTCTTGCACTTTCCCAGGAAAAGAAAGAGAAGAAGCCGCAACTTGAATGGCTCAAAGGCAACAAACCCTCCGTCGAACTGACATACGGGGTATCTCAGGTGCGCCTGAACACTTCTCCCGTCAGCCTGTCAAACACAGGCATGTTCGAACTCAGGCTCGGCTTTACCAGGCAATATGAAGCAAAGAGCTACGGCAAAGACATTGTGAATTACAGCAACAACTTTCTCTTCCTCAGCAATGCTTCTGTTGATTTTACCGGCAAGCCGGAAGATTCGCTTTCGGTGGATAATTCTCTCTGGAGGTTTGGATTCGGGAACAAGGAGGGCTACGGAATCAAGGCCGGCGGAAATTTTGTCATAACGCCGTACAATGCCGGCTCATTCGCATGGTCGGAATTCAAATACGACAGTAATCCCGGCATTGCCGATTCTCTGTACGGTACTCTTAATGACTTCAATGATGCATTCAGATTCGGAAGCACGTGGGAGGCGGGAATCAATTTTCAGATCGTTAAGGGATTTTCGATCACGCCGATGTATGAGATTTCTCATGTTTATCCGAGACACCTCTTCGGAAAACAGGCGATGAGTTCGCTGATCGAGTTCTCAGGGCTTGTACTGATTGATGCATTCACAAAAAAGATACTTAAGAATGCACCCGTTGCCGGAGTGTTGATGAACTTTGTCCTGAAGAATGCTTATGAATTCGGATTCTATCAGCTCAGGAAGGATCAGATGAACTGGCCGTTCACAAGCACAGCACCGCTGAGATATAATACGTTCAAGGTCGGAATGAACTTCGTCTTCTGAGTAGGAATTGAACTCAGCCCCGGTATGGGAATGCATTCAGACGGACGTACCGTGATCATTCATTAATGACTTCCGCATAAGAGGTCATACCGAATCATGTGATGAAGGAAATGTGATGCTTAACGGATAAGGGAGGTGTGATTCCGCCGATTACTTCACAAGCAGCAGTTTCTTCGTTACAGCATTGCCCCGGGCTTCAAGCCTGTAAAAGTAAACTCCCGCCATAAGGCCTTCGGAGTCAAGCACTATCTCGTGGCTTCCGTTGCTCCTGTATTCGTGCATGAGAGTCTTCACTTTTCTGCCGAGTGCGTCAAACAGCTCCAGCGTTACAACAGATCCTCTTTCAAGTGAGAACTTTATCACTGTTGACGGATTGAACGGATTCGGAAAATTCTGCTCAAGCATGAAATCAACAGCATCTGCCGTTTCGCTGATGCCGACTGTGTTCGTGAAGGATATGTCCGACACTTTTGGAAAATGATCCGAAGCATTCTTTGAATCACCCTCCTGTAATCCGTACTGCAAAAGCCTTTGCGGACTCATGACTGCGGTCTGAAGAACAAACTGCTTCCGGATGATCACATTGCTGTTCGAATATATCTGGTAATCAAGCCGTCCCGGCGGATACGAGCCGTCGTCATCACGCCATGTGTATGCGGTTCGCTTGTCTGACTGTGGCGCAAGAGCATCAAGAAGATCAGTGTTGTCCCAGTCAGGGCTTCCTCCGCTTCCGAAGAGTTGTGTGTTTATTATCTGGCCTGTGACAAGCGTCTTCAACTGCTGACGGTCGCCGACAAAATTCATATCACCCATTATCATAAAGGGCGTGTTTGCGGGAAGTGTTATGCTACCTCCCGGTGATTTCGCATCCAGTATGAAAGCAACAGTTGCATCCGCTTCGCGCTGTCTTTCGGCATCATTCGATGCTCCGCCGCAGCACTTATAATGACAGCAGATCACAAGCAGGTCTGTGCCGAATCTCTCCGGAAGGTCAATGAGAGAAGCTGTAATTCTTTGTCCCGGATAAACCAGCCAGCTTTGAAGGATCGGATAGACGGATGCGATCACATTGCCACCGTCAAGTTTGACTGTGTTCCAGCTTCCAGTCTGCAATGGTATGACGCTGTTCAGTTTCTGCCTAACGGCATCAGCGGTGGAGTTCCACATCTCGCTGAATCCTGCTACATCAGGCCTCACTGCCTGCAGGATTCTTCTGAAGTACGGCTCTCTCGATGAGCTTGTCAAACCGTCACTGAGCGTATTCCAGTTGACAACCCTCAGAAGAAGACTGTCTTCTTTTGCCAGTTCAACAGGAACAAGCTGAGGAACAGGCGTATTGTCAAATGTGTATGAAAATGTGTCGCCTGCATTCGGCATTCTGTCGCCGGCAGTGACATTGTCAATAAGGAAAATTCTGATCGTTTGGGAAGACCCCGCAGGCGGTATCGCCTGTCTTGCAACAGCTATCTCATATAATGTATCGGTGACTGTCGGAAGGCTTCTGAACTTCAGATCAGAGTGAGTTACAGAGGCATTGGTGTAATAGTTGTAACCGTTCCTTGCACCGAAGCTGAATCTCAGCTCTGCTCCTATGCCGTTTATCTGATATCCGGTTGAGGAGTTATTGTCGCCGTCAATGTACATAGCAAGCTGATTGTTCTCCAGCAGTTTTACAAATGGATTGATCCTCAGTTTCAGGTAGAGAAAGTTCTCATCATTGGCGGCGGAGACATAGCGGAAATCATACACACTGCCGTCGTTTTCAGAATCTGTATATGTCGCTGCGTTCTGCGTCCATTCGTCTGTCTTTCCGTCAAGCAAGACAGGAAGCGACTGTGCCGTCAGGCACCTGCAAATGAAAATTGAAAGCAGTATTAGTGTGGTCTTCTGCATGTTTAGAGATTCCGGGTTTGTGAGATTCAAAATAGCGATTTCAGTTTTCGGATTCATTGGCAATTGAAGCGGAGGAGAAAGATTATCTCAGCGCCGGTTCAAATTTGCCGCTTCATCTCCGGGCAGGGATAATTATCTTGCTGAAATATGACTCATACAAACCTGTGAATAAGGATGGAGATAGAAAAACTTCTCGAGAATAACAGGGCCTGGATGTCGGAGAAACTTGCAGTTGATCCCTGCTACTTCACAAAGCTTTCAAAGGGACAGCATCCCGAGCTTCTGTACATAGGCTGTTCGGACAGCCGCGTTACGGCAGAGGAACTTATGGGACTGAATCCTGGCGAAGTGTTCGTCCACAGAAATGTCGCTAACCTTGTCATCTGCACTGACAACAATCTGAATGCGGTTGTTCAGTACGCGCTTGAAGTACTGAAAGTGAAGCATATCATAATCTGCGGACATTACGAATGCGGCGGCATCAAGGCCGCAATGAAGCCGCGCGATATGGGCCAGCTCAACAGCTGGCTTCAGACCTTGCGGGACGTATACCGCCTCCACAGAAGAGAACTTAATTCCATAAAAGACCAGTCAAAGAGATTCGACCGGCTTGTAGAGCTGAATGTGATTGAGCAATGCATAAACGTCGTGAAAATAGATCATGTCCAGCGCTCCTGGTATAGAACCGGCTTTCCGAAAATTCACGGGTGGGTGTTTGATGTAAGAACAGGCAGAATAATTGACATGGAACTTGACATGCATGAAGAGTTCAGAGGGATCCGGAAAATTTATGACCTTAAGCCGCTTGATCATGATTGAAACAAAACAGAAAGTGAAATTGAATTGAGAAGAAAAGAAAAAGATCGCAAAGTCTTTGAGACGGCCGATGCGGGTTCAATTTTTTGCTTCTGCAGATTTATCCGGAGCTGATGTCCTGGAGAGATTATTACGGAGCGGTCAGGACTGACCCGAGGCCGGCACTGCTAAGAGCGCTTCAATACTTTGCCGAACATCCTCCCGAAGCAAAGACTGCTTACGACCTGGGATGCGGAAATGGCAGGGACGCAATTGCTTTGCTTAAAGATGGGTGGAAAGTTACGGGGGTTGACAGCGAACCGTCGGCAATTGATTTCATAATTCAGAACCTTGGAAATGAAATTCCGGAAGGACTTAATTTCATTTGCTCTTCATTCGAAGACATGGAGTTAAATGAAGCAGTGCTTGTCAATGCCGCCTACAGTCTTCCGTTCTGCAGAAGAGAACATTTTAAAGGAATGATGCAGTCGGTTACAGAGAGCATATCAAAGGGCGGGGTGTTCACCGGAAATTTCTTCGGGACCAGGGATGAATATCAGGACCTTAGTCTTGTTACAAGGGAAGACCTGACGGAAATATTCAGCGGGTTTGAGTTGATGTATTTTACGGAAGAAGAGTTTGACGGGCCATCAGTAAGTGATCCCGAAAAACACTGGCATATCTTCGAATTGACTGCACTGAAAAAATAATATGCATGAATCACATGTATTCAACTGTCACATCATCAGTAAGCGGGTGTGACTGGCATGTAAGAACATAGCCTTCTTCGATCTCTTCGTCCTTAAGGCCTTCGCGCTCGTCCATTTTCACCTTGCCCGAACGAAGTTTTGCCCTGCACGTTGTGCATATCCCGCTTCGGCATGAAAAAGGAGGATCAAGGTCGGCATCAATCGCTGCATCAAGTATCACCCCTCCGGGAGGCACCAACACAGCATGAGCTTCATCGTTTATTATGATTTTCACTTTCCTCTCGATGTCCTCCACATCAGGCACACCCTCCGGCATGTAAACTTCAGGCACCGGAGGCGGAGTGAAATATTCTATGTGAATCCTGTCTGCGGGAACTCCGTACGACAGCAGGGCCTTTTCAGAGTTTCTCATCATTTCATTGGGGCCGCAAACAAAACACTCAAGCCTGTCAGGATCGTTTACGCCAGTGACCAGCTTGCCGATCTCGTCTTTACTGATATGGCCCTGCAGGCCATTCCATTCCGGTCCCGGCCGGGTGAGCGTAAAAAGCAGGGTGAGGTTTGAATTCTCCGACTTAATCAACTTCAGATCATCGTAGAACATGATGCTTTGCTCAGTGCTGTTTCCGGAATACAGGATCACTCTGCTTTCAGGTTCGGCTGTCAGTACAGATTTGAGAATCGAAAACAGGGGAGTGACTCCGCTTCCGCCGCCGATGAGAATGTAGGTCTTTGAGTTGGCGGGATTCAGCTCGGTAAAGAACTTTCCGTTTGGAGGATAAGTGAGTATTGTATCTCCGGGCTTGATGCTGCTGCGCAGATACTTTGATACAGTGCCTGTAGCAGAACTCTTGACAGCGATTGCAAGGTCCTCGTTTGAATAAGGGCTGCTGCAGATGGAGTATTCTCTTTTGAACTTTTCTCCGTCAATCTCAACTTGCAAAGACAGATACTGACCTTGCCTGTACCGGAAAGTTTCCTCTTCTCCGACCGGAATCTCAAAAGAGATCACGGAGGAATCAGGCGTAAGTTCGCGAACAGTCTTTACTCTAAGCGGATGAAGTGAAAGCAATCTGCGGGATGAATTTGGCTGAAAGTGTAGTTGGCTGTATGTTAGTTCCAAATCAGGCTGAAGTCAATTAACTCAAACATGCATCAGAGGAATCCAAGCTCAAGCATTGCAACTTCCGACATCATTCTCTGATTCCACGGCGGGTCAAATGTGATCTCCACTTTACAGTCGCTTACCATAGGATGTTCTCTCACTTTCTGCTCGATCTCGAGCGGAAGAGAACCTGCCACGGGACATGCGGGTGAAGTGAGCGTCATAACGATCAGCACATCTCCGTTGGTGGCAACTTTTATGTCATATATCAGTCCGAGTTCATAAACATCTACGGGAATCTCCGGATCGTAACATGTCTTAAGCACTTTTATAACTTCCTGCCTTATTTCTTCAACTGAGTGCACGGGCTTTTCAGGAACAGAGGGGTTTTCGACTGCCGTCTCTTGCCCTGATTTGTCATTAACCGCAGGATCTTCCTGTACCGGCTCTGAATCATTAGCAATGCCGCCGGAAGCCGCAGGTACATTATCTTCTGACTCTTCTTTTCCCTCATGGGATAGAAAGTTCTTCAGCTTATTGAACAGATTGCCCTGCATATATCTTTGCGTAATTCTTCATGTAATTTATCATGGAAGTAAGTCCGTTTGACCTGTTTGGAGACAAATGCACCCTCATGCCTATCTTGTCAAGAAATTCAAGGTCCGAATTCAGGATCTCTGCGGGACTGTGTCCGGACATTGCACGGATAAGCAATGCTATAATGCCTTTTGAGATCACGGCGTCGCTGTCAGCGCTGAAGTATAGTTTCCCGTCTTTCATCTCGGCATGAAGCCACAGCTGAGACTGGCATCCGCTCACTTTGAATTCATCTGTCTTGTATCTTGCATCAATAAGGGGAAGATGTTTTCCAAGCTCAATTATGTATTCGTATTTCGACATCCAGTCTTCAAACATGCTGAATTCCCCGACTATCTCTTCTTCTATTTCCTGTATTGTCCTGTTTTCTGTATTCATGCCAGCATATTCCTTGCTCTTCTTACGCATTCCGCAAAGTATGTGACTTCATCGGAAGTGTTGTAAACAGCAAATGACGCCCTTATTGTGCCGTTAAGTCCGTACACCTCCTGAATCAGCGGTTGTGTGCAGTGAAAACCTGTCCTTACGGCTATTCCCATCTGGTCAAGCAATGCGCCGGCATCATAAGGATGAGTTTCGCTTATGACAAATGAGAGCACTGCCGCTTTTTCTTTTGAAGTTCCTATGATCCTTATACCTTCCACATCCTTAAGCAGTTCACTGGCCAGGACAAGCAGTGAGTTCTCATGCTCGGAGATCTTTTCAAATCCGACGCTCTCAACAAACTCAAGTGCCGGCTTCAGAGCAACCGCATCTGCAATGTTCGGCGTACCCGCTTCAAACTTGTAGGGCAGTTCATTGTAAACCGCTCCGCTGAATCTCACTTCCTTTATCATCTCGCCTCCGCTCTGATAGGGAGGCATCATCTCCAGAAGTTTCTCTTTTCCGTAAAGGATGCCTATGCCTGTAGGGCCGTAAACTTTGTGGCCTGACAATGCCAGGAAATCGCAATCAGTGTCTTCAACGTCGATCTTCAAATGAGGAGCTGCCTGCGCGGCATCGATCATCACCGGTACACCGCGGCTGTGTGCTTTCTCTGTGATCTTCTTCACGGGGTTGATCGTGCCGAGAGTGTTTGATACATAAACCACAGACAACAGCCTTGTCCGTTCATCTATAAGATCATCAAGTGAATCAAGCTTGAGGTCACCTTTTTCATCAACGGGAATGTAGCGGAGTTCAGCATTTTTCTTCTCACACAGTATTTGCCACGGAACAAGGTTGGAGTGATGCTCCATCTGAGATACGATAACATTGTCCCCTGCATTCACCACTGTCTCTCCGAAAGATGAAGCAACAAGGTTTACGCTTTCAGTTGTGCCGCGTGTGAAGATCACTTCGGAACGTGATGAAGCATTTATGAACTGCCGTGCCTTTTCTCTTGAGTCTTCAAACGCCTGTGTTGCTTCTTCTCCGAGAGTGTAAAGTGCGCGGTGAACATTGCTGTTGAACTGTTCATAGTATCTTTCAAGAGAGCGGATCACAGAGAAGGGTTTCTGTGTCGTAGCGGCATTGTCCAGATAAACAAGCGGTTTGTCGTGAACATGCTGTCCGAGAATAGGGAACTGGTCCCGTATCTCATGGACTTTGAAAGACTTCACCTTTCTGTCCTGAATATCTTCAACTGCCTTATCTTCTTTGTTCATCGGCTGATTATCAGGCAAGTTAGTCTGCCCTGTTCAGAATTTCCATGAGCTTCTGTTCGAGCTTGACCCTCAGGTGGTCATCTTTCACAGTATCAATTACATCTCCGGCAAATGCCTGAAGAAGCATGGTGCGCGCAAGCTCTTTATCTATTCCTCTGCTTCTCAGGTAAAACAATTCCTGTTCGCTGAGCTGACCGGTTGTTGCGCCGTGACTGCATTTGACATCATCCGCAAAGATCTCAAGCTGGGGTTTGGAGTAATTCATGGCATCTTCAGAAAGTAGAATGCAATTGTTCGACTGATATGCATTCGTCTTCTGCGCATCCTGCCTTACAAGTATTCTGCCGTTGAACACGCCTGTTGACTTATCAGCCAGGATTCCCTTGTACAGCTCATTGCTGTAGCAATTAGGCATTGCATGGTCTGCAAGCGTGTGATTGTCTGCATGCTGTTTGTCTCTCAGTAAATACAGTCCGTAGAAGTGACATTCAGTGTTTGAGCCGGCATATTCCGCCTGCAGGTTGTTCCTTATTATGCTTCCGCCCCAGGTAACAGTGGTGTTTGTGTAATGGCTGTTTGCTTCCTGGCGGATGCAGGTATTGCCGACATGATTGGCGTTAATGCCGTCGTTCTGTACTTTGTAATGTTCCAGAGTTGAACGTTCCGCACAGAAGATCTCCGTGACCAAGTTTGTGAGCGACGGATTACTTCCGAGCGTGTAAAACTCTTCCGATATTCTGATGCGGGCATTGCTTCCGACTATGAACATGTTGCGCGGCTGTGACATATATGTGCCGTTCCTTGCATCTGCAATGCTTATGACCCTCACCGTCTCACTTATCTCCGTACCATCCGGGACAAATATGAAAACTCCGTCAAATGTGAATGCCGTGTTCATGGCAACAAAGGCGCCCTTCTGAATTTTGGCAAGCTGTCCGAAATGTTTTTCGATTATTTCTCCGTGGGACTTGTAAGCATCCGCAAAACTGCCCGCATAGAAGCCGTTCAACGCAGTCTTCACTTTGGAAAGCTGATGCACAAATCTTCCGTTTACAAGTACAAGAGTACTTGCTTCATCGTCGGTTATCAATTCCTTCAGGAGAGATGGATCCGGAATTTCCGCCGGTCTTGCAATTGCCTGTTCATACTCATGCCTGAGGATGCTTGCCGGGTTTGTGTATTTCCATTCTTCGTACTTTCTGGAAGGGAAGCCGTTTTCGTTTATGTATGCAAGTGCATCCTGCCTTACGCTGTGCATCCCGTTGTTCGATTGTCCGTTGAGCGACGCTTCAAAGTTGTTGAAATCGTCAATCAGCCTCATCTTAAGGTCTGTATTCTCCTGTGATATCTTGTCCATCTTTATATTCTGTGTTGGTTTGTTCTTAAGCTTCGGCGCTTTCCTTTGCTTCGCTGATCCAGTCGTAGCCGTTCTCTTCAAGATGGAGGGCCAGTTCTTTGCCGCCTGACTTGACTATTCTTCCGTCAAACATAACATGCACATAGTCAGGTACGATGTAGTTCAACAGCCGCTGATAGTGTGTAATGACAAGAAACGCATTGTCACTTCTTTTAAGAAGGTTCACGCCGTGTGCAACAGCTTTCAGCGCATCTATGTCAAGTCCGGAATCTGTTTCATCAAGTATGGAGAACTTCGGATCAAGCATGGCAAGCTGGAAAATTTCATTGCGTTTCTTTTCACCTCCGGAAAATCCGACATTAACATACCTGCTGGTCATTCCCGGATCTAGTCCCACAAGATTTGCCTTCTCCTTCATGAGCTTCAGAAACTCCACCGAGCTCATCGGTTCCATTCCCTTTGATTTCCTTATCTCGTTTACGGCTGTCTTGAGAAAGTTCGTATTTGATACGCCGGGGATCTCAACGGGATACTGGAACGCAAGGAAGATGCCGTGCTGAGCACGCTCTTCCGGAGCAAGTTCGAGCAGGTCGTGTCCTTCAAACTCTACACTGCCGCCGGTCACTTCGTATCCTTCTCTACCTGTAAGCACCGATGCAAGCGTGCTTTTGCCGGAGCCGTTCGGACCCATGATCGCATGAACTTCGCCCGCGTTTATGCTCAGGGTAAGCCCCTTTAGAATTTCTTTCTGTCCTTCCCCGGTCTCAACTGTAGCCCTGAGGTCTTTAATGCTTATCATTATTGTTGTTCGAAATTGATTTTGTTTTTATGTGAATGTAGCAGATCATCCCACACTGCCTTCAAGCGAGATTGCAAGAAGCTTCTGCGCTTCAACGGCAAACTCCATCGGAAGCTGGTTCAGCACTTCCTTAGCATAGCCGTTAACAATGAGCGCAACTGCATCTTCCTCGGATATTCCGCGCTGATTGCAGTAGAACATTATATCCTCGCCGATCTTCGATGTTGTGGCTTCGTGCTCCACTTGTGCAGACCGGTTGTTTATTTCGAAATAGGGGAAAGTATGTGCGCCGCACCTGTCGCCCATGAGAAGTGAATCGCACTGTGAGAAATTCCTTGCATTCTCCGCTCGCTTGTTTACCTGCACAAGCCCGCGGTAGCTGTTGTTGCTTTTTCCTGCAGAGATGCCCTTTGACACGATGCGGCTCTTCGTGTTCTTTCCGATATGAATCATCTTTGTCCCTGTATCCGCCTGCTGTCTGTTGTTTGTCAGCGCTACGGAATAGAATTCGCCGATTGAATTATCCCCCTTCAGTATTACGCTCGGGTACTTCCATGTTATTGATGATCCTGTTTCGACCTGAGTCCATGAGATCTTGGAATTGTCACCTGAGCAAATGCCGCGCTTCGTTACAAAGTTGTAAATACCCCCGACGCCTTCAGCGTCACCGGGATACCAGTTCTGAACTGTAGAGTATTTTATCTCCGCATCTTTCATTGCGATCAGTTCAACAACTGCCGCGTGAAGCTGATTCTCATCGCGCATCGGTGCAGTGCAGCCCTCAAGATAGCTGACGTAACTTCCTTCATCTGCAATGATAAGGGTACGCTCGAACTGCCCCGTATTCTCGGCATTGATCCTGAAGTATGTCGAGAGTTCCATCGGGCATCTGACACCCTTTGGTATATAGACAAAGGATCCGTCCGTGAAGACGGCGGAATTTAGCGCCGCATAAAAATTATCGGTCATCGGCACAACCGAGCCAAGATACTTTCTCACAAGTTCGGGATGTTCCTTAATTGCTTCGCTCATTGAGCAGAAGATTATTCCCAGTTCCGCGAGTTTTTCCTTATAAGTGGTTGCAACAGATACGCTGTCAAGCACGGCATCAACGGCAACGCCGGCAAGTATCATTTGCTCTTCAAGCGGAATGCCGAGCCGGTCGTAAGTTTTCTTAATTGCGGGATCAAGCTCATCAAGACTGCCGAGCTTCTTCTTCTTAGGCGCCGCATAGTAGATGATATCCTGAAAATCAATTTTCGGATATTTGATATATGCCCATTCCGGTTCGGTCATCTGAAGCCAGCGGGAATAGGCCTTCAGCCTGTATTCAAGCATGAATTCCGGCTCTCCTTTCTTCGCGGAGATCAGCCTGATAATGTCCTCATTAAGCCCCTTCGGGGCTGTCTCCATCTCCAGATCCGTAGTGAATCCGTATTTGTACTCTCCCGATGTGACACTTTCGAGAATCTCAGTCTCTTTTGCCATGAAGCTTATATATTGAGTGGGATTTTACTGCTTTTTGAATTAGGACTAATTTAGTCTTATTTGGATTGAAATGAAAGTCCTAAACCCGGATACTTGCGAATTTTTCACTCAATCCGGTGAATACGCGCCGAGCTCTGTTCATCTGATGAAGAATCGTGTCCGCTTCTGCAAAAGAATCTCCGAAGCCTATTGCTTCTCGCTGTCCAGTGTATCCATGATGAACTGATTGTATCTTTCTCCGGCAACTTCCTGAGACGGCACTGCCTTTTCGATCTTCTGCAGGTCTTCTGCAGTAAGCACAACTTCCCCGGCACCCAGTGACTCTTTCAGCTGCACGCGCTTTCTGGCTCCAACAAGCGGGACTATCTCTTCCCCGCGCGAAAGAACCCATGCAATTGCAAGCTGTGCAACTGTAATTCCCTTTGAGTCGGCAATCTTCCTCAGCTCCTCAACCAGGCTGAGATTCTTTTCAAGATTGCCTCCTGTAAACCTCGGTGCCATTGCCTTGCGGAAGTCAAACGGACTTAATTCTATGCCGCTATTCCAGTGTCCGCTCAGCAATCCACGCGAAAGCACGCCGTAGGCTGTAATGCCGATCGCAAGTTCTTTGCAGACAGGAAGTATCTTATCCTCGATTCCCCTTGACATGATGGAATACTCGATCTGAAGGTCGCAAACAGGATGCACTGCATTTGCCCTTCTTATAGTGTCAGCGCCCGCTTCAGAAAGTCCGATATGCCTGATGTAACCTGCCTTGACGAGGTCAGACATTGCGCCGATCGTATCTTCTATCGGAACATTCGGATCAATCCTGCCCGGCCTGTAAATGTCAACGTATCCGGTTCCAAGCCTCCTGAGGGTGTAAGCAATGAAGTTCTTCACGGCAACAGGCCTTCCGTCAATCCCGGTCCACATTCCTGACGGATCTCTCAAAGCTCCGAACTTCACGCTTATCACTGCATTGTCCCTGTTCCTTCCTCTGAGAGCTTCACGTATCAGAAGTTCATTGTGCCCCATACCGTAATAATCCCCCGTATCAAGCAGGGTGATCCCTGCTTCAAGAGCTTCGTGTATAGTGAATATGCTTTCGGCTTCATCAGCCGGGCCGTAAAGGTCAGACATCCCCATGCATCCGAGCCCGATCTCCGATACTTCCGGGCCTGTCTTTCCAAGTTTTCTGGTGTTCATGTTTGAGTTTGTTTGGAATGAAAGTGCAAATTAATCACCTTCAGAATTTCTTTCAATTTTCAATCAGCACTACTATTTCAGATTCTCCGCACAAGATTCAAGTGCTTCATACAAACATAATATAGGATGATCTGCAATGCCGGCACCGGATAATTGTACATTACTTCAAATCAAGTCACGGTAAATGTGGCATGTAATACCTGTGGGATGATTCAGCGGGCGTCAAAGACACATCTATGATGAACATTGCAAATCTGCTTGAACTCTAAGTTAAAGAGATTCAATACCGATGCCGAGACAGAGAGATAATTGCAACAGGAGAAAATAATTGCCGGCACAGAACATCTCACACAATTGTTCAGTGAGAGTTTTTTGCCGGTTGTTTTTGGCAGAAAGTCCGTCTATATCCCATTTACCAGTAAGCGACCCCCTTTTTGCATGTGGAAGTTCTGACCTGAGTCTATGCGGTTGCATAGTTGAATTGCTCCGGCTTTAAAGTGCATCAACAGGATGCCTTACGAAAGAGGCATAACCGGCACTAATTCGAAATCCCATTTGAATAGTATGATTTCAGATTTGCATACAGTATCTTCGGCATGATTCAGGTTTGTTGCAAAAATATTTCAGCCGTTGCCGGTGTCTGTTCGTCCCATACTGTTCCTGCAATATACAATCTTCCGCCGTTATTGGAACTCTCGTATCAAGTACCCGCCTGCCAGTCATGATAAGTTACGCACTTAAATGGCCGGAGGTCAGGCCTGCAAAAAGTTGACAGATTATGATTAATTCGGGAAGGAGTCACCGGCTGTAAGTTGGAATTGGTGAGTTCCTGCAATGCATACATAAATTTACTCCAACCCTTTCAACCCCGGAACAGTCATAAATTACGAGTTCAGAATTGCAGGCACTGTTGTTTTAAAAGTTCATAATGCATTGGGCAATGAAGTAGCTGAGCTTGTGAATGAGAAGCAGAATGCAGGAAGTTATTCTGTGGAGTTTGACGGAAGTAATTTTCCGAGCGGTATTTATTTTTACAGCCTGTCGGCAAACGGAGGCATTATTGATACAAAGCGTATGATACTCTTGAAATAACCTGGTCTCTCCCCCCGGAGTCACCCGCGCAGTTTGCATTTCTGATATCGCAACAACCCGCGTGTGGAACCAGCCGGGACGGAAATTTCCAGTTGATCCCCAAGCCTTCTATTTTAAATTACCAGTTGTAAATTTCAAATTGCACTTCGGGCGGCGTGTATTATTATAATCTCCGGGCGGAAAGTTTTTCGGAGACGAAGAGGATGATGCTGGTGAAGTGATGATGAGCAGTGAGCTCTCGCACGAATTGAAAAATGTAACTCAAGATTTTTCTTCAGATTAGCTTCCGGCATTCTCCCGGCTACCACAAAGTTTCAGGCAGCGGAGACAGCAATCAAAAGATCCGATAGATTTTGAGAATCCCTGCCTTTTGTAGGCATGTCCGGATTTGTTCACTTGAGCAGAACCATTCTCTTTGCTTTACAAAAATCATCTGTCCTAAGTTCGTAAAAGTAAACTCCGCTCGGAAGATCTGACCCATCGATCTTTACTTCATATGATCCGCTTTGCAAAAATGTATTCATATAATTCCGGACTTCAGATCCTCTCGAGTCAAATACTTTCAGGCTCACATTTCCGGCTTTCGGAATTGTGAATGATACGTTGGTAACAGGATTGAAAGGATTAGGATAGTTTTGTTCCAAAACATATTCTTCCGGCA
>CAZTQR010000025.1:0-43832 GCA_964615795.1 uncultured Ignavibacteriaceae bacterium
AGATCAGATATCTGACTGCTGCCATAAAGGATCCGAAGAGGCCGCTTGTGGCGATTATCGGCGGTTCAAAGATATCCGGGAAGATCGACGTGCTTGAGAATCTCATAGGCGTGGCTGATACAATTCTCATAGGCGGAGGCATGATGTTCACATTTTACAAAGCGCTCGGATACAACATCGCCAAGTCCATACTTGAAGAGGACAAAGTTCAGCTTGCAAAAGAGATCATTGAGAAGGCATCTTCATCAAACACCAGATTGCTTCTTCCCGAAGACGTGCTGATGGCCAGCAGGATGGATGCTTCGGCGGAAACCAAGGAAATGTTTGCTGACCGCATCACAAATGATTTCAGCGAATGGATAGGCGTTGATATCGGGCCAAAGACAATTCACACTTACCGGGAGATTATCCTGAATGCGGGTACAGTTGTTTGGAACGGGCCGATGGGTGTTTTTGAGATTGATATTTTTGCGGAAGGAACGGTTGAAGTTGCAAAGGCAATGGCTGAAGCAACAAAGAAAGGTGCAGTAACGATAGTCGGCGGCGGAGATTCAGCAAGCGCAATTGCAAAGGCCGGACTCGAAGATGGCCTCACTCATGTTTCAACCGGAGGCGGCGCATCGCTGGAGTTTCTTGAAGGGAAGGAACTTCCGGGAATCACTGCACTGTCAGAAAGATCCTGATCTTTATCTGTCAACCACGGCGGCCATGAATTCGCCTTCACAGGCGAGTTCTCCGCCGAGGTAATTCTTGTATGCCTTACCGGCTATCTTGCATATTCCTCTTTTGTACGAGAGAAGATACATTTCGAATATCAGCTGATCTCCCGGAACCACGGGCTTTCTGAACTTCACTTTTTCTATCGCGGCAAAGTAAGCCATCTTCTTATCAGGGTTTTCGATAGTGTTAAGCAGAAGTATGAACCCGCACTGTGCCATTGCTTCAACTATGAGCACTCCCGGCATCACGCGCCTGTTTGGAAAATGGCCGTTGAAGAACGGCTCATTGTATGTTACGTTCTTTATACCGACTATCCTGTGATTGATCTCAATGTCAATGACTTTGTCAACCAGTAGGAACGGATACCTGTGCGGCATTATCTCGAGTATTGCCTCAATGTCGAATACGCAATTCTCGGATTTCATCACCTGAAACTTCGTTTCGATCTTCTGCTGAAGATAAAGCTTCCGGAGCATCTTGGTGAATTCCACATTTGACTTGTGCCCCGGCCTTGCCGCGAGGATCTGGCCTTTGACGGGTGCACCGATCAGCGCAAGGTCTCCGATAAGGTCAAGCAGTTTGTGGCGGGCAGGCTCGTTCTTATATCTGAGTTCACGGTTGTTCAGTATTCCCGTTGAACCGAGTATGATGCTCCCCTCAATTCCAAGCTTGCTCCTTATTTCGCTGAGCTCGCCGTCTGATGCATCCTTGTCAACGATCACAATCGCATTGTCAAGGTCGCCTCCCTTAATCAGTCCCTGATTCCTCAGATATTCGATCTCGCTCAGAAAGCAAAATGTTCTTGCGGGAGCGAACTCTTTTTCAAACTCCTTCTGAAAATCGAATAGACCCGTATGCTGAACACCCAGTGCCGGATTGTTGAAATCTATCATCACCGAGATCCTGAAATCGTCTTTGAGAGGAAGGCCCACAATATCCACATTCTTTTCATCATCATGATAATGAACGAGATCCTGTATCACGAGGTAATCCCTCTTTGCATCCTGCTCAACTGCGCCTGCCTTCTTAAGCGCTTCAACATAGTGAACGGCGCTCCCGTCCATAACAGGAGGTTCGTTAGAATCAAGTTCAACGATGATGTTGTCTATCTCGCATCCCATGATGCTTGCAAGCACATGCTCCACCGTGTGCACCTCAGCGCCGTCCTTTGCAATGGTGGTGCCGCGGGAAATATCAATTACGTGGTCAATGTCTGCAGGAATTTCCGGAGATCCTTCCATATCGATCCTCTTGAATCTGATCCCGTAATCTTCCGGGGCCGGCCTGAATGTCATGTTCGATTTGTTGCCTGTATGCAGGCCCACGCCGGAAATCGTTACCGGCTCCTTGATGGTTCTTTGTTTTTCAAGCATGGCTTTGTTCAGATTTTCTGGATTCTCTCTTCAATTGCCCTGAGGCGCTTCTCAAGCGCTTCGAGGTTTCTGATCCGGACTTCCTGCCGGAGGTCTTCCTTGCTCGGCTTTGCTCTGTAGCCGGTATATATTCCGGGTTCGGTTATTGATTTTGAAACTCCCACCGACGCGCCGATTATCACGTCATCGCAAATGGATATGTGCCCGACAATTCCCGCCTGTCCTGCTATCATGCATCGTTTGCCGATCTTTGAAGAGCCGGCAATTCCCGCCTGTGCCGCAATCACCGTGTTCTCGCCGATCTCCACATTGTGTGCGATCTGTACCTGATTGTCAATCTTCACACCGTCTCCGATAACGGTGCTTCCTATTGTTGCCCTGTCTATGCTGGTGTTTGAACCAATCTCCACATTGTTGCCGATCACAACATTCCCGGTCTGCGGTATCTTCCTGTAGGAACCGTCACTCTGCTTTGCAAATCCAAACCCGTCGGATCCGATGACGGTACCCGAATGAACGATTACATTGTCTGCAAGACTGCAGTTGTCATAAATGGAGACGTTTGAATAAACGAGACAGTTCTTCCCGATCACAACACCATTTCCGATTGTGCAGTTGTGATAGATCCTGGAACCGTCGCCGACCTTGCTCTCGCGGCCGAGTCTCACAAACTCTCCGATGTAAATGTCTTCCCCCAATTCACAGTTCTCATCAATTACAGCGGAATCTGATATTCCTTCGCCATCCTCATTGTCATCCTCAAACAACTCAAGCAGTCTGACAAAAGCAATGTAGGGATCATCGACTCTGAGCAGGGGAATCTCGCTTCTGACTTTGGACGGCTCAAACTCGCGGCTTACGATGACACAGCCGGCAGAGGTAGTGTCGTAATATTTTTCATAAAGGGGATTTGAGATGAAGGTGATCTGATCTGCGGTTGCGCTCTCTATCTTGCCTGCGCCTGTGATCTCGGCATCTCGTGTGCCTTCGATCTCACCGTCAAGGATCCCGGCAATTTCAGAGAGCTTCATTTTGTTCCTTCCATTTCACGCATTACCTTTGCAGTCAAGTCATGAGCTTCGTTGACATACAGCAGAAGTATGTCGCCGCTTCTGTCAAATACATAGTCATAGCTGCCCTCCTTTGCCACCGTCTCGATCGCTTTGAATATCCTGTCATACACAGGCTTCATGAACTCTGTTTGCTTGGTGAAATATTCTCCGTTCTCCCCGAACTTCTGCACCCTGAAGTTTGTGACATTTGTCTCCATTTCCTTGATCTGATTCTCCTTCTCTGCCCTGAGTTGTTCGGTGAGAATTAGTTTCTTTTTGTCGAAGTCATCTTTCATGTTCTTCAGACTGTCCTGCAATGCCCTGAGCTCGCTCTGCCACTGGCTGACCACATTGTCGAGCCGCTGTTTTGCATCTATGGATTCCTGCATGGCATCAATTATTCTTTTCGAATCTATGTATCCCACTTTTGTCTGTGCGTTTGCAGATGCGGGATCAATAACCGAACACAGACTCAGCAATAAAGCAAGTGCAGCAAGTCGGAGCTGAAAAGCTCCGGAATTTTTACCATGCATTTTCAGGTGATTAATGTTTCTGCCGACTGAGATTATTTCAGCTTATCAAGAACTTTGAATGTAATGTCAAACTCCTTGTCGCCGAACAGCAATGAACCGTCTGCCTTGTCGAATACAAAATTGATCTTCATTGACTTCGCAACTTCTTCTATTGACTTGGTTATCTTCTCCTTCACCGGTTTGAACAGCTCTGACTGCTTGATAAGCAATGTATTCTGAACCTTGGACTTGTAGCCCTCCAAAGCTTCCGAAAGCATCTGAAGTTCTTCCTGAAGGCCGCCCATTTCGTCTTCAAGCGCCTTGATCTCTGATTCTGAAGTGATCTGACCTGACTTCACCTTGTTCTGAGCATCTTCATACTTTGTCCTGAATGTTTCTGCCTTTGACTTCAGCTCATCTTCTTTTGACTGTACTGTGTCCAGATACTGTTTCTGCAGGCCTTCCATTTCAGCTTCAATTGCTTTTGCCTCAGGAAGCTGTTTCAGAATCACGTCGCTGTCAACATATCCTAATTTTATCTGTGCATTCGAGTCTGTGCCTGAAAGCATTACTGCAAGAGCAACGAACACCGACATCATAATGTACTTTACAATGCTGTTTTTCAATTACTGTTTCTCCTTGGTTTAGTTTGTTTTAAAATTTAGAATCCTCTTCCGAACTGGAAGTGGAATAACCATCCCGGCGATTCGCCGTCAACGATCTTTCTGTCGAAACCGTATGCAAAATCAAATCCGACAATTCCCACAGCCGGAAGCATAAGCCTTGTGCCGACGCCGAATGACCTTCTCAGATCAAACGGATCCGTCTTGTCTATACCTGACCATACATTTCCCGCTTCAAGGAAAGTCAGAAGGAAGATCGGAAGCGGGTCCATTGAAAGGGAATACCGAAGTTCCAGGCCGAACTTGGATGATACAAGTCCGCCTATAGGACTGCCGAACTGGTTTGTCGGTCCTACGCTTCTGTCTTCATAACCTCTGAGCGCCTGCGTATTGTAAGTGAGTCCGTTGCCCCCCATGAAGAACACTTCGTTCGGCGGAACGTACTTGTCTTTTGCAAATGAGTTTATGAAGGAGAATGTAAAATTGTTGTAGAGCACAAGTTTACGGTCTCTTGTGAGCGGAGTGAATGCCTCAGCGGCAAAAACATTCTTGATGAAGTCTGTGTTGCCCGGCAGGAAAGGTCCGCCGGAAAGTTCTGTGGAATTGGAGATCCTGGTGCCTGAAGCCGGGAAAAGCGGCTCAAATACGGTTGACCTCGAAATTGTCTGCGTTATGCTGAACTGATTTCTCTTTCCCTCCTGATAGTAATCGTCTCCGTCAAGTACGTCAGTTTCCTGAAATTTAAAAGTCCAGTCGCCTCTGAAATAATCATCGGGAAACTTGAAGCGCCTTCCGATATTGACCGAGGCGCCCCGCTCTTTGAGATCAAGATTGTCGTAGTTCTGCCGGGTGTCAAAAATGTTGAATCCGAACTGAGTCGGTTCATTGAACAGCCAGGGCTCCTGAAATCCAAGCTCGAATGTCCGGAACGTTCCGCCTGTTCCGAATGTCCAGTTAAAGTTGAGTATCTGTCCTGCTCCGCCCTGGAACGGCGCGGCAATGTCAAAATTGTTGAAGGTCAGTCCGAGTGAACCCGTGATCCCGAAGCTTCCGCTGTAACCGACGGAGGCATTGAACTGGTCCGAAGATCTCTCTTCAACGATGTACTTAATGTTGACAACGCTGTCATTCTGAGGAACAATTTCCTGGTTAAGTTTTTCTGGATTGAAATAGTTCAAGGCTCCAAGCTGCTGCAGGCTTCGCTTGATACTGCTTCTGCTGAAGAAGTCGCCGGGCCTGGTATAGAGCTCCCGCCTCATTACGCGTTCTTTTGTCTTGTCATTGCCTTCAAAGCTGACCAAACCGAACTTGAACTGCGAACCTTCGTTGATCCTTATGTTGAGGTCAACTCTGTTGTCGCCCCTGCTTTTTTCTTCAACATCGGCATTGTATGAAAGGTAACCGTTGTCGAGGTACAGTGCGCTTATGTCTGTTTCGGCTTCATTGCCGTAAAGGTTTTCGCTAAGCTTCTTGCTGTTGTAAACGTCTCCCTGCCTCAGGTCAAGTCTCTGAAGTATCATCCCGTCATCGTAGATCGTATTGCCCTCTATGTTGATATCTCCGATAGTGTAACGCTTTCCTTCATCCACTTTTATGATGATGTTGACATCCTCTCCGCCCGGAAGCACGTCGAGCCTGTCAAATACGACAACCGCATCCTTGTACCCTCTTTCCCTGTAATATTCTTCGATCTTCTTCTTATCCTGCTTGAACTTCTCCTTGTCGTACGATGCGCCGTCCCATACCTTCCACCAAGTCTTTTCCGATGTTTCCTCCATACTGCCCTTCACTTCATCATCATCAAGGCCTTTGTTGCCCTCAATAATTATCTTGTTTACTGTAAGCTCATTACCTTCCTTGATCTTTACCCTTATCCGGGCTTCATTGTTGGATGAAATGAGTTTGTCCACATCTACTTCCGCAAGAGCGTATCCTTCTTCCTGGTAATCCAGCTTCAGGTTGTAGGCAATGTCCTTCAGCTTCTGCTCGGATACAACCTCGCCGATAGTGAGTCCCATCTTCTCTTTGATCTCATCGCCGGAGAACTCATCATTGCCCTGAATCTCAACGCTTTCAACTCTCGGAAGTTCTTCAACGGCTATTACAAGATATGCGTCGCGCCCGAACTTCTTCTCCACATAGATCTGCACATCGGAGAAAATTCCGATATTCCACAGCCTGTTGATTGCTTCGCGTGTCTCGTCAGAAGGGATGTTTATTTCCTCCCCCTGATTCAGCCCGCTGTATGAAACAATTGTGCCGGATTCATAGGTCTTGTTCCCCTTGACCGTGATGTTTGCGATCCTGTACTGCGCAAGGCCGTCATCCTGAGAAAGAGACAGTCCTGCAGAAAACAGATACAGAAAGAGGATTGTAAAACAGGAAAGCGATTTTTGAATTGTGATTCTTGTCAAGTATCAGTGTTTCTTTTTAATTTGTTCGCTGGTCATTCCGAATCTTCTTTCCCTTCTCTGATATTCGGCAATGGCCTTATAGTATTGCGCACGCTTGAAATCCGGCCAGTATGTGACATCAATGTAAATTTCGCTGTATGCTATCTGCCAGAGGAGAAAATTGCTCACCCTGTAGTCGCCGCCCGTTCTGATGAGAAGGTCCGGATCAGGGATCCCGGCTGTGGCAAGGTGCCTTGAAAAAGTTGCTTCATCCAACTGGCTCAAATCGTTTTTTCCATTTTTTTGTTCCATTGCCAGAGACTTCACAGCATTGATGATATCCCACCGGCCGCTGTAGCTCAGAGCAAGATTCAGCGTCATCAGCTTATTGCCGCTTGTTTTTTCAATTGCATCGTTCAGTTCATTCATCACATTCACGGGAAGGTTGGACAAATTGCCGGTTGCAATCAGCCTCACATCGTTCTGCATCAGCCTGTCTGTCTCGGACCTGATCGAACTGATCAGAAGTTTCATCAGCAAAGCTATCTCGGTCCTCGGCCGCTTCCAGTTTTCGGTGGAGAAAGTATAAAGCGTAAGGAACTTCACTCCAAGCTGTCCGGAAGCTTCGACAATATCCCTGGCCGAATTAACGCCTTCTTTGTGTCCGAATACTCTGGAACAGCCCTTCTCCTTTGCCCAGCGGCCGTTGCCGTCCATAATGATTGCAATATGCCGCGGAATGTCACCGCCATGTTTCAGCTGTTCCTGTTTAAGCTTGTCTTTAGGAGACGGTTCGATCACTTTTGCCTGAAAGAAATTAATTCTTTAATATGCTCAGTGAAGACCGAGCTTGTCCTTTACGATCCGCAGCTTCTCATTGGCAAGTGTCCCGGCTTTTGCATTACCTTCCCTTATCACGTTATCAAGTCTTTCATCATTGCTGCGGATATCAGAGAATCTCGTTTGCCAATCCTTCAGCGTGCCCGCCACCAGTTCTCCCAGGTCACTCTTGAACTTCCCGTACCCCTGGTTTGAATAATCCTTTTCGATTTCCTCAATGCTCTTTCCGGAAAATCCGGAATAAATGGAAAGAAGATTGCTGAGGGCCGGCTTGTCGTCGGATTTCTTAATGACATTCTCGGAATCTGTAACCGCTCTTTTGAATTTCTTTATGATTACATCATAGTCGTCGTCCATTGCTACATAGCTCTCCACTGACTCGCTCTTGCTCATCTTCTTCAACGGATCATTCAAAGACATTATCTTGGATGTGTCTGCAGAAAGAGTGGCCTTCGGAACTCTGAAAGTTTCGCCGTGAAGATTGTTGAACCGCTGTGCTATTGTTCTTGCAAGTTCCACATGCTGAACCTGATCAACACCGACAGGGATCTCATCTGCATCGTACAGCAATACATCTCCTGCCATAAGCACCGGATAATCAAACAGCCCGACGATCTGCCCCTCTTTGCCTCCTTTGGATGACTTGTCCTTGTACTGAGTCATCTTTCCCAGTTCACCCATTGTCACGTAATTATTCAGTATCCAGCAGATCTCGCTGTGGGCAGGAATCATAGACTGCACAAAGATAACCGAGCGGTTCGGGTCAACCCCGGAAGTGATGAGCCATGCAACGATGTCAACGGTCCTCTTATGCAGTTGTTCCGGATCCTGTCTGACGGTAATCGCATGAAGATTGGCAATGAAGAAGAAGTTTTCATAACCTTCTTTGTGCTGATTTTCCGCCCAGCCTTTCATTGCCCCGAGATAGTTTCCTATGGTCAGTTCACCTGAGGGCTTTATGCCAGAAACGACTCTTTTCAACTCAGAGATTGATTTGCTTAATGTCCGGCACTGACCTGATCACTGACATTTTCATACCCTTCATTTGTAGCTTTCAATATACGCTCTGGCAAGATCATATGTTGCCTGTATCCCTTTTACATGGGTTCTCTCAACACCGTGAGAAGCGGACACCCCGGGCCCGATAAGCCCGACCCTGACATCATATCCAGCAGAGAGCGCTGCACTGCCGTCAGAGCCGTAGTGAGGGTAAATATCGGTCTCATAATCGATCTTCTTCCTGATTGCGATCTGCCTCAGCCTGTTGGTCACATGAAAGTCATAAGGACCTGAAGAGTCCTTTACGCAAATCGAAACAGCTTCTTCTCTTCCGGTACATCCTTCGCCCACAACAGCCATGTCAAGCACAAGCAGTTCCTTTGCAGACGCAGGTATTCCCGCACAGCCGCCGTGGCCTACTTCCTCATAATTTGAGAAGAAGAATCCGGCATTCGGGACGGGCTTTTTGCCTTTCAGATCCCTGATCAGTTCAATCATCACTGCGGCACAGGCCTTGTCGTCAAGGAAGCGGGACTTTACAAAACCGCTCTTTGTAAGCTCGAACCGCTTGTCATAAAAAATGAAATCGCCGACAGCAATGCCGAGCGACTTCAGGTCTTTGGATGATTTTGACTTCTCATCAAGCCTGACCGACATTGTTGCAAACTCCCTGTTCTCTGACCTTACCCTTCTGTTCACATGGTCCGAGGGATTGTTAAGCAGAAATGTTCCTCTGTAAAGCTTTCCGGAGGAATTCCTGACAGTCACGTATTCGCCCTCAAATGAATTGAGCGGATAAGATCCGAGCTGTGTGATCTCCAGTGTACCGTCACATTTCAGCTCCTTTACCATTGCACCAAGCGTATCAATGTGAGCAGTGAGAATAAGCTCCGGCTTTTCTTTGAACGATACAAGCAAACCGCCTTTGTTCGTCTTATGAAGAAAGAGGCCGGTTCCGCCGAACATACTTTCGATGTGTTCAATCACATCTGAAGTGAATCCGGTTGGTGAATCAATGTGCAGGAGCTCGTTAAGTGTTTCTGTGATTCGATTCTTCATTTTGTTGAGTCAACTACAATTCGCTGAATCTTTTCGCCTTCTTTTGTCATTCCGTATTTCTCGCGGGCAACAGATTCGATCTTCTTGTCTGATGTTTTGAGTTCTTCAACCTCTTTCTGCAATTCGGTTGATCGTTTCCTTTCCGCTTCAAGCTGACCTTCAAGCATTTCCTTTTCAGATTCCATACTCATCCTCTGAAGTATTCCCTTGTTCCCGAATAATGCATAAGCTATCAATCCGGCAAATAATGCCAGTACTGCTACCAGTCTCAGGCGGTATTTAAAGAATCGGGCAGTTGCGTCCAGCAGGCCTGAACTGTTTCTGCTTTGATAGTTCAATGTCCTTTGATGGAAAGTTGAATAATGGTCTCTATAAGCTCGTTAAACGACATTCCCTTTGCCTGCGCAGATTTCGGCACAAGTGATGTTTCCGTCATACCCGGAAGAGTGTTAACCTCCAGGCACTGCAGATCTCCGCTTGAGTCAAAAATAAAATCAACTCTCGAATATACAGAACAACCAAGCGCTCTGTGCGCCAGGAGTGCGGCACTTTGTGCGGCCGAGGTCAATTCTTCACCTATTTCTGCAGGGCAGAAGTATTCCGTCATGCCCTTGGTATATTTGTGTTCGTAATCATAGAATCCGCCCTTCGGCCTGATCTCGATAACAGGGAAAACTTCATCACCAATTACCGGAACGGTGATCTCCCTTCCTTTAACAAACTGTTCTATCAGTGCCTTCTCCGAGTATGAAAGCGCAAGTTCAACAGCGCTTCCGAGCTGAACGTCCTCCACATCAGGACTGACAATTGAAAGTCCGACTGTGCTTCCCTCATCATTGGGCTTTGCCACGCAGGGGTAACCGAAACTTTCCGCAATCTTTCTGCTTAATGTTTCAGGGCCCGCAAATTCGCTTCTTGTTACAGAGATCCATGAAGGTGTCCGGATCCCCTTTGAATTAAGGACAACCTTTGTTATGTCCTTATCCATTGCAAGCGCTGATGCAAAAACTCCCGAACCCGAATAACTGATGCCTCTCATCTCAAGCAGAGCCTGCAGTCTGCCGTCTTCCCCGAACTTCCCGTGCACACCGAGAAATGCAAAATCAACATTGTCAAAGATCTTCCCGCTGAAGCAGTCCAGTATCTTGCGGTTTGATTCCGACCTCAGTCTTGCAAGCTCTTCCGCGGTAGGGGATTCTTTGCTTGCCTTATGACTAAGGATCTCATCTTCTCCGGGTTGCGATGATCCGAAAACCGGGTCAATAACGGTAACGTCGTGTCCGTTTTCCCTGAGCGCTTTGAGTATGCTGATACTGGAATTTACAGAGACATCTCTTTCAGCGGACGGTCCGCCGGTAATGAGGACTATTTTCAAAGAACCGATCCCTCAGCTGAATAATGGAATACTCCCGTAATGTAAGGGAAAACTGTGAGCATAATTGCGGGAATATACTCAAATCGGTCATTTGTTGAAATGTTAATCTCTTAAGGAAACCGCCTCAACCATCCTGCATTAATGAACCTTGCAATGCCGTCTGTGCCTTTCAGGCTGAGTAATGAACTCAGAGTCTTCCAAACCATTCAAATCAATTCAACTTAATTGTATTTGTTAAACCTAAGGTGTATTTTTGAGCGAATTTTTTCGGAAAGATTTGATGAAGCGCTTCAATTGCTGATTCAAACAGATGTTTCAGGCTTCAGATGTTTATTCATCGAAGGTTCGATAATCAAACTACTTCATTACGGAAAGTCCTACAACTTCAGGCAACGAAGGCTCCAAACATAGGTTAGACTCCAAATACCTTCTTTTCCTTTCGCTGACAGCCTTAGGTGTTGTTTACGGCGATATCGGAACAAGTCCGCTTTATGCCCTCAGAGAGTGTTTCCACGGCCCGCATGCCATTGAAGCTTCAAAGTCAAATGTACTTGGTGTGCTTTCTCTGGTGTTCTGGTCACTCGTGATAGTGATATCGATCAAATACCTGATCATAGTAATGAGGGCCGACAACGACGGCGAAGGCGGAATTCTTGCTCTGATGGCGTTGGTAAAACCGGAAACCGGAGGAAAGAAACTCAGGTCGGGACTGATCGTGGTACTTGGATTGTTTGGGGCGGCGCTTCTTTACGGAGACGGCGTGATCACTCCTGCAATTTCAGTGCTTAGTGCTGTTGAAGGGTTGAAAATAGCTACGCCATTTTTTGAGCCGTATATTATCCCGTTCACTCTTATAATACTCATAGGATTGTTTGCGGTGCAATTCAAGGGCACCAGCGGAGTAGGCAAGATATTCGGACCTATTACACTGCTCTGGTTTCTGACAATAGGAACGCTTGGATTTGCATCTATTATAGAGTTTCCGGAAGTGATTGAAGCGGTCAATCCGTATTATGCTGTTGATTTCTTCATAGTGAACAAGTTCATGGGTTTCGTAATACTTGGCTCTGTATTCCTTGTTGTAACCGGCGGAGAAGCTCTGTATGCCGACATGGGACATTTTGGCCCCATACCCATTAAGGTAGCCTGGTTTGCAATTGTGCTTCCATGCCTCTTGCTTTGCTACTTCGGCCAGGGTTCGCTTATACTCAGGGATGCAAAGGCAGTGGAGAATCCATTCTACTATCTTGCCCCGGCGTGGGCGCTGTACCCGCTTGTTGTGCTTGCAACGTTTGCGACAGTGATCGCTTCGCAGGCAGTTATTTCAGGTGCATTTTCGCTGACATTTCAGGCGCTTCAGCTCGGCTACCTTCCCAGGATGAAGATCGAGCACACTTCGGAAGATGAGAGAGGGCAGATATATATCCCGCAGCTCAACTGGCTTCTGCTTGTTGCTACTATTGCCCTTGTTCTTGGATTCAAATCTTCAAGCAACCTTGCGGCTGCATACGGCATTGCCGTTACTACCACTATGGTAATTACAACGCTTCTGCTGTTTGTGGCCATGAGAAAGCTGTGGAACTGGAATCTCATTGTTTCAATCATAGTCACTCTGTTCTTTCTGGTAATAGATCTTTCATTTTGGGGAGCGAACATGCTCAAGATATTTCAGGGCGGCTGGGTGCCGCTTGCAATGGGAGGCGTGATCTATCTCATAATGACAACCTGGAGAAACGGCAGAAAGAACCTTCTCGACAAGATCAAAGAGCAAACTACATCAATTGAAGAGTTTGTAACTGAAACCATAAGCATCAGAACGCACACTATTCCGGGAACTGCCATTTACATGTCAAGCAATCCTACCGGTGCTCCTCCGCCGCTGATCCTGAACATCAAACATAACAAGTATCTTCACAAACAGATAATCATACTCACAATTCAGTTTGAAAAAATACCTTATGTGAAAGCCGAGAACAGGATCGAGATCAAATCACCGACTGAAGATTTCTACAGGGTCGTTGCAAGGTACGGATTCATGGACAAGACGAACATCAACCAGATCATTGAGATGCTTATGGAAAAGGGAATTAGGATAAATATGGAGAAGACCACATTCTTCCTTGGGCGGGAAACACTGCTGGCAACCAAGAAGTCATTTTTCGGCCACCTCCGCGACAGGCTTTTCATTTTCCTTTCAAACAATTCCCAAAGGGCGACAGAGTTCTTCAGCCTGCCTGCCAACAGGGTCTTTGAAGTCGGAACACAGGTTGAAATCTGATACTGCCTGCCTATGTCGCTGACCGCGGAATTCAAGCAATCCCTTAAAACCGTTGACTCGGAAGAGATCCTGGATCTTGTCATATTCAGGCCGCTTTCGTTTGTGCTTGTGAAATTGATCTATAACACAAACATCACTCCCAATCAGATCTCTTCGGTTGCTTTGTTATTCGGCATTCTTTCAGGAGTGCTCTACGGATTCGGAACTTATGAATTTCTGTTGCTTGGTTCTGCAAGCTTCTTCATCTGCAACACGCTTGACTGTATGGACGGCCAGCTTGCAAGACTCAAGAAGAACGGAACGAAGATCGGAAGGGTGATTGACGGCTTCATTGATTATACAACTTCGGTTTCGGTCTTTCTCGGACTCGGGATTGCAATGACAAAGATCACCGGTGATCCGCTGTACTCATGGCTTCTTACCGTTGCCGCAGGCATTTCCAAGGCACTGCAAAACATGCTGTTCGACAACTACCGGAATCTGTACCTCGAATTGGTTTACGGCAAGGCTTCTGACATTGATGCCGAGATCGAAGAGTACACAGAAGAATGGGAAAGGCTTAACAGGGAAGGCGGTAGTTTCACAGACAAGATGCTTGTTAAGTCGTATATAGGGTATTCCAGGATCCAGAAGAAGCTTACAAAACACATGACCCTAAAGGCTACACCCGAATCTTACAAACACAGTAACAAGCTGATTCTCAGACTCTGGAGCTGGATAGGATCCACAACTCACATGGTCGCGCTTATTATTTGCACCGTCCTGAACCGCATTGACATATACCTGATCCTGACCGTCACAGCGGGCAACCTGATCATGATACTTCTGAAGCTCTGGCAGGACAGGATACTGAAAGAATTCAAACCCGTAAATTAATGCAGGCAGTCATACTCGCAGCCGGCGCCGCTCGAAGGCTCAGGCCGCTTACGGACAATACTCCAAAATGCCTCCTTGAGGTCGGGGGCAAATCCCTGCTTCAAAGGACCATAGACAACATCACGTCAAACGGGATCACTGACTTTGTTTTTGTGACGGGCTATCTGAACCAAATGATTGAAGATCATGTTCGTGCAAAAAATCCGGGCATCAACTGTGAATTTCTTCATAATGCCGATTTTGAAAACAACAATAATTCATATTCCCTCTGGATGACGCGAAGTGCTGTGAAGGATTCAATACTGCTGCTTGACAGCGACATCCTCTTTGACAGGGGCATAATATCGGAATTGCTCAAGAGCGGAAAAGAAAATGCACTTGCGGTTAACTCCTCACATGAGCCTGACGAGGAGCAAATGAAGGTTGTAGTTGACAGTTCGGGTATTGTAAAGCAAATAGGCAAACATATACCTCTCGGCTCAAGCGCAGGGGAATCGATCGGCATCGAGCTGTTTTCTCCATATTTTGTGAATGAACTGTATGCTATATTGAACCGCAAAATAATCCTCGAAAACAACGTCAACGAATTCTACGAAACTTCTTTCCAGGAAGTAATAGATAAAGGAAAAGACAGCTCACAGATCCACGCATTGGATGTATCAGACCTTATGTGCTTGGAAATAGATACGGCAGAGGACTATGCAAGAGCTCAAGACATTTTCAAAAATCAATGAACAGATATTACAGAAGGCCGGGATTCTTTGGAGGCTTCTCGCTTTTTCCGCCCGTCATAAAGACACTGCTCGTGGTAAACATTGCAGTGTATGTGCTCTTCAACCTCCTTCTGGCAGGTTTCTCGGTCGGCGGAATGTCACTTGACCTGCTGATAATGAAATACTTTGCCCTTAACCCACTCGGAGGTGTCAATGTCAGGGATGATCTCGGCGGATTCGTCAAGCTCGGATTTTATCCGTGGCAGCTTGTCACATACATGTTTCTTCACGGGGGATTTTTCCACCTCTTTCTTAACATGTTCGCGTTGTGGATGTTCGGTCTTGAGCTTGAGAATGTATGGGGCTCGAAGAAGTTCTTCAACTACTACATGCTCACCGGCATCGGCGCAGGACTGTGCAATCTTCTTATCGCACCTCTGTTTACTTCAGTCGGTCCAACGGTCGGCGCCTCGGGTGCTGTTTACGGCATTCTCGTGGCATTCGGTTATCTCTTCCCGGACAGGAGCATTTACATATACGGCCTCATTCCCGTTAAGGCAAAGTTCCTCGTAATCATTTACATGCTGATTGAGCTATTTGCAGTCGCCGGAGGCACCGATTCAGGTATCGCCCATTTTGCTCATCTAGGCGGCGGCATAATCGGATTCCTGTATCTGCTTATCTTCAACAGAAGGGGGACGATGAACTTCTTCGGGAATTCAGGATTGAGAAACAGGTTCACCTCATATTCATCTGACACAGGCGGCCGTAAGAGCGTATTTGTGCCGGGCAACGGTTCATCAATTGAAACTGCAAAATACAAGGAAGAGAATCCTCCCACGGAAGAAGAAAGCTCCTATGAAAAGGAACTGAAGGAAAGGGAAAGAGTGGCTCAGGAGCGTCTTGATGCAGTGCTTGACAAAATAAGCGAGTCGGGCTACGGAAGTCTTACCGAAGATGAGAGAAGGATTCTTCAGCAGGAATCAAGAAGGCTAAGGTGATCTTCGTCAAATGCCTGCAATCGAACAAAGAATAAAATACTGCAACAGTCTCACAGCTTACTCCCGCTACAGAACCAGGCCGGTAAACATTGGCAGTACAGCACTCGGCGGCGATAATCCGATCCGTGTGCAGTCAATGACCACAACCGACACGATGGACACGGCGGCAACAGTCGAACAGTCAATCAGGATCATCGAAGCAGGGTCTGACTATGTTCGGATCACAGCTCCGAGCATCAATGAGGCTAAGAATCTTGAGAACATCCGGAAGGAATTGAGGAGAAAGGGGTATGAAACGCCGCTGATCGCCGATATTCATTTCACTCCGAATGCGGCCGAGGTTGCGGCGAGGATAGTGGAGAAAGTGAGGATCAATCCCGGAAATTTTGCCGACAAGAAGAAGTTCAGCATAACGGAGTATTCCGACTCACAGTATGCTGAAGAAGTTGAGCGCATAAGGCAAAGGTTCTCGCCGCTTGTAAAGATCTGCAAAGAATACGGAACAGCGATGCGGATCGGTACAAATCACGGATCTCTGTCGGACAGGATAATGAGCAGGTTCGGTGACACACCTCTCGGCATGGTTGAATCGGCGCTCGAGTTTGTCAGGATTTGCGAAGATCTTGACTATCATGAAATTGTCCTCTCCATGAAAGCAAGCAATCCGAAAGTGATGATCGAAGCATACAGGCTTCTTATTGTAAAGATGGAGGAAGAGGGAATGAATTATCCTCTTCATATTGGTGTGACGGAGGCAGGTGACGGTGAAGACGGAAGGATCAAGTCAGCAGTCGGAATAGGCGCGCTTCTGGAAGACGGTATCGGGGATACAGTGAGAGTATCGCTTACGGAGGAACCCGAGCATGAGATACCCGTGGCGCTGAAGCTTGTTAGAAGATACGATTCGAGAGTTCCGCACGGCACGATCCCTGAAGCGGTTGAAACGGGATTCGATCCGTTCGATTTCAGGAGAAGGAATACCAGAACAGCAGGAAAGACAGGAGGGTCTAATGTTCCTGTTGTGGTCATTAACGCAACGGAGGAAATCCTGAGAGGACATGAAGGACTGAGAAACTGCGGCTATTACTACAGCGAGTCTCTTGACAAGTGGAACATCGGAGATACTGCTCCCGACTATCTCTATCTCGGAAAGAATCAACTGCCGTACAAGCTTCCCGGCACACTTAAGCGGATCTTTGACTATGTCGCATGGAAGGATCTGAAGGACAGATCGGAATCGGTTCCTCTGTTGAACAGAGATGAATATCTTCTGGCAAGTGGAGAGATAAGATGCGAATTCTTTGTTTCACTGCGCGATACGGAAATTGATGAAGAGGTGATCACAGCTCTGAAGTCTGATGAGAATGCGATCGTGATGCTCTCTTCATTGAACAAACACAGGATGCCGGCTTTGCGCAGGGCGTTTTCGGAACTTACATCAGGAGGTTGCGATGCGCCGGTGATTATTGATCTTGACTGCACAGGGCTTGATGATGAAGCATTGTCTCTTTATGCCGCAACCGATGCAGGCGCACTGTTATCCGACGGCTTAGGCGACGGGATAAGGATCAGTGCAGACAATCAGGCAGGAAAGGTCAACAGCGTTGCATTCGGAATTCTTCAGGCAACGAGAACGAGGATCTCAAGGACGGAATACATCTCGTGTCCGTCTTGCGGCAGGACACTGTTTGATCTTCAGGAGACTACGGCAATGATAAGAAACAGGACCGACCATCTGAAGGGAGTGAAGATTGCCATTATGGGATGCATAGTGAACGGCCCCGGAGAGATGGCCGATGCGGACTACGGCTATGTGGGAAGCGGTCCGGGAAAGATAACGCTATACAAAGGCAAGGAGATCGTCAAGCGCAGTATTGATACTGAAGTTGCCGTTGACGAACTCATACAGCTTATCAGAGACAATAATGACTGGAAAGATCCGGAGATTATAATTCCTTCTGACCGAGAATTCACAAGTAAGACTTCCAATCAGGAACAAGGCTGAAAAGCCGTTCACCCGCTCTGAAGATCCATTCAGATTCAGAAGATCACACTCAGGGAAGACAATTAAGATTTTGCGGTTCGATAACTCTTTCTGCATGTTTCAGTTTGAAAAGAGCTTGAACTGCCGTCATAAAAATTCAAAACAAAAATATGAATTGCAGAAAATTAACACTTACTCTGTTGTTTTTGATTACGGGCTTCAAAGTCTTTGCTTCAGAAGTCCCGTATTCCATTGAAATAGAACGCGCCGACATTCCCGGCGCACCAAGGATTCATTCTTTTGCATTTGCGCAAGCCGGGGGCAAATGGCTCTTTATTGGCGGAAGGATCAACGGCATGCACGGCTTCACAACCAGCACGTCATTCCCGAAAGAGTTTTCGAATACAAGGATGTTTGTAGTCGATCCATCCACAGGGCAGACATGGTCGCGTAGCATCTTTGCGGACCTCCCGTTCTGGAAAGCTGATCAGCTCAGGTCAACCAATATGCAGTACTATCAGGTCGGGAACAAGCTCTACTTTCTCGGAGGGTATGGTTACGACAGCACATCGAACGCACTGATATCGTTCCCTCTGCTCAAAGTGATCGATGTTCAGGAAACGATAAATGCGATCATGAACGGAACGTCAACGGCACAGCATATCAGGGAGCTGAGTGATACGAGGTTTCAGGTTACCGGCGGCGAGCTTACTTCGTTTGATGATCTCTTCTACCTTGTCGGCGGACATAAGTTCATGGGGCCGTACAGGCGCAATGTGAACAATCAGACTTACACAAAGAAGATCAGCAGGTTCAGGATCAATGATGACGGAGTGAACATCACCATATCGGATTACACGGAGGCGATCGATTCGGTTGAGTATCACAGAAGGGATATGAACGTGGTGCCGGCAATCAGGCCTGACGGCGTCGGGAAGTATGCCATACTTTACGGCGGCGTTTTCAGGATAGGAGTTGACCTCCCTTATCTCACTCCGATCTACATGGATTCCGGGTCGATCACCGTTGACTATTCATTCGAACAGCAGATGAGCCAGTACACCTGCGCTTACATGAGCGTGTTCAATTCCAGGGACGGTGGAATGCATACTACATTGTTCGCCGGCATGAGCCTCAATTCATTTAATGAATCCACAAACACGCTCGAACTTGATTCACTCGTACCCTTCATCAACGACATCACTACGATAACCAGAAGGCAAGACGGCAGTACTGCTGAGACGATAATGAATGTCAGATTCGATTCCCTAGTCGGGTCGAATGCAAAGTTCATTCTTAGCCCGTCCGTTCCGTCTTATTCAAACGGTGTCATTAAGCTGAGCGAGCTTAACGGAAGGACATTTGCGGGATATGTTTTCGGAGGTATTAAAGGAAGAATTCCGAACGGCGGCCCGACATTCCCGAGCGAACTTACTTATAAAGTGTACATAACTCCGGAAGCGCCTCTGCCGGTTGAGATGTCTTCATTCACTGCAAGTGTTTCAGGCAGAAACGCCGTTCTGAACTGGTCCACAGCTTCCGAACTGAACAATTACGGATTTGAAATTGAAAGAAGATCAGCGGAATCATCAGAGGGATGGACAACCGCAGGGTTTGTAGGCGGAGCCGGCAACTCGAATGCGCCTCTGCAGTATTCTTTTGAAGACAGGGACTTGTTATCCGGCAGATACAATTACCGGCTGAAGCAGATGGATAACAACGGGAGCTATAATTATCATGAGCTGAGCGGCGAAGTTGTGATAGGCGTGCCGGAAAAGTTCTTCCTGCATCAGAATTATCCCAATCCGTTCAATCCGTCAACGAAGCTGAACTACGACATTCCTTCAGAAGGCAGAATAACTCTTGCAGTTTACGACAGCAAAGGTTCCGAGATTGCAAGGCTCGAGAATTCAAAACCCGTTACGGCCGGGTTCTATACATCCGATTTCAGGGCAGGTGAGATAGAGCTTTCGAGCGGCGTTTATTACGCCGTGCTTACATTCTCGCCTTCAGGAGCGGGCAGTGAAATGAAGGCAACGGTAAAGATGGCATTGCTGAAGTGATTCTGCGGCAAGGCGGTGATGCAGAAATTCATGCTATGACTGAAGAAAGGATCCAATACATTCTCGTCCAAGACGAACAGCTTACGAACACCATATGCAGCTGTAATTCTATGCGCAGAAAATTAATCGCTTTCTTTTGAACGATCAAAAGAAAGCTCCAAAGAAAAATCGCCCGCTGCAGCATAATTGCCTGAAATTGCTCGCTCAGGCTGCGAGAATTTCAACTCCTCACCCAAACGAATACTTCGTTTGGGTTCGTCAAACAGGAAATTCTCGCTGACGCCTTCACTCACAATTTCTTAACGGCAATTATGCTGATGCGGGTTTTTCCTGCGACATTCGAAAATGTGTTTAATATTGATCTGTTTTTATCACATTCTCTCCTTTATGAAAATGTTTTGGACGGCATTGAGATGCGGCCAATTCAGCGAATAAGAAATTGTGGCCACAGCTTTGAGCATGTATTCCGAACGTGCGCGACTTATGTGGCACCGCCAATGGATATTGATTGAATCGGATCCTGATACGCCGCTGATTTACCCGCGCTTCTTAAATCCTGTTATTGCCACGACTGCCGGCCGGGGGATGTCATTTCCGTGATCAGGCCATCTGCTAGTAGGTTCTTTCTGAGTAAGGGAATTTTCGCCGGGATGCTGAATTGAAAGAAACAGAGTGGAGCCGTCGGGAGTGAAGTTTGCTCCGCACATTTCACAGTCAGCAGGGCCGGCGGCAAACCTGAAGGCCTTTCCCTTGTGTTCACCCGTTGTAGGAAACATGAACAGAGAATTGTTCTTGAATGGCTTCTGCTCATCTTTGTTCAGTCTTTTTTCCGACACGTCGCAGAGAACCCAAAGATTGCCTTCCCTGTCAAAGTTTAGATTGTCGGGACATGAGAAACCTGCCGCCGCTCCGCCCGTTGCGAACACTTCCCATGTAAATTCGGAGCTTTCCGGATCGTTGCCTTTCTCTACCATCCTGACAATGCTTCCAAAGTAATCGTCCTTTTTGGAGTTGTTGGTAAATGTAACAAAGAGTGATCCGTCAACCGGGCTGATCTCAATGTCTTCAGGACGGTTGCATTCAGTGCCGCCCGCCAGCTTTGCGGCTTTGTCACAGTTTATCAGCACTTCAGCCTGCGAGGTGAACTCTTTCTTAAGTGCATCATTTAAGGAATGATCAAGTAATATCCATCTCCCGTTTTCGAAATCAGCAACATAGAGATCACCTTCATCCAGGATCCCGAAGTTGTTTTTTCTTTCACTGCCGTCGAACTGTTTCTTTGACACGAATTTGTAAACGCATTCATTCACCTTATCATCACCCATATAAGCAACTACTTTGCCGGAGTTCCCTATGGCAATTGCAACATTCTCATGCCTGAACCGTCCGAGTGATGTGCGCTTGACCGGAACACTTCCCTTATCGAACGGATCAACCTCCACTACCCAACCGTAATGATGAATGTTATGATCTTTCTCAACGTCGTTCCATCTGTAAAAATCGGGATACTCGGAAGAATAGTAGTCCTGAAAATTTTCCTCGGCGCTGAGCACTGTGCCCCATGGCGTCAGACCGCCGCTGCAATTCGCAAGTGTGCCGCGCGCAAAACCTGAAGTTCCCATAAGCGGACTTGCCGCTGCCTCTCCCGAGATATGGACCGGTGTATCTGCATCCACGCGCCTGTTGTAGAGATCGTCTTCAACAAATTTCCACTCCCCTTCTATTTTCTTCACTCTGAATATGCTGAAACCTACAGATCTCTTCTCCCTGCTCACTTCTTCAGGAGTCTTTACCCTGCCGTTCCTGAAATCTTCTGCTGTATAATTGTTTATGAAAAGCGGTGAAGGATATTCGTGATTGACAAACAGCAGTCCGTCTTCGGAATTATTTCCTCCAACCGGCAGGTCTATGGGCAGGTACTGAGTATAGTCGTTGTTGAATCCGTAATCTTCTCCCTCAGTTATTTTGTCGCCCCACTTCCTTATTATAGTGTAGCTGAATCCTTCAGGCAGTATGAGTTCATCCTTGTCAGAAGGGTCAATTGGATTGAAGAAGACCTGCCCTGAGTCTCCTTTTGATTCGGGCGTGCCGAGCCTGTCGTAAAACTCACCCGGTATGACTGAAGCCGCGGCAAGAAATGCGGAAGCCTTCCCGGCGCGCTTCAGAAGTTCACGTCTTGATATTCTTTCCGATACGAGTGATTCCAACTTTCTCATACGCAAATTTACGAAACGCGACGGAAACTATCTTCATCGGAATATCAATTTTGTATTAAGCCGAAGGATAAAGGAGAGGGCATGTCAGAATAAGCCGATCCTGCATGCCCCTTATGCTAACTGCAGACCTTCTTCACACTCACTTGCATTCCGCGGACTATCAGACTGAACCCGGGAAACTAAGATTATGCGTCATTTAGATTCTTGCTACGGGCGTATCAATGATATGAAGTTGTATGCATTGTTTTCAACAATGAGCTGATCTGATCCGTCAACAAAATCATCACCGTTGAGGTCTGTCGGGAGATATCCCGAACTTACTTTGTATGCATCATTGTCAACGAGCTGTGCATCGGATGCATCAATTGTTCCGTCCCTGTTCACATCTCCGCCGTAAATGCCGTATTCGGAAGGAGAGCGGTCAAGTTCCTTCAGGTTGTTTCCGTATGCCTGACTGTCATCAGTTGTGAAGTCATAAGAAGCAGAGAAATTGCTGAATGAAATTGTATTCGCGCTCCATGTCTCCAATCCGTTTCTGTGGATCAGCTGAACATAGTAGTTTGCAGAAGACTGCGCATAGAAGAAGCTCAGGTCAACTGAACCATTGGAAGAAACCACACCGGCCGCAGAATCTACGATATTGTAAGGCTGGACTGAGCTTCTGAGGTAAGCTCTTATCGTATCTTCTACGGTTTGATTAGTTGCAGGATTGTAAAAGCCCTGAATGAGGCAATTGAGCGATAGCGTATTGACAGGATCATCACCTGCAATGTCGCGCAGGTAGAACGATCTTCCGTAAGTCCCTGCAACAACATAGAACTTTCCGTTCTCGAAAGTGCTGTCTATCCATTTCATTTCAGTTACGATTGCGGCTTCCGGCATCCCGTTGTTCCATCTTATCCACTGCTGTCCGCCGTTGGTTGTCTTATAGCAACCCATTTCAGTTCCCAGGTAAAGAAGGTTGTCATTTGTTGGATGGGGAATCAGATCTCCTACGGGAACGTTCGGCAGGTTGCCTGATATGTTCGTCCAGTTCACTCCCCTGTTTGTTGTCTTGTAAACTTTGTTGCCGGCCGATGTACCGGTCATCAGCGCGTAGGCCTTTGTGGTACTGTTGATATGTGCGGCAACAGTGTTCACTTTCAGTCCGCTCGGCAAACCTGTGGATCTTTCGTACCATGTTCCGTTGTCATACACCCTTAACCTGTGACCTGTAGAAGAAGAGGCAAGGCATGCATAAACGATCGCATCAGAGAACAGCGATTCCTTTGTAACTGTAAGATTCTCTACATCAACAGTAAACCCGGTTGGGTTCAGCTTCGTCCAGCTTCCAGCCTGATTTGTCGAGTAGTAAACATAATTGCCCGAGTTTGTGTAGAGTGTGATCGGTGAAGTTCTGTCGCTCCTCATTTTTGTGTACCATGTATCTGCAGGATCAACTCCTGTGTTTGTAGTATCCCAGTTAAGGCCCCTGTCGGTTGATTTGTATCTTCTGAATTTCCAGTTGCCGTTGTAAGCTCCCGCGGTTCCGTAAATGTAAAGAGAGTTGAACGGATCAATTGCAACGCCTCCGCCGTCTCCGCCATATGTAAAAATCCATGAATTGCCTCCGTCCGTGGAGCCGGTGAAGCCATTATCCTGCGAGCCGCCGTAGATCACTCCCCTGTTGCTGACCCCAATGTCAAAGTTCACATACTGAGTGATTGGAAAGTAATTGAGTGTATTTGAGAATGTTGCACCCTGATCAGTTGACAATGCAATTCCACCGTCGTTACCAATGTAAACAGACTGCCCGTCATCTGTCCATTCCACTACATGCTGATCTGCATGAATGTTATCGCTCACGAGTTTCGTCCAGCTTGTGCCGCTGTTTGTTGTTCTCCACATTCTCACTCCGCCAAGAAGTGCAATGTTAGAATTTGTGGGGCATACGCCAACGACATTGTTATACCAGCCCTGTGAGCCGTAAATGTTTTCCGGCGGAGACACATCAGTCCAAGATGAACCGTCATTTGTGGAGACGTAAACCCCCAGCATACTGTTATCACTGTTCTTTGATATTGCCGCATAAACCTTGTTCGTGTTGCTTGTTCCGATTGCAAGAGAGATCCTTCCGATGTCGCTTGCAGGCAGGCCCGGAGAAGTCTGCTTCGTCCAGTTGACGCCGTTGTTTGTTGATTTGTAGATGCCGTCTGACCACTTGCCTGCGTATATGATGTTGGTGTTGACGGAGTTGATGGCTATGTCTGAGATCTCTCCGGTGAGAGTTCTTGTCCAGTTGTAGCCGTTATTGGTTGATCTGTAATAACCTGCCGTAGATGCCGCATGGATCCTGTTGCTGATATTGTCATCATATCTGACCTTGTAGAATGCGGAAGGTTCGGGACTGATGCCAATCTCTGTCCAGTTACTGCCTGAATTGGAAGACCTGTACAAGCCGGTGCCGGTTCTTCTTCTCGGCTCTCCCGTACCGAGGAGTATTGTGCTTGCATTTCCGGGCATAGTCGAAAATGATCCGCATGCAAGACTGCTCATATCTTCGTTAAGGCAATAAGGAATGATCCAGACATAACTCCATAGGCCGCCTGATGCAGCTGCAACAATAGGATTCGCGGAGTTACCCACTTCAATATCGCGCACCCTTCCCGAAAATCTTCCGGTGGTTGTCGGAACATCGCTTCCAAACGGTCCCCAGAGTCTCCACGAATTTACATCGCCTTCCGATACTTTCGGCTCTGTTGGCATTGCCTCGATCTCATTCCATATGCTTTCAAGCTGATCCTGTTCAAGCAATGCTCCGCCGGGATAATGCCATCTCTCGAAGTAGTATTTCTCCATCTCCGGACCTGAACGCTTCTCTGCAATGACTGGAAGTCCGTAATGGCCCTCATCGAATTTCATCTGCCCGTAGATCTCAGCCGGCGCACCCTCACCGGGATCTGTTTGCTTTTCATTTTCCTTCGTGCTTCCGCTGCCCGATATGAAAATGTATAAAAGCACAATTGCAATTACCGCTGTTGTCTTCATTATCATATTGTTTGTTTTTTGGCAAATCTACTCAGCTTTTGTGAGGTGCGAAAACAAATCTTTGGCAAAGAGTAATCACAAAAATCTGTGTCAATTCAGTGCATTACCTGCTATTTTGTTCAATAATGTTAAAAATCAGAAGGAATGACAAAGTCTAAAGGTAATCACGGACCTGCTCTTAAAAAGGGTAAGCTTTTTGAAATACTGCGAACACTTGAAAAGGATGAGAGAAAAAGATTTGTGGATTTTGTGAACTCGCCGTATTTCAACAAGAACAGGTCTGTTGCAAGATTGCTGAATGAGATCCTTGATCAGGCACCGGATTATCCTGAGAAGGCCCTGAGCAATGAAGCGCTTTATGCAAAGATATTCGGAAAGGAAAATTTCAATAATCAGGTTATGAAGAACATGATCTCAAAGCTTACAAGGCTTGCAATGGAATTCATGTATCACCTTCCGCGAAGCAACAAAGAATATTATATGAGGATCAGTACTCTCCGTGAATTCAACAACAGAAAGCTCGGAAAGATCTTCAGTGAAGAGGAAGCAATGCTGAGCCGTGAGCTTGACGAACTAAGTGAGCACCCGCAACTGCAGTTACAGTTGCAGCTGCTTCTGAAGAACGAGATCATGGAGAATCTCATAAACTCCGGGAAACAGCTTCACACCGCAGGGCATTTTCTGGAGGCGGGAAATTACCTTACAACTTTCTTTGTGATAGCTATGAGGGACATTCTGCTGAATACGGAAGTGAACAGGTTTTCCTTCAACATCAAACCGCCAAGTAACATTGCCGAATCATTCTTTAACAGCATTGATTTTGAAGGATTCTTTGAGAGGACAATATCCATAGAGAACGAGTTTGTTAGCAGGATCATGACCTATTATTACACTCTGAAGATCAATACCGATCCTGAAGATGAAGCAACCTACAGAAAACTCAAGCAGATCCTCTTCACCAATCCCGGGATTTACAGCAAGCCCGAGCTTCATTCCCTTTTCAGGTCAATAGAGTCATACTGCGCCCGGAAGGTCAATGCAGGAAGAAGAGATTACTATTTGGAAATGTTTGACTGCTATAATCTTCAGATGAAGAGCGGCTTTTACAAAGTTGACAGTTCAAGCCCTTTGACCAGCATCAGATTCAGAAACACATATCTTACGGCATTAAGATCGGGTAACACAAAATGGGCGGTGGATTTCATTTCTGAATTTGAAAACGAGATCATAAATCAGGGCGGAAGGAATGTGGTTGACATGGCTTATTCTCATTGCCTGTTTGAGGCCGGGGAATATGAGAAGGCATTGCAGAAACTCAGCAAGATCAGAACAAACGAGCTATACCTGAAGTTTGACGTAAGGAATATCGCATTGATGTGTCACTATGAACTGGGCAATACGGAGACAGTATTGTCACAAGCAAGATCATACCTGCAGTTCATCAGGAACAATGAAGACCTGCCGGCAGATTACGCCGAGAAATCGCAAAGATTTGCCTCAAGCCTGCAGGGTCTTGTACTGCTGAAAGAGAAGAAAGACATCGCCGGGCTTGAAGGTCTCCATAAAGAAGCCTGCGGATATGCGATAGACAGGAAGATGGACTGGATCGTGGATAAGACCCGGGAAGCAATTGGAAAGTTGAAATGAGTTTGCGGAACGGGTCTTGCTGTTCCCGTTCCGCATTCTCTTTATAAGCTACGGCCTGATGATCGAAATGAAATTAGCAGCATTGTTATCTGCGATGAGCGCATCTGTTGCGTCCACAAACCTGTCACCGTTTAGGTCTGCGACTACGTAACCGGATACAAATGCCGCCGCATCGTTGTCAATTCCGGCAACGTCAGTGGCATCAATTGTTCCGTCTTTGTTGATCTCACCGCTGTACACCGCATATCTGACAGGCGAGGCATCAACCTGAATCATGTTACTGCCGAATGACTGTGCTGCTGCGGTTGTAAAGTTGTAGCTGAAGGCAAGTCCTCTTGTATAAGCCTCACCGCCCGATTTGCTCCATGTTTCAAGGCAGTTCCTGTGCTTTACCTGCACATAGTAGGTTCCCGTTACGGCATTTGCGAAAGTTACGGAAACAGCAAGTGACACTGAGTCGAGTACTCCTTTGGCGGAATCAACAACCGCGTATGGCGACGAACTGCTTCGCAGATACACTCTTACTGTGTCCTTCGCCGAAAGCTGATTCGTAGAGGAATTGTAGAATCCCTGAGGAGCAAGCGTGATAGTTGCCGGTACGGGTGACGATGCATTCACCACGCAGACGGAATCAACATAGAGATTGTTTCCGAAGCCGCTTCTTGCCCTGAACCTGATCTTGTTCGTACCCACCGGCAATGCATACTTTTTGGTTGCCCACTGCGCACTTGTGGGAGTGAAAGCCGACGCGAGAGCCGTCCTAGTGTTCAGAGTACCGTTCACGTTGTTTCCCCAAAGTCTCACAAGTGTTGAATATGTACTTCCTCCGTTTGTGGAAGAAAGGATCTCGAGGGAGTCCGTGCTTCCGTCTGTGTAAGGTGCATAAGCATGGTCGAATTTCAGCGAATCTCCCGCAAGTGAAGCTTCGAACACTTTTGTTGCGAGAATCTCCGTCGTGCCTGCCGCAGCATTCCAGTAATCGAACTTTGCGGAGCCGGAACCTATTCCGTAACTGCTTACAGCATTTCTTGTCCAGTAAGTTGAAGAAGGCTCGAATGCCCAACCCGAAGGCGGGAATGTTGTTGATGTGAATCCTTCGCAAAGTCTGTTGTCAATGATCGCAAAGTTGAACTGCGCAGTCGAATCCTTTTCGTGTCCTGCAGAGTTGTTCTGCGCAAAGATCTTGTAATAGATCCTGTCACCTACTGCTACATCCGAGTTGAGCGAATTGAACAACGCCGAGTAGTTGTTGCCGGATGTATTGATCAGCTTGAACTGCTTTGTGTTTGCAGTTGTGTTCCTGTACCATACAACCCATACGGAATCAAGCGGATAGATTGACGAAACTGCCGCATTAACGCTTACCGGCCATGCCGATTTCAACTGGTCAGATATCGGAGTGTGCGAGATAGAAGGCAGGCTGGTGTTTGAGATCGTGAAGTTGACATTTGATATGTCGAAGAAAATATTGCCGGCCGCCTCTACTCTTATCCTTGCAGTGGAAGTGTTGACTCCGGGTAATGTAACAAGCTGTGATCCGTCATTAGGCGTGTTTGAGATAAGCGTGTAGGCATAGGTGTTGCCGCCGTCAACGGACAATTTGATGTTAACATTTGCACAGCTCACGGGAGATGCTGTTGTATTTGCCACATTCCACGTTACGGTTTGCTGAATCGAGCTGTTCCAGTTCACCGCGGTGTTGGGAGATGTAACCGTAAACGGACCGGCCGCTGAGCTGACATTGAAAGCAACCGTACCAACGCCTATTCCTCCACCGCCCGGGTTATTGTCCCGTACGGTCATCTTGAATGTGAGCGATCTCGTATATGTCGGAAGTATCTCGCCGATCGTCTGTGTGTTGTTCAGAAGATCCGACAACTTCGGGAAAGTCCTTGTCGGAGTGGTTACCGGTTCAAACGACCGGAATATCGGCGCATTTCCGGACGGGCTGTTTGGTGAGCCTGAAGGTCCCAGGTCATATTCTTCCCAGATGTATGTGAGAGTTCCCGGATTGTTAACGTCAGTCGCCGAACCTGTAAGCTGAAACGGAGTGCTTATGGGTATAGTGAATCCTCCCGCCGGTACTGTAACTGAAGGCGGAGTATTGCCGGTGGCTGTTGTAACCGGACAGCTGTTGCCCGAACCGCTTTGCGTGAAGTTCGCAATTTCCGTAATGCTTCCGGTGTGAAAAAGATCATCGCTGTTAGGCTGAAGATTGTCGGCGCCGCAAATACCCGCATAACCCATGATCGTACTTGCACTTCCGGGTTCCCATGCTGTTGAAGCATTCCTGTTGCCGCCTCCGCAACTGCTGGTAACACTGTTGAAAGTGTGGTTTGCTCCGAACTGATGCCCCATTTCATGAGCTACATAGTCAATGTCATAAGGATCGCCGACAGGAGAGGAAGAGCCGGTCACGCCTCTTGCCTTGTTTCCGCTGACACATACTACACCAAGCCCTGCAACGCCTCCTCCTCCCGTGCTGAACACATGGCCGATGTCATAATTTGCCGAACCGATTACTGCATCAAGATTGGTTTGATTCTGAGAAAGCATTGTTACGCCATTACCGTTGGTGTACGGATCGGTGGAAGAGTTTGTATATACGATGCTTGTGTTGTTGGCAACCAGCGTCATTCTCACAGACACATCCTTTTCATAAACTCCGTTCACACGGTTTACGGAAGTCACGATAGCTGCCTGTCCGAGCGCAACTGTTCCGCCGTGAAATGCAGTGTATTCGCCTGTTGCGGCGCATGCAAGCCTGTAAGTCCTGAGCTGTTCACCGGTTGCATCAAGTTCACGTATGAGTTCTCTTTGAGAGGAAGTTTCATTCAGCAGGCATTCCCAAGTGTCGCCGGCTTTAAGCTTTGACTTGTAATATGTGATGTAAACAAGCTTCTCCTGAGAACTGTACGGATCAACAAAGTAAGTGCCGTTGGGAGAAAGCACCATTGCATGAAAACCCTGCTCTGTCACATCAATTTTGCCAACTGCATAAGGATCGCTTATCCCTTTTACGGTTGCAGTTACAATATCGGGGAACTGCCTGGCAAGGCCATCTTCCATCATCGCGTATCTTTCAACCTGAAACAATGCCATACTGCCGTCCGGAACCGGAAGTTCGATCACAAGAGGATTTGTCACTGCTCTTTCAGTTCTTTCCATGGGCGCATTCTTCAGCGCCAGAGCCATTGCCTGAACGTCAAGCACTGTTGTTTTATACTCCTGCGGCGTAATCCTTCTTTCGCCCTTTACAATGAAATCGCCTTCCGATATTCCTGTCCAGAATCTTCCGATGTTCTGTGCAAAGGAATAGGACGGCATAAAGGAAACCACGGAAAACAACGCCAGCTGAAGCGTAATTATCCGGTAAATGTTTTTCGACATTTTTGAAATTTGTTTTAATTACCTGTTAATGTGAGTTGATTTGGCATGATGACCGAATGATGCATCAAATACCCTTGCGCTACGGTTTGATCATCTTACGTGAGTAAGTGCCGTCTTTGTTCTCAAGTACCGGCCCTTCAGACTGCCAGCCGTGTTCTACAAGATCCGACTCATTCTTCTTGAGTTCGTCAAGATCCCTGCCTGTTGCAAATGTTACTTCGGACGGAGCTTTGTCTTCCATGGTAAAGGAATTAATTAATTGATCCGCGACCGGTCAGACCGCGGCTGTTAACAGTCGGTTGTTTTCTGGAAATTCCGAATCTGTGAAATGCGAAAATGTCACTTTACAAGAACCATCTTCAGCGTTTCGCCAATATCGCCTCTTGAGCCGGCAGACAGTTTGCAGTAATAAACACCCGATGGGAGATTGCCTGCATCCCATTGCACTTCATACTTTCCGGGTTGCAGTATGCTGTCCACAAGTACAGCCACCTGTCTTCCGCTCAGGTCTATCACTTTTACGGTTATTTCGGACTTGTCATAGCCGGCAGGTATTCCGAACCTAACCTTAGTGGAGCTGTTAAACGGATTAGGATAATTCTCGAACAGCCTGTAGTTATCCGGAACTTCTCCGTCAATCTTGATTATGCCGGTCGGAAAATCAACGATCGCGGTGTAGATGCTCATGCTTCCGCTCAGCCTTGCCCATATCGGTCTCACTTTTCCGGCATGTGCAGTTACGTTTGTATAATCCCCGAAGAATGTCCCTGAAGTTGGAGTGAAAGGAGATTCGCTGACCTTGAAATTTGTAAATGTCTCGCCGCCGTCGGTTGACTTTGCCATATACACATCCGTCTGATTGCCTGTGTAGTTTCTCCTGTCATAGAATACAAAGTAAAGATGCCCGGTTACCTGATCTATCGTCATCCATGTGAAGAACTGCTGTTTGCCGGGAGGATCATCATTCACTCTTTTTACGGTTCCCCACGTATTGCCGCCGTCGGTTGACTTTATGAGCCACACATCAGTGTCGAGTGTTCCGTTTCGCTGATCTGTCCAGTTAATGTAGATCGTACCTCTGTGCGGGCCGTTAGAAACGTCACATGCTGTGACGGGTAATCCGTTTGCCCTGTAGATTCCCGGAATTGAGTAATCCCAGCCTCCGGGCTGTGTTGTAACAAACTTGTCATCAGGCAACCAGGTAATTCCCGCGTCAGTTGATTTGTCGAATACCAGTCCCAAAGGACCCGACCAGGATGTATAGATCTCGCCGTTAGGTCCCGTGCATGGCACCGCACCCTCAACAGTATTGTCTTCATCTACGCAATCGCCGGCGATCTTATTGATCCTCAGCGCCTGGCTCCATGAAGCCCCCGCGTCTGTTGATCTTGAAAACAATATAGCTGAACTGTCTGTCGGAGATGAACTGCCGTAGCGGTCAAACTGAGTCCACGTCATGTAGATGTTGTTGTTTCTCCTGTCAACGCACAGCCACTCTTTATCCTGCTGTTTGGGTGGAATGTAGCCGGCATATGCACCGTCGTTCCATGTAGCCCCGCCGTCTGTTGACTTCTGCACAACGATCCTGTCTATGAAATAACTTCCGGAAGGGTTTGTAAGATGGCCGTAGTAAAAGTGTCCGTTCGTATCAACAGTTATCGAGGGATCTCCCCAGACGCTGTAGGAAGAAGTAAGCGTGGCTCTTGTCCAGTTATATCCGCCGTTGGTTGAGTAGTAATAGAAATTCAGATTTGAACCCGCAACAATTGTGCTGGGATTCTTCGGATCCATACAGATAGCAGGCTCGTTCGGAGATCCGGTTGAAGTGATAAGAATATTCTGGTATTGAGAAAGCGCAACAGAAGAGAAGAGAATTGTTGCCGCAAAGATCGAAAGAAGTGTTTTCATTGTTAGTCAGATTGAAATGCTCAGCCCCGGAGCCACTTGTCAAGCAGTCTGCTTTCTTTTTGGGAAGGCGCCGTTTTCAGGGACAGCCTGAACTTTGGCAATGGAGCTTTCAGAATTACTTTGATTAATTTAGTCATCCCTTTCCTCGCAGTCAGCACATTAATTTCATCACCTTTCTTTTTTCCCGACAGGATCTTCTTCATCAATTCTTCGTCCACCCTGTAGCCGTCAATTGCGATGATCTCATCTCCACTGCACAATCCTGCAGCGAATCCGGATCCTCCTTCAAAAAGCTTCGTGATCATAAGCTTGCCGCCCTCTGTCTTTGTCTCTGCATCAAGTGAGCAGGAAGCATGTTCATTATCATCACTGACAATAATCCCGCATTTTGAAAGATACTGCCGGATCGGAATTTCCTCCGTTCCGTCGAGATATTTTTTCCAGAAGCCGCTAAGACTCTTGCCGCAAACTGACTCGGCTATCTCCTTCACCCTTTCCTCAGTATAGCCTGTGGCCGGGTTTTCAAGATAGTCTTTGTACAATTGTTTCATCACATCATCCAGCGACTTCCTGCAATCAGTCGAGGTCATGATCTCGATGTTGAGCAATGCGGCAACAAGCGCGCCTTTTGTGTAGTAAGAGATCTGTGTGTTGTTTGAGTTCTCGTCCTTCTTATAGAACTTTATCCAGGTATCGTAGCTCGATTCCCTCAATGCCTGCCGGAACCTGCCCGTGAACCTCATAACGTCATTGTACTCGTGCTCGAGAAACCCGAGGTATTCATCAGGCGTGATAAGCCCGGCGCGCACAAGGAAGACATTGTCATAGTAGCTTGTCCAGCCCTCGGCTATCCAAAGACTTTCCGTGTAGTTCTCTTTATCGTAATCAAACGGTCCCAGAGCAACCGGCCTAATGCGCTTCACATTCCATAAATGAAAATACTCATGGCTGACAAGCCCGAGGAATTTTCTGTATGCCTTGGCATCTGTGAAATTCAATCTTGGAAACTGCACCACAAAAGAGTTGAGATGCTCGAGTCCGCCGCCGCCTTTTTCAACAAGATGAACGATGTAAGTATAGTGTTTATAGGGGATCTTGTTTCCGAAGAACCTGATCTGAGTTTCCGCGATCTTCCTGAAGTCACTTATCAGTTGTCTGGGATCATAGTTGCCGACACCTGCGAGGCAGATCCTGTGCGGGATGTTCTTAATGCTGAATTCAAGCACTGTATGATTGCCTATCTCAACTGGACAATCAATGAACTCGTCATAGTTTGCCGCGCTGAATTTGTTGGTGCCGGCCTCCTCAAGTCCGGTTGAGATCCTGTGCCAGTTCTTCGGGAGTTCAACGGAAAGTTTGCAGGGAAGATGCTGAAGGCCTCTAGCAAACATGAATACGCCTGAGGAGTTAAGGAATGCGTGAGTCTCATTCACGTCGCTCGTTCGCACTGTCAATTCATTGCAATAGACTCTGTAAGAAAAAGTTATGCTGTCCGAATTGCCGGGCTCAACTCTCCATGTGTTCTTCGATACTTTCTCCGCCCGTTTCGAAACACCTTTGGAGCTTGCAGAGACATTGTGAACCTTACCGGCATAGTCTCTTACAAGATAGGAACCCGGAGTCCAAACAGGCATGGAAAAGAAGACAGGTTCGCTTGGATTGCAGTTCAGTTCGATCTTCACATCACAGTAATGGGCAATTGCATCGCCGAAGGAGACGCGGTAGTTTATTTCATTTTTCATAAGTGCATTTCAGAGGTTTGGTTGCCGAACATCCGTGATGTATTCTGATTACATGAACCGGGAAGTGAGTTTTCGGTATGATTACGATTCCGAAGCCGCCTGTTCTTCCTGCCTGAACATATTGAGAACTTCGGACGGGCTCTTCGCTTCATCAAGCTGTTCACGGAATTCCTCCTTGTTCATCATTCTGGAGATCTTGCTCAGGAGTTTAATATGAGCATTGAGAAGACTTTCTTTTCCGACCACAAGAAAAACATATTTGACCGGCTCAAGGTCAATAGAATCAAAATCAACCGGCGTCTTAAGTATTGCAAAAGCCGCAACGATGTCCCTGATCTCATCAGTCTTTCCGTGCGGAATTGCGAAACCCTTTCCGACCCCTGTTGACACCAGCTTTTCCCTTTCCAAAACGCACTCCTTCACCCTCTCCTTATTGATCATATTTCCCGAAGCCGAGGCAAGTTCGATCATCTTTTCAATCACTTCCTGCTTATCGGCAGCTTCAAGGCCGGTTGCGATCAGCTTTTCATTCAGTATTTCACTTACTTTCATATATAAAGCGGTAGTTGTTTTTTCACTCAAAAAAAGTTTGTTTCAATCCTCACTCAGATATCCTTTTACCATCTTCCTGAAGTCCTTCATTACCTTTGCCGTTCTTGCTCTTGTACGTGATTCCACATTCAGATGAACAAAGTTTCTGTCCTTGTCAGGGAAGCAAAGCACGGTAGTATCCTTATCGAGGAAAATCTTGACGCCGTCAATGAGCTCCTGAGGATATTCCATTGTGCTCTCCATGAATCTCCTCATCACAGTTCCCTTCTCCTCCCTTGTGCAGGGAATGTTATCCTTCAGCAGATGAAGTTTTGGCGTATTGCTGTCAAGCTCATCTATGGAATAGCCCGACTTTGCAACGAGCTCGAGTATCTTCGCTACGCTGAACATTCCGTCTGTTGCATAAAGAAATTCCGGGAACAGAAATCCTCCGAACACACCGCCAACAAATCCCACATCCTTATCATCGCAGGCCATCATCATCGCGTAGTGAGTATCCTTCACGCGCATTACCTCCGTGCCGAACTCCCTTGCGACAAGATCAACCTCTCCCGTAGCCCTTACCGGAACAGCAATCTTCTTTACGTGCCGGTTGACAATGAGGAACATCTTGAGCACGAGCGTAAGAAATCTCTCGCCGCTGAACACATTACGATGAGGAGTGACAAGCCAGATCTTCTCTCCGCCCGCATCGATCATGAATCCGATGTCGTACTGAAGAGACTTCACGACATCATAGAAATTCTTCTGCGACTTATGAAACTCCTCCTCCGTCCTTGTGATCTTCTCCTTGTCAAGATGAGCGGACAGGGAGACAATGTCCATATTGAACTCACCGAGAATTGACGGAAAGATCGTTGAGGCGATCCCGTAGGAGTAATCTATGACTATCTTGAACTTCTTCTTGCGTATCGCCTGAACATCAAGGCAGGCGAGAAAATGTTTTGTGTATTTTTCATTGGCCCGTTCGAGATACCGGAATGTGCCAACCTTGTCAAAGTCTGCGCGCTTGTATTCCTCGCTGAAGAAGAGCCTTTCCACAGATTTGGTCTTATTGCCCGAGAGGTCCCTTCCGTCTTTGTCGAAGAAGATTATGTCTGTTGACCTCTTATCGAAAGGAGACTTGCGCACAAATACGCCGCCGTCGCCTTCTCCGCTCTTAAGCTCCTGCCTCAGTATAGGAATGGGCATTACCTGCGAGTCAATGATGTTTGCGCCGGCAGACATTATGCCTGAGGAAATTGAGCGCTTTATCATATTTGAAATGTAGTCGCTGTCCCTTGCAATAATGATGTTCTTGCCCTGCCCCACAAAAGCGCCGTAAACGGATCCGAGCTTTGCGCCAAACTCCGGATTTATCTGAAGGTTTGATAGCCCTGTGATCCTTGAATCAGTGAACAGGTCACTGAAGAAGAGGTCATCATAGATTACACTGCGGGTTATCTTCTCATTATTGTCTATCTTCTTATTGTCCCAGATCTTTATGCTTGAACTTACGAAGACATTGTTCTTGATAGTGCAGTTGTCGCCGACAAACACATAATCATTGATGCGCGTGTTCCTTCCGATACTGCAGTTTCGGCCAACGACATCGAGAATGAGCCTCGAGTCTTTGCCGATTGATACATTATCCCACAGCACGCAGTTCTTTACAACAGCTCCTGCTTCGATCTTAACTCCGCTTCCTATCACACTTCCTTCAATCGCAGAGTCCTTGTCTATATTCGCTTTCGGACTTATGCAGCTTCCCGCTTTACCGTAAGATTCGAAGTGTTCCAGTTTGCCTCTGAGCGCATCCATATTGGCGTCAATGTACTCTTCGAGATTGCCGACGTCCCGCCAGTAACCGGGAGTCTTGAATCCGTAGATCGGGATCTTCTGCCTGAGCAGAGACGGAAATAGGTCCTTTGAAAAGTCAAAACTTTCTCCTGCGGGAATGTACTTGAATATGTCTTTCCTGAAGAAGTATATACCCGTGTTTATAGTATCCGAGAATACTTCGGAGGCAGAGGGCTTTTCAAGGAACCTTACTATTCGCTGTTTTGCGTCAGTGAGCACAATGCCGAACTGAAGGGGGTTCTTTGAGCTGTAAAGTGAGATGGTTGCAACCGTATCTTTCATCTTATGGAAAGACGCAATTGAAGAAAGGTTAAAATCGGTAAGCACATCTCCGCTGATGACTATGAAGTTGTCATCAATGAATTTCTCGGAAAGCTTGACTGCACCTGCCGTTCCGTAATCTTCATCCGGAACCACATATCTGATCTTCACGCCGAACTTTCTTCCGTCTCCGAAATAATCCCTGATCTTGTCAGGCATAAAAAACAGAAGCACGACATAATCCTTTATGCCGTGCATCTTAAGTAAACCAATTATGTGTTCCAGTATCGGCTTATTCAGAATCGGTACCATCGGCTTCGGTATATTGTTCGTCAAGGGCCTGAGCCTTGTACCGAAACCACCAGCCATTATGACAGCCTGCATGAAGTATCAGCTATGGCAGAAGAATCTTACTTCTTCTCAAATTTGAAGTTCACGTCCGGAGCTTTTTCTGATCCCGGCGTGGACTTGAAGTATTCCTTTTCCTTGAATCCGAAGATCTTTGCCATTATGAGCGACGGGAAGCTTCTTACTTCAGTATTGTATGCCTGAACTGCTTCGTTAAACCTTCTTCTTTCGGTGGATATCCTGTTCTCAGTTCCTTCAAGCTGTGACTGCAGGTTCAGAAAATTCTCGTTTGACCTTAGCTGAGGATAGTTTTCCGAAACAACAAGCAATCTCGAAAGTGCGCTCGAAAGCTGATCCTGAGCCTGCTGATATGCCTGAAACTTCTGCGGATCGCTGAGATCTTCAGCTGAAAGTTTCACTTGTCCTACACGGCTTCTTGCTTCGGTTACTTCAGTCAGAACCGACTTCTCAAAATCCGCCGCACCCTGAACTGTGCTTACAAGATTCGGAATGAGGTCTGACCTTCTCTGATACTGGTTTTCTACCTGTGACCATGCTGAATTCACAGTTTCCTGAAGTGATACGAGCGTATTGTATCCGCATCCGTAGAAAGCTGAAGAGAACAGGATCAGCGCGGACAGAACGGAGAGCCTTCTGAAAAGATTATTCATAAGAGTGTAAGTGATTTGTCAATTAGCTTATTGCAAAATAAACGAAGAGCCCTATAATTACAATTCTTAAATCGGCTTGAGTTCATTCACTTTCTCAAGATACCATCTGCTGTAGCGGCTTTCAGACTTCCGGATCATATCAGAGAGATCATCTAGTTCTTCAGGACTGCACTCTGCACGGTTGAATCTGAGCCGGAAAAGGTTTCTAATGATCCTGAGGTTGACTTCAAGATTTGACCTTCTTCTTTCTCCGATATCCTTGGAAGTAGCAAGAAAATGCCTGAATGATTCAATTGCGGAAATTCCCGACTCCGATTCAGCGAGTTCGTAGAACAACCTTATAAGCAGTACTTTGCAGCTCACTTTCATGAGTGTATTGAAAGGGCTCACTGACGAAAGCAATCTAAGCGACTGATCGAACAGACCTTTCTCGAAACAGATCATCGCCTCGGCAAGGCCGGCAACACTTTTTCTCCGGGATTCTTCGAGAGATGAAGAATGAGTTTCCAGTACGAATTCCGCGTAAGCAACATCCTTTTCATGCAATGCAAACTGAACCAATTCCAGGAATATTGAAATGTGAAGAGGTCCAACACCGTCTTCATTGAATTTTATGAGTTCAAGTTCCTTCTTTCCCAATGCAAATTTCTCTTCATAGAATTTTCTTTCACCTTCGTAAATTCTGAAACCGCAGTAATTCTTCAACTTGATGAACAGGTTTGCCGCCTCTGAATTTGTATAGAGTCCTGTCCTTGACAGAAGCAACTTTTTCAGCCTGAAGTAATTCTCATCATCTTCAAGTCCGTTTCCCAGTTTGATGAGTCTGAGACGAATTTCTATTTCTTCCTTGCCCGAACTTTGATAGCCTGCAAGCGTATCGAGCATCCCGTCAGTATCTATGTACCTTGCCAAAGCCGGAAAGATCTCTTTGTCTGTATCTATGTTGAATGCAGTCTTATTGACCGAAATGTCCATCAGGTCATGCTCAAACAACTTCAGAAACTGGATGAAGTTGTACTCCGCCCGTTTGAAGATATGCGGAGAAACTTTGTGCATTGATGATCTGAAGAGATAATAAGCTATGTTCACTGATTCGAGTTTGGCCAGCGCTTCGAAATACTGGTCATCCATTTTCATCCTGTCAAACTTGCTTCTCTGATCCCTCAGTTCAATCTCAAACAGATTATCGAGGTGCCTTCTGTTGAGTTCATCAAGAAGAGTAAGTGACGAATGGTTGTCGTCAAAGTTCTCCTTCTTAATACGGTTTACAACAAGGAACTCCTTGCATTTCGTCAGCAATTCCGACATCAGATTCCTTACAAAGCTGGCGCTGTATTTCCCGCCTGAGAACAATTCGCCAAATACTTGCTCCTCGCTGACGTCATTTTTGTCAAAGTCTTTGAAACGGGAGCGGATTATGTCGAACATAATCAATATCTTCTTCTTCCTGTTAAAGTAAGGTGAGTCGAGAAAGAGCCTGAATTCATTCAGCTCATCGTTGCTCAGGGTATTAATTATTTCAATTGCTTTGGATTTGATCAATGTCCGGGTGATTTTCTGTAGAATTTTTCAGACAGATTATTGGGAAATTTAACCAGAATTGCAATATCTCTTCCTTTACCCATGCAGGCGGGCGGTGATTTTTCACTTAATTTTCCTTTTACGGACGCGAATTATTGAATTAATTTTGCAGCATATAAAATTTAACCAACAATAATGGCAAGCAAGACAATACTGATAATTGCGATATTCCTGATGTGCACGGGTACATTTGCACAGAGCCAAGATTCAAACGGCAGCCTGGGATTTTATTCCGAGGCACCGCCCTCGCACAACTGCGGCGCAGAGATCAAGTTTGATCCCGCTATTCATGAGAACATATCGGTGATGTATGAAGGATCAGGCACATCGCTTGACTGGCCATTAGGGCTTGAGCTAAATTCCGGAACGGTACTTGTAAATTATGTTGACAACCAAAGCGGCGGGAACATAACTGATTATGAAGGCGAAGAATGGGCGTACAACGGCCATAACGGAACAGACATAAGCCTTCATGACTTCCGGTCTATGGACAGGTGCATACCCGTTAAAGCGGCGGAATCCGGAAGAGTGGTGCAGATCGCATACAACAGCTACGACAGGAATACAACTTGGGACGGACAACCCGCAAACATTATCTGCATAAGGCATGATGACGGGACCTATGCATACTATTACCATCTTATGAAGAGGTCGGTGATACCCAAGCTCGGGGAATATGTTCCTAAAGGAAGGATCATAGCCTTTGTCGGAAGTTCGGGAAATTCAAGCGATGCACACTTACACCTTGAGACGGGATACTTTGTAAACAACAACTGGGTGAAGCGCGATCCGTGGAACGGATCATACAATACTTTGCCTTCATTATGGAGCAGTCAGTTGCCATACCAGGGTGACACCGATTTCAGAATGCATGACAACGGAGTGTATGTTTCGGCCTCGGTAGGAGGAGATGTATCAACAAATACAGATTATGCCAAACTTAAGGAGAGGATAATAGCGCCGCTGACAGTGAGCTGTTATGAGCCAAGACTCGGATTCTGGATGCAGTTTCAGGGCAGATTCACAGGAAGGCAGATCAGATATGAGTTGAGAAAACCCGACGGATCATTGTTTGACGATGTGTACTTCTACCTTAATTCAGACAACAGGTATGGATGGAGCTGGTGGACGCCAACTTTCAATCCCGGCATTTCAGCAAACGGAACCTGGTACGTGCGAGTGCTCTATGACAATGTGGAACAGGGCAGGACTTTTTTCAATGTGCAATTACTTACAAGCACACGCCCGCGGCTGAGCCCCGTAGCCGCAAAGTGTTTCAGGAACTCAATATTCGTGCAGAGAGACACTCTCAGGGTGCGTCCGATACGTGAGAACATGCAATACGACCTTCTAAACGCGCCGTCAAATGTAACACTATCGAACGACTCCATACTGAGTATCTCTCCGAGTTTCACACAAACAAGCAGGATAAGGGAATTCAAGGTGATAGCAAGCATGGGAGGAAGTTCTACCTTCAGGGACACTATGATCTACAAGCTGATAGATACGACAAAGGAAAATTCCACGGGCAACGGCATAGTATCGCTTGAGCTTACTTCGCTGATCGAAGGCAGGTTTGACGGCACTGAGATGGAAGGCGACACTGTGACCGTACAGTTGCGGGGTTCTTTGTTTCCGTACGGACTGGTTGATGAGGACAAGATCTACATAGACGAAGACGGATACGGAATTGCGAACTTCCCTGATGCATCACCCGGTGTTTACTATTACATTGCCGTGAAGCACAGGAATTCGATTGAGACCTGGAGCAAGACCGCGGCACAGTTTCCGAACGGACAGCCTTATTATTACAACTTCACGACATCACGGACAAAGGCATACGGTGACAATCTGAAGTACAAGAACTTCAAGTACTGCATATACAGCGGCGACGTGAATCAGGACGGGATCGTTGACGGAAGTGATATAGGCATGGTTGACAACGATGTGTCGTTCTTTCTGGCGGGGTATGTGGTGACAGACATAGACGGAGACCAGTTTGTGGATGCGGCGGACATGGCGATAGTTGACAACAATGCATACAGCTTTGTGAGCAGGATAAGGCCGTGAGAGTACGGCGGCGGGAATATATATTCCCGCCCCCCCCCAGGTAACCCCCCACCAGAAACTACCTCACAAACGCAACAGTCACATACCGCAGGTAATCCGCGTTGGACTTCTTCGCAAAGCCATGACCCTCATCCTTTGCTTCCAGATACCATACCTTTCCGCCGTTCTGCGTTATTCTGTCCTTCATCTGTTCAGCTTCGGTTCGCGGCACGCGCGGATCGTTACTGCCCTGCACTATCAGTATCGGATTGCGGATCTTTCCGGCATTGTTAAGCGGTGAAATTCTTTCCAGAAACTCATACATCTCAGGATCCCTTTCGTCACCGTATTCAACTCTTCTAAGATCACGGCGGTATGACTCCGTGTTCTTCAGGAAAGTGTTGAAATTCGAGATCCCCACAACATCAACAGCGCATCTGATCCTGTCCGTGTAATGAACCGAAACGGCTAGCGCCATGTAACCGCCGTAGCTTCCGCCTGTTACCATGACCCTTTCAGGGTCAAGGTCAGACTGCTGAGAAATCCAGTCAAGCAATGCGCCAATGTCTTTGACTGAATTCTCGCGGTTCATGCCATTATCAAGGTCAAGAAATTTCTTGCCGTATCCGGATGATCCCCTCACATTCGGGTAGATCACAGCAATACCAAGTTCATTGATGTAGTAATTCTGAAAACCGAGATACACGGGCCTTGACTGGCCCTCCGGGCCGCCGTGCACATCTATGATCACGGGCCTTCGGCCCGTAAACCTCCCCGCATCCGGCCTGTATATGAAACCGCTTATCTCCAGCCCGTCAAAACTGCTCCACTTCAAAAGCTCCGGCACGCTCAGTTCCTCAGGCTTCATTCCGCCCATCGGACTTTGGGTCCATTGCTTCAGCAGTCCCGTTGAAAGATCATATACATATACATCCGTCGGCGACCTGGCTGAATTTATTGACATTGCAAGATCAGTTCCGTTGTTGTGGAACTTCATTCCGCCGCTTACTCCTGTCGGAAGAATGTCCAGCTTCTGCGGCGTTCCGCCGGGAAGATCGATCATATACAGATTCGACACGCCCGCCTCATTGGTCATGAATGCCAGCTTGTCACAGGCTTTGTTGATCTCGATCTCGCTGACATTCCACGGGATTTCCTGTGAAAGATACTGCACCTTCCTCGTTGCAAGATCCATGTATGCCACGCGCTCGAAATCGCTGTTGATATCAGTTATGAGATAGATTCCCTTACCATCTGCATCAAATTCTCCCTGGCTGAAGTATGCATCACCTTCGTGTTCGGCCGTAATATCCGTAATGACTCCCGTTTCGACCTCAAGCAGGTAGTAATGTGATTCCGTTCTTGAAACAAACTCGCTGATAAGGAGGAACCTGTCATCAGGCGACCAGTCGCGAACGCCCCAGCCGCCTCCTTTTCTTTCAAGCAGGAGCTTGTTTGTGGATGAATCCATAGGATCCATAATATAGATGTCGCGGTCGGTTCCGTTCCGCTTTGTGGAAGTGTATGCGATTAGATTTCCTTTGTTGTTCCACACAGGGAACGAATTCTGCACTTTGTTTCCGTTTGTAAGCCTTGTGATCTTTCCGCCCGGCACATCATATCTGAATATCTGATCAAATTCATTTCCGCCTGTATCCTGAAGAAACAGAAAATAATCTCCGTTAACAGGTTCATACAGGGCATTCCTTACGGGCTCTTCGAGGTCAGTGATCTCGGTCATTTTGCCGCCTGGAGAATTTACTCCGAAGAGCTGGGCCGTGTTTTTGCCTCTTGTGGAAACGATCATGCTGATATCTTTCGGGTGCCACGCGCAGAACCGGGTGCTTCTTGACTCTGTATACTTTTCGAGTTCGGAAACTATTGAGAGCGGCACAGGCGGAATGCCTTCGGCTATCAGATTGTCGCCTTTCGGTACAAACTCCGTCTGCGACCGGAGTGCCACAGAACTCAGCAGAAGTATGAATGTAAGCAGTTGCCTCATCACATTGAAATTGTTTGCGCCAAGTTATTCATACGTCAGGGAATTGACAATTGATTTCGACTGAGTGCGGCCTTCTGAGATGTCAGAACAGTTATGCTGCAGAAAATCAATTGTACACTTTGTCAGCAAATGATCGTTGCAACAAGCCGCCTTCTTCCGCCGTGATTCCTGTGCTCGCAAAGGTAGATCCCTTGCCATGTTCCGAGATTCAGCCGGCCGTCTCTGACAGGAACGGTTACGCTTTGTCCAAGCAGTGATGACTTGATATGTGAGGTCATATCATCAGGGCCTTCGGATGTATGAAGGAAGTGGCGCCCTTCTTCCGGCACCATGAGATTGAAATGAGTCTCAAAGTCTGTTCTCACGTCAGGATCGGCATTTTCATTTATCGCAAGTGAAGCTGACGTATGCTTAATGAACAAATGCAGCAATCCGGCTTTCACATCTTTCAGATCCGGAATGTTCTCTGCAACTTCGCGCGTAATTATGTGGAACCCTCTTCCGAATTCTCTGAGTGAGAATTCTTTCTGTATCACCATCTTTGATCGGTCAATTTTAGATTAAGTTACTTTACCGATCAATACAGGGCAATGGACTATTTCCGTATTGTTAATATGAGAGGAAGGAATTATGACTTACAACAGCTTTTCTCTCACCTGCTCATAAACACCGCCGCCTTCAGTGTCTTTGCTCCCGCGCTTCCGCAGTCAATGTAGATTATGTACATGCCGCTTGCAA
>CAZTQR010000026.1:0-43521 GCA_964615795.1 uncultured Ignavibacteriaceae bacterium
TTTTGGTCGATATGAAAGCTTCATTGTTTTTATGAGTTCCGGGATTGTGTATTCGCCCTCGCCCTTAATCCCTCTCCAGGAAGGAGAGGTTGATCGGATGTGAGAAGGAGATCGTAGGGGGTAGGCAGACCAGGGAAGTGTTTATCCGGCAATCTACGACAACTTTAGTCTGATTTTAAAATTGGTATGGAATAAGATTTTGAGTTAAGACATTTTTGTTAAGATTGAACAGACAACATATTCCTCTCTAACATATCACAGGAGTCACACCTACAATGTCAAGAAAGAATGTTACGATTGACGGCAATGAAGCGGCGGCATTTGTTGCTCATAAAGTAAATGAAGTAATTGCAATCTATCCAATAACGCCCTCGTCCCCGATGGGCGAGCTTTCCGATTCGTGGTCATCTTCGGGGCAGAAAAATATCTGGGGCACCGTGCCCTCTGTAATTGAAATGCAAAGCGAAGCAGGCGCCGCCGGTACTGTCCACGGGGCTTTGCAGAGCGGTTCTCTCACCACAACTTTCACGGCGTCTCAGGGGCTTCTCCTGATGATCCCCAACATGTACAAGATCGCCGGCGAACTGACACCTACAGTGTTCCACGTTACGGCCCGGTCGCTTTCGGCTCAGGCGCTTTCCATATTCGGCGACCACAGCGACGTGATGGCAACTAGGCAGACCGGCTTTGCAATGCTTTGCTCAAACTCGGTTCAGGAAGTGATGGACTTCGCGCTGATATCACAGCGAGCGACACTCGAAAGCCGGATCCCGTTCATGCATTTCTTTGACGGATTCAGGACATCGCATGAAGTAGTGAAGATCGAACAGCTTGATGCTGAAGACATCAGGGCAATGATCGATGATGAAATGGTAAGGGCGCACAGGTCCAGGGCGCTTACACCAGACAATCCTTTCATACGCGGCACGGCTCAGAATCCTGATGTGTATTTTCAGGGAAGGGAAACAGTGAACAGATTTTACAGCAAGTGCCCGGAACTTGTTCAGGATGCAATGAACAAATTTGCGGCAATCACGGGAAGGCAGTACGGTATTTATGAATATTACGGAGCGCCTGATGCAGACAGGATCATAGTGATGATGGGTTCAGGAGCATTGACGGCCGAAGAGACAATTGACTTTCTCAACAGCGAAGGCGAAAAGACAGGCATGGTGAAGGTGAGACTTTACAGGCCGTTTTCAATGAAAGACTTTGTGAATGCAATTCCTTCAAGTGTTAAGTCAATAGCCGTTCTTGACAGGACCAAAGAGCCCGGCTCGGTTGGCGAGCCGCTTTACCTTGATGTTGTAACCGCTGTCAGCGAAGCATTGTCGGAAGGCAGTACACCGTTCAGTTCAATGCCGCGGATCATCGGCGGCAGGTACGGGCTTTCATCGAAAGAGTTCACGCCTGCAATGGTGAAGGCGGTGTTCGATGAGATGAAGAAAGAATCACCGAAGAATCATTTTACTGTCGGAATAAAGGACGACGTGACAATGACAAGCCTGGAATATGACAGCGCATTCAGGATACATGATGAGGGAACATTCAGCGGACTGTTTTACGGACTCGGCTCTGACGGCACAGTTGGCGCGAACAAAAACTCGATCAAGATCATAGGTGAAGAGACAGAGAACTTTGCGCAGGGATACTTTGAATATGATTCCAAGAAGTCAGGCTCGACTACAATTTCGCATCTGAGATTCGGCAGGAAGCCGATCAGGTCAACTTACCTTGTGCAGGTGGCAGATTTTGTTGCTTGCCATCAGTTCAACCTTCTTGAGAAATTTGACGTGCTAAGGAACATCAGGGAAGGAGGAGTGTTCCTGCTGAACTCTCCTTACGGAAAAGACGAAACGTTCTCAAAACTTCCTTCGGGGATCTGCAGGCAGATCATTGACAAGAAGCTCGACTTTTATGTAATTGACGGATACAAGGTTGCGAGGGAAGCGGGAATGGGTTCAAGAGTGAACACTATCATGCAGACGTGCTTCTTTGCAATATCGGGAGTGCTTCCCAAGGAAGAGGCGATCGAACAGATCAGAAAGTCCATCAAGAAGACTTACGGATCAAAGGGCGAAGAAGTGGTGAAAAAGAATTTTGCCGCTGTTGAAAAGACTCTGGAGAATCTTTTCAAAGTTGATGTATCTGGACAGAAAGTAAGTGATGTGGAACTGCGGCCTGCTGTTTCGGAAAATGCTCCTGTGTATGTCCGCAATACTCTTTCGAAGATCATATCCGGAAGAGGTGACGATGTGGCAGTCAGCGAAATGCCTGTTGACGGGACATTTGCATCAGGCACTGCGCAATGGGAGAAGAGGAACATTGCCCTTGAAGTGCCCGTATGGGATGAGAGCATTTGCATTCAGTGCGGAAAGTGTGCGCTCATCTGTCCGCATGCGACAATACGAATCAAAGCGTATGACGGGAAAATGCTTGCCGGAGCGCCGCAGTCGTTCAAGCACACAAAGGCAAAGGGAAAAGAGTATGAAGACGGAACGGAATACTCAATACAGGTTGCAGTTGAAGATTGCACCGGATGCGGGCTATGCATAGAGATCTGTCCGGTAAAGAACAAAAAGGAAGTGAAGCTGAAGGCTCTGAACATGAATCCGCAGATCCCGTTGCGTGAGCAGGAAAGCAGGAACTGGGACTACTTCCTGACATTGCCTGACATTGACAGAACGAAGGCGCATGTAAGCACGGTCAAGGGAAGTCAACTGTTACAGCCGTTGTTTGAATTTTCCGGCGCATGTTCGGGATGCGGTGAAACTCCTTACGTCAAGCTCGTGTCGCAGTTGTTCGGCGACAGGGCAATGATAGCAAATGCAACAGGTTGCTCTTCGATCTACGGCGGAAATCTCCCCACCACCCCGTGGACAAAGAACGGCGAAGGAAGGGGCCCTGCATGGTCCAATTCACTCTTTGAAGACAACGGTGAGTTCGGTCTTGGCATGAGGCTCTCCATTGACAAGCATAATGAATACGCAAGAGAACTTTTGAAGGAACTCGGTGCGGAGCTTGGAGAAACACTTGCCGGGGAGATATTGAATGCAGACCAGTCAGATGAAGCAGGCATTTACGAACAGCGGCAAAGAGTGAAAACGCTGAAGGAGAAGCTTGCGGGGATCAGCTCACCGAAGTCAGGGGACCTCTTGAGCCTTGCAGACTATCTTGTTAAGAAGTCCGTATGGATAATTGGCGGCGACGGCTGGGCTTATGATATTGGATTCGGCGGACTCGACCATGTGATGTCAACCGGCAAGAACGTGAACATACTGGTTCTTGATACGGAAGTTTACTCAAACACGGGCGGTCAGATGTCAAAATCAACGGGCCTCGGGGCTGTCGCAAAGTTTGCCGCTTCCGGAAAAGCAACTCCGAAGAAGGACCTTGCAATGATGGCAATGAACTACGGACATGTGTATGTGGCGAAAGTGGCTATGGGAGCTAACGATACACAGACATTGAGAGCGTTCCTCGAAGCCGAGTCATACGACGGCCCTTCGCTGATAATCGCATACTCTCACTGCATTGCACACGGGATAAACATGACGAAGGCGATTGACAATCAGAAGGCAGCAGTGGACAGTGCATACTGGACGCTGTTCCGCTATGATCCGAGGAATGCAGATAAAGGAATGAATCCGCTTAGGCTTGATTCCGGCGCACCGAAGATCAGGTTTGAAGATTACGCTTACAAAGAGAACAGGTACAAGATGCTTTCTCTGCTTATGCCCGAGCATGCAAAGGACCTGATGAAGAAGGCGCAGGAAGCAGTTAACGACAGATGGAAGATCTATGAATCACTTGCGGACGAAAAGAAGGACGGCGAGGCTGAGCTTGTGAAAAGGCCGCAGACTTCAGAATGATCTCAGAGAGCAGGCGGAATTATGCATTCTTCTGAGCCCGGGACTTTTGAATGCGTGAGTGTAATGGCTGTTTTGGATGACTATTTGTATGATAGCAATCAATCAGTATCTCAAATATTTGACTGATCGCAACGATGCTGCTCCCTGAATCTTCAAATCACAGATGTTCTGCTAAAAAATAAATCTATTGGTTTGAATTTCACATCGGCAAAGCATATTTTTGTATCACTTTTTCCAACGAAGGGCGATTAGCTCAATTGGCTAGAGCACCTCGCTTACACCGAGGGGGTTTGAGGTTCGAGTCCTTAATCGCCCACAACCTTCAAAAACAATTGCTCCAAAAATATCTTTCAGAATTTGAGCAATTCCTCCGTTACGTTAATTAATTCGGTCACTGCATATCTTGAGTAAGGATAAGCTGATATTTTTGGCAGCGGTTGCCGCCGCATTTGCTCTGAACTTCGCATCTCCTTCTATTGACCCGTACTTCTATCAGATCATAATCTACATCGGCATAAACATCATACTTGCCACAAGTCTCAATCTCATCAACGGATATACCGGTCAATTCTCACTCGGGCATGCAGGATTCATGGCTATCGGCGCGTACATGTCGGCGGCTGTATCAACATACTACGCTCCGGCGTTCGAAGGCATTTCCGGTTCGGGGGTATTCGGGCAATCCCTGTGCTTCATCATTTTTCTCATGGTAGGAGGAATGACCGCTGCGATTGCAGGCGTGATAGTCGGTGTGCCTTCACTCAGGCTCAGAGGTGATTATCTTGCGATAACAACACTCGGATTTGCCGAGATAATAAGAGTTGTCATCCAGAGTCTTGAAGTTGTGGGGGCGTCGCAGGGATTCAGGGGAGCTTACATCTTCAGCAACGGCGTCAAGGCCGCGCAGATACCGGCGGATATGTCTGATGCACCGAATATCTTTTATGCAATTCCGAAATACACCGACTTCTTTTGGGTCTATCTGTTTGTTGCAGTAATTGTCTTCTTTGTCGTGAACCTTATGAACTCAACTTACGGAAGAGGTTTTCTTGCAGTTAAAGATGACGAAGTTGCGGCGGAATCTATGGGAGTAAATTCTACAAAGTTCAAGGTGATCGCATTTGTGAGCGGCGCATTCTTTGCCGGCATTGCCGGTTCGCTTTATGCACACTTCAACCTGTACATAAATCCTGAGGACTTCAACTTCCTCAAATCGGTTGAGATCGTTGTAATGGTCATACTCGGCGGAATGGGAAGTCTCATAGGCGTGATCATTGCGGCTGTGGTTCTAACGATACTGCCCGAACTTCTCAGGGGAGTTGCAGAGTACAGGATGATCATTTACGCATTACTGCTGATAATAATGATGCTGACAAGGCCGCAGGGTCTTTTCGGTGTTCAGTTAAGAACAAGAAAACCACGGAAGAATTGAATCTGCTTGACATAAAGGATTGTACAATGAGATTCGGAGGCCTCACATGCGTTGACAAGCTGAACGCACATGTGGGAACCAATGAGCTTGTAGGGATGATCGGACCAAACGGTGCCGGTAAGACAACGGTGTTCAATATTATCACAGGCGTTTACAATCCCACGGAAGGCGATGTTGAATTCAACGGCAATTCGGTTGTTCCTCTGAAGCCGTATCAGGTTGCGGAACTCGGCATAAGCAGGACTTTTCAGAACATCCGGCTCTTTTCAAGCCTGAGTGTGAGAGACAACATCCGGGTTTCTTTTGTGAAAGGCGTGAAAGCCGGCTTCTTCAAATCTGTTCTTAATACGGGAAGCGTCGGAACAGAGGAAACTGAATTTGACAGGAAGACCGATGAACTGCTTGAGATATTTGGATTGGCTGACTCTGCCAATGAATATGCAAGGTCTCTGCCATACGGCGAGCAAAGGAAAGTCGAGATCATAAGGGCGCTTGCCACATCACCGAGACTTCTTCTGCTTGATGAACCTGCGGCAGGAATGAATCCGACGGAGAAGAGCGAGCTAATGGAGCTGATAAAGATGATCAAGGATAAGTTCGGGATATCCATACTTCTCATTGAGCATGATATGGGAGTTGTAATGGGTGTGTGCGAAAGGATCTTTGTGCTTGATTACGGAAAGAAGATCGCTGAAGGTGTCCCGGATGACATAAAGAAGGATCCTAAGGTGATCGAAGCTTATCTCGGGGAGACTCATTCACATGCTTGAGATCAGGGACCTTCATGTAAGCTACGGAGCGATCAAAGCAATTAAGGGAATAAGCATTAGCGTGCCTGAAAAGGGAATTGTGACGCTCATCGGAGCTAACGGTGCAGGCAAGACAACACTTCTCCGGACCATTTCATCCATACTCAAACCCGAATCAGGTTCGATCTCCTTCAACGGAAAGGAGATCGGCGGAATGCCTGCGGACAAGGTGGTTGAACTCGGGATATCCCAATCACCCGAAGGCAGGATGATCTTTGCCAACCTTACCGTGAAAGAGAATCTTGAGATGGGAGCTTACATAAGAAAAGACAGGGAAAATGTGGAAGCAGATTATGAACTTGTGTATTCTCTTTTTCCCCGGATCAAAGAGCGGCTTAAACAGCTTGGCGGCACTCTCAGCGGAGGGGAACAGCAGATGCTTGCGATTTCAAGGGCGCTGATGTCGAGGCCCAAGCTTCTGCTTCTCGATGAGCCCTCTCTCGGAATTGCACCGATCCTTGTCAAAGCCATTTTCGAAAAGATCGTTGAACTTAACAGCATGACGGGAATCACCATTCTTCTTGTGGAACAGAATGCGAACATTGCACTGTCGGTTGCCAATTATGCCTATGTGATGGAGACAGGAAAGATCACCCTTGAGGGAGAGGCAAAATCGCTTCTTGCCAATGAGGAAGTGAGAAAGGCATACCTCGGAGAATGAATTGCCGTCTCAGGCCGGCGATCATCTCCAAGAACTTCCGCACCATACCTGAATCACCCGGTTCCGAAACATTCCTGCCGCAGTGTTTTTTCATCATTTCATCTACCAGACTCTCTGTCTGCTGCATAATCATATCATTGCTCAATGCGGAAGTAATTGTGCAGAACCGCTGAATCACTGCTTTCAGGTCAATGATAATGAAATTGAATATAGCGGCTGATTGAGGTAAATTTGCAGACTCTGAAGTGCAGTATAATTGACTGCAATACTATATAAAGATCTTCTGACTGCAGAATCGAGTTGCACGTTTTTTAAAGTTCCTAATTTTCAACTTCAAACACCATTAGACGACCATGAACCTGGCAACCAGAATGAACAACCTCGGCACTGAAACAGCCTTTGAGGTGCTTGCCAAAGCGAAGAAGCTTGAAGCGGAAGGTAAGAGCATAATACATCTTGAGATCGGCGAACCTGATTTTCCCACTCCCGAGAATATCTGCGAAGCGGCAATAAAGTCTCTGAGATCCGGCGATACCCATTATACTCCTTCGGCAGGGATCCCGGAACTGAGGACATCCATAGCAAACTACGTTAAGAGAACACGGGGAATTGAAGTTTCACCAGAGCAGGTGGTGATGACTCCCGGCGCAAAGCCGATAATGTTCTATGCAATACTTGCGCTCGTGAACGAGGGCGATGAGGTGATCTACCCAAACCCCGGCTTTCCGATCTATGAGTCTATGATCAACTTCGTAGGCGGCAAAGCAGTGCCGATTCAGCTCAAGGAAGAAAAGAATTTTGCGTTCGACATTGAGGACCTTAAGAAACTGCTTTCACCCAGGACGAAGATGCTGATACTCAACACTCCGCAGAATCCGACCGGAGGCATACTTACGGAAGCGGATATCAGGGCAATTGCCGAACTCCTGAAGCAATGGCCTGATGTGATAATCCTGAGCGATGAGATCTACAGCAGGCTGATATTTGAAGGATCACACTTCAGCATCACTCAGATCCCGGGCTTTCAGGACAGGACAATAATACTTGACGGATTCTCCAAGGCATATGCTATGACGGGATGGAGAGCGGGTTACGGAGTGATGAACCTTGAGCTTGCTCCAAAGATCGCACAGCTTATGACAAACAGCAATTCATGCACAAATACGGTTGTTCAGAAGGCGTGCATCGAAGCTTATGAAGGGCCGCAGGATTCCGTTGACAAGATGCGCGAAGAGTTCAAGGCAAGAAGAGACATAATTGTTGACGGCCTGAATTCGATCAGGGGATTCAAATGCAACCTGCCTCTCGGAGCATTTTACGCATTCCCGAACATCACCGCCACGGGATACGGTTCAAGGGAACTGAACGACCATCTGCTTTACAACGGCGGCGTTGCGGCGCTTTCGGGCACGGCATTCGGCGCGTTCGGAGAAGGGTATCTCAGGTTCTCATACGCGAACTCGCGTGAGAACATCAAAGAAGCAATAAGGAGAATAAAGGAAATAATCTGAAAACAAATAATCTCAAATGGCTGAAGCACAAACCGAAGTAAAGGACAAGATCCTCGAGATCCTTAAGAACAACGATGCAATAATGATCGCAAGCACGGGCGGAGAATATTCTCCATGGATACTCGGAGCATATTTTGCATCAAAGGATATAGACATATACGTTCTGCTCGAAACACACGGCAAAACGTTTGCAAATATCAGGAACAACAAAAGCGTTGCAATCTCAATATCCAAGAACGACGCAATGCAGGACTTCCTGCAGGCGCACGGCGAAGTTGAGATAATGCCCGACAGCGAAGAACCCGAAGTGAGGAAACTCATAGTTGACAAGTTGCCGTGGTTTCAGACTTACACACCGGTCTCTCCTGTAAGGATAAGAGTGAAGAAATATTTTGTCACTTCACTGCAGAACGGCTGGTTTCCTGCGAAGGTACTGGAGAACTGAGGACTGCCCGATCTTCGATTTGTTAAGGGATGTTCATTTTGACGGAAACGAACTGTCCTGAATGCAAACGGAATTTTATTGAACAGAGATCACGTATCTCGCATTTGAATTCTTTCAGCACTGCAATATCTGATAAGCAATTACTCTGCAGCGGGTGATGCCCGCTGTTTGTTTTTTACCTTTGAACACGGAGGCACGGTGCGTAACTTGATCCTACAATTACCATAAAAGAAATTCTTTGATAACTGATTACCTCATAATCGGCAGCGGCATTGCAGGGCTTTCGCTGGCTCTGAAGCTTAGCAGGTTCGGCACTGTTTCTGTAATTACCAAGAAGCATAAGGCAGAATCGAATACAAACTATGCACAGGGCGGCATAGCTGCGGTGATGGACAGCGCTGACTCATTCGATAACCATATCGCAGATACGCTTGATGCAGGAGCAGGGCTTTGCAAGCTGGAGGCGGTTGAGAAGATCGTACGCGAGGGGCCTCAGATGATCAGGGAGCTCATTGAGATAGGCGCAAGATTTTCCAAAGAACACGGAAGGCTTGAGCTCGGCAAAGAGGGCGGCCATTCCATGAACAGGATCATTCATGCAAAGGACCTGACGGGTAAGGAAGTCGAGAGGGCTTTGCTCCACAGGATACACTTGACAAGGAATATCAGAATGTTTGAATACTACTTTGCTATAGACCTGCTGACATACAGGAACCTGAAGAAACCCGATGCGAACGGAAAGGCATGCTACGGAGCTTATGCACTGAATGTGAAATCGAACAAGGTGGAAAAAATAATTGCCGGCAAGACAATACTTGCAACAGGCGGCGCAGGGCAGGTGTATCTTCACACAACTAATCCATCCATCGCAACGGGAGACGGAATTGCGATGGGATACCGGGCAGGATGCGATATCGCAAACATGGAGTTCATACAGTTTCATCCGACTTCACTTTATGAAGCGGGAAGGGAGGACAATTCGGAACAGGTGTTTCTCATATCCGAAGCAGTGAGAGGCGCAGGCGCAGTGCTGAAGTCGAAGTCCGGAAAAGAGTTCATGCACAAATATGACAGAAGGGGGTCACTCGCTCCGAGGGACATTGTGGCGCGGGCAATTGATAATGAGATGAAGAAGTCCAGCGACACACATGTGATGCTTGACATGCGCCCGATAGGAAAGAGCAATATGGCAAAGATGTTTCCTAATATTTTCAGACGCTGTTTGTCAATCGGATTGGATCCGTCTGTTCAGATGGTGCCGGTGGTGCCCGCAGCGCATTATACATGCGGCGGAATAAAGACCGACCTGCACGGACAGACAAACCTGAGGAATCTGTATGCAAGCGGTGAGGTGACAATGACCGGAGTGCACGGTGCAAACAGGTTAGCATCAAATTCATTGCTTGAGGCAATGGTCTTTTCAGACGCCATCTTTGAGAAGATCAGGCAGGAAGAAGAGTCCGCCCGCTCTATTGCAGGAACCAGGCAACACACAGCCGGGAAAAGAAAGAAGCTTGCTGAAGTTGATGAGAACGTACTGAGCTGGAACGACAAAGGAACGGTGAACAACGAAGAGTGGATACTCATCTCTCACAACAGGCGCGAGATAAAGGAGATCATGAGCGATTATGTAGGCATTGTAAGGAATACATACAGACTCGAGAGAGCTTTCAGGCGAATTGACATGATCAGGAAAGAGATAAAGGAATTCTATGACAAGACAAAAGTTACTGTCGAATTGCTTGAGCTCCGAAACCTTGCAACCGTCGCGTATCTGATCATCGTTTCAGCTATGAAGAGGCATGAATCAAGAGGGCTTCATTACATGCTTGACTATCCAAAGAAAGACGACATTAACTTTCTCAGGGATACAGTGATAAAAAAAGAATTCAAGAAGCATAATAGAAGAAATGCAAAGAAGGTTTAACTGCCTGCGGCTTTTTGTGCCGGCACTGCTGCTCATTCTTTTCTCATCATGCTCAAAGCAGGACAAGGAAACGAAGCAGGGTGTAAAGGAAGATCAGACGGAAACAGAAAGCAATGTGGCTCCGGGTTCTGCAGGCCAGAAGGAGATCGGATCGGAAGGTGAACTGAATTACGGAGAAGGAAGGCGGATCTACAGAATTGACAGGAATGACCTTAATTCCGACGGAAGAGAAGAGCTGATAGTGCTGAGCATAAGCACCGTGAATGATGACGACCGGAATTCGGTTCAGAAGTTCGATATGATAGAGATCTTCGCAAATGACCCGCTGAAGGGCAAGTTTGTGAAGAGGCTTTCAGACACGGTGGACTTTGCGGTCGAGTCACAGTACACGGACCTTTCGGGAACTGGTTCGAAGGAAGTGCTTGTGTTCACAAATTCCGGAGGCAACAGCTCTGTCGCTTCGGAAGGGCTGTTCGTTTACGCAATGGATTCCGCATCAAACATCGGACTTGTAAAGTACTTCGACAGCGGAGCTCCGAAGCTTGTGAAAGCAGGTAAGGGAAATTCATTTCAGATAATTGTTACAGACCTCTTCCACGGCGTGATGCCGATGGCTCAGGCAGTGTCTTACACGGGAGAGATCTATGAATATGATTCAGAGAATCTTGTACTCAGCAACGAAAAGTTTCCCGAATATTATGATGAAAAGCTTAAGGGACTGACGGAGAAATACAACGCCGTGAAGAGAAAAGTGGAAATGGGCATGCAGGCAGTGGACATGTCGTACCCGCTTTACCGTGAAGCCGCTGAAGTGATTGTAAATTACCGGGCAAAAGGAGACCTTGCCGGGCTTAGGAAGTTTTGGGAAGAAGAGAGAGAATCTCTTAAGAGAAACATCCCCGAGGACGAATTCGCAGATCTCAGCAATTTCGTTGGAAAGATACTTCCGCAGGTAAACAATGCTTGACGATCCTGATGTCAGCATTGTAATAGTTACCTGGAACAGCGCAGACGACATAAGGGCCTGCCTGACCGGCGCAAATGCATCCCTCGGCAGTCTGAAGGGTGAGTTCATCGTGGTTGACAACGCATCTTCAGATGAAACAACAAGCGAGATCAGCAAGGCTGTTTCTGAAGGGGTCCACAATATCAATGTGATACTGAACAACTTCAACGCCGGTTTTGCAAAGGCAAGCAATCAGGGAATACTTGTTTCCAAAGGAAGAAACATCTTACTGCTTAACCCGGATACAGAAGCGATTGGAGGTTCTATTGAAGAGCTGAACATGTTGCTGGAATCAGACAAGAATCTTGGAGCGGTTGCGCCACAGCTTTTAAATCCGGACAAGAGTGTTCAGAATTCATGCAGGGCATTTCCCGAATACAGGGACATCTGGCTTGAGTTTACAATGCTTCCGTCCATGTTTCCGAAAAACAAATTCCTTTCGCGGTGGAAGATGGGTAACTTCAGCCACACTGTGCAGGCGACTGTTGATCAGCCTATGGCTGCGGCATTGATGGTGCGGGGGAATCTGCTTCGTGAACTTGACGGATTCGATGAGCAGTTTGTGATGTTCTTCAATGATGTTGACCTTTGCAAAAGGATCTACGAAAGGGGATTCAGGATCATATTCACTCCGAAGGCGGTAATGTATCATGAAAAAGGGGCGAGCATAAAGAAAAGGCGGACTGAGATGATAGATGCATGGAACGAAGACTGCATCCGCTATTTTAAAAAGCACTTTGACAGGCCGGTGCAAAACGCACTGCTTGGACAGGCGCTGAAAGCATCGGGAGCTGTAAGAAAACTATATCATAAAGTAACTTCATGAAAGCAGCAATTGCGCAGATCGAATGTGTGCTTGGCGATCTCGATAAGAATATCAGAAAGCATCTTGAGAACTGCGAAGAAGCGGTTTCAAAGAAAGCCGACATTGTCGTATTTCCGGAGCTGTCGCTGACCGGCTATTCGCTCAAGGACATAAACACGGAAATTTCGCTCGATCCGTTCAAGTCCAAACTCCTTTCCCGGATAAAGCAAATGAGCAAAAGGATATCAATAGTCTGCGGGCTTGTTGAAGAAGCTGAAAACAATGCACTCTTCAACTCAGCGGCTTATTTTGAAGGAGGCGAGCTCAGGTTCACGCACAGGAAAGTTTATCCCCCGACTTACGGACTGTTTGAGGAATTCAGGTATTTCTCGAGAGGAAGGGATTGCAGGGCTCATGAAACAAAATTCGGCAAAGCGGCGTTACTTGTCTGCGAAGATCTTTGGCACATGTCGCTTCCTTATATAGCGGCAATGGACGGCGCCAGGGTCATAATAGGAATTGCGGCATCTCCCACAAAGCTTACGGACGGCTCGGAAATTCCTTCAAACTACACAATCAACACTGAGCATCACAGGTCGTATGCGCGTTTGCTTTCAACTTATGTGCTTTTTGCAAACCGCGTCGGCTACGAGGACGGAGTGAATTTTTGGGGCGGAAGCGAAGCAGTTGACCCTTTTGGCAATGTTATTGCCGCGGCAAAATTCTTTGAGGAAGATATGATCTATGCGGATATTGACGATTCGGAGATCCGGAGGGCAAGGCAAATGGCAAGGCATTTTCTTGATGAGGATATTGATGTTACAGTGAGGAACCTGAGCAGGATACAGGGAAAGTGAGAGCGCAGGCGGCTGATCCGAAGGCAAGGTACGGAAAATCGAATTTCCCCAAATTTCTATTTTGAGTATTTTCAAATAGTATGGCAGCAAAAGAAAGACTAACAGACAGGGAAAAAGAAGTTCTCAAGTACGTGGTGGAGAATTTCATAAAGAGCGCCAATCCGGTGGGTTCGAGAAGTGTATCCAAACTGACGGACCTGCAGTTGTCATCTGCAACAATCAGAAACGTGATGTGCGACCTTGAGGAAATGGACCTTCTTGGCACACCGCATACATCTGCAGGAAGGGTGCCCACTGACAAGGGTTACAGATATTATGTAGATCTTCTTATGGAGCGTGAAAGGATCAATCCTGAGGAAGAACTGAGCATTAAGGCGAGACTTGAAGAAGCCAATATGACGCTCACGGAAAAGGAAAACCTGTTTGCGGAAACATCGAGGATACTCGGAAAGGTGGCAAAGCTGATTGCTGTGGTGTCGGAACCGATAATATCGCAGGGCATATTCGAAAAGCTCGAGTTTGTGAAGCTTTCATCAAACAAAATACTTGTCGTTCTCAACGTGCATTCCGGCATCGTGAGGACTGTGATACTGGAATTTGACAGCGACATACCTAAGAATCAACTTGACCATATTGCATCTTCTTTCAATGAAAGGTACAGCGGCATGGCGCTCGTTAAGATTAAGGAGCTGAATCCGCCGGGAAAGTTCGATCCGCGCAACAAGGACAATCTTGTACTCAATAAGCTGATCGGCACTATTGAGAAGATCACTTATGAAGAAGAAAAGGGAAAGAACATATTTGTGGGCGGAACGGGAGACGTGATACTTCAGCCCGAGTTCGGCAATCCGAGGAATTTTAAGGACATAATCGAGCTCGCCGAGGACAAGAATCTTGTCATTCACATCTTTCACAACACTCCGCTGAAGGACAATGACATGATGATCACGATCGGCAGTGAGAATGAGGACGAGAAGCTGAAGAATTACAGCGTGGTCACGACATCTTACAGTATGGGAGATGTAAAAGGAAACATAGGGGTGATAGGACCGAAGAGAATGAACTACGCGAGAATGATCTCTCTGCTCAGATTCACTTCAAGGCTCATAAACGAAATTTCAACCCACTGAGATACTTAAACGCGAAATCACTAAATCAAATAATGAGCAAACACAAAAATCATATTGATGTAAAAGACGGCAATGATAAGGCCGGGAAGAATGAGAAAAGCACAACGGTTGAGAACGGCAACGCTGAAGGCACGGAAGCCGAAGTTGAGAGACTCAAGGATCTTCTTCAGAGAAAAGTTGCCGAGTTTGAAAATTACAGGAGAAGGACCGAGAATGATCTGGTCAACAGCACGGCATACGGAATCGAGAAAGTGATCAAAGAGCTTCTTCCGGTTTATGACGATCTGCAGAGGTCCATCGAATCCGTTGAGAAGGGTGAGACAAAAGATTTTGAGACACTTAAAACCGGTGTCAAACTGATTTACGACAAGTTCAGGGGAGTGCTCGAAAAGGAAGGACTGACAGAGATAAGCACCGTCGGACAGCCGTTTGATGTTGAGCTTAGCACGGCGCTCATGCAGATCCCCAAACAGGATGTGCCTCCTCATACAGTGTTAGAGTCATTTGAAAAAGGTTACAAGCTCAATGGCAAAGTCATAAGGCACGAAAAGGTTATGGTATCATCCGAGCCTGAACTTCCCGCGCATAAAGAGGATAAATAAGTAAAAGATGACGAAGAGAGACTACTACGAAGTACTGAATGTTTCCAAAGGAGCCTCGAAGGAAGAGATCAAGGCATCCTACAGGAAGCTTGCGATGAAATATCATCCTGACAAGAATCCCGGAAACAAGGAAGCAGAAGCCAGGTTCAAGGAGCTTGCCGAAGCATACGAAGTCCTGTCGGACGAAAGCAAGAAGGGAATGTATGACAGGTTCGGGCATCAGGGAGTTAGCGGTGCAGGCGGCTTCAGGGACATGAACGACATATTCTCACACTTCGGAGATATTTTCGGCGGCTTCGGCGGCGGAAGCATATTTGACGACTTCTTCGGAGGAAGCCAGACAAGGCGAAGGCACGAGACAGGTATCCGCGGAAGCGACCTGAGGATCAATCTTAAGCTTACTCTCGAAGAAATTTCCGAAGGAGTTGAAAAGGAGATCAAGGTAAAGAAGTTCAAGAGATGTTCAAAGTGCGAAGGCTCAGGGGCAAGCGGTTACAACGGCTATGAATCTTGCAGGCACTGCAACGGCACGGGTGAGATAAGGCATGTATCACGTTCAATGTTCGGTCAGTTCATTAATGTGACACAGTGCAGTCACTGCGACGGCGAAGGAAGGATAATAAAGGAAAAGTGCGAAGAGTGCGGCGGCGAGGGAGTAGTCAGGGGTGAAACAAAGATAAAAGTAGAGATACCTGCCGGAGTCAGCGAAGGCCAGTACATTCCGATGCGCGGGCACGGCAATGCAGGAAAGCGCGGAGGAAACTCGGGAGACCTTTATCTGTATATTGAGGAAGAGAAGCATAAGGTCTTTGTAAGGGAAGGAAACGACATTTATTTCGACCTTGAAATCAGCATAGCTGATGCAGTATTGGGTACGGAAACAGAAATTCCCGTGCTTGGCGGAAGCAATGTTAAGCTGACGATAGATCCCGGCACTCAGCCCGGCACTCAGATGAAGATGAAAGGCAAGGGAATCAGACATCTTGAAGGGCACGGCCGCGGTGATCAGATCATCAGGGTCAATGTCTTCATTCCATCAAAAGTGACCGGGAAAGAGAAGGATATGCTTAAGGAGCTTGCAGAGTCGGATAACTTCAAGCCCAGGAAGCCCGGCAAGCATGCTCACGGTGAGAAGAAGGCGGAGAAAGCCGGCAAAGGATTCTTCAAGAACGTGTTCGGGTAATTGCTTTCCAGGGATCTTCGGCAATAATTAACTCCCCGCGCGGATGTTCGGGGAGTTTTTTTATTATCAAATCTTTATGTGCGTAATCATTTAGTTACAATTAAGTTAAACGCGTAACGATTTATTAATTCGTGGTAAATCTGCCATCTGTACTTTTGATGAAATTCTAAAACACGAATGATCAGATTATACGCTTTCACGATTCACATTGCTCTGCTCCTCTTATTATATCAGACATCATTCTCCCAATCGATCACAGGCAGGATACTTGATGCCTCAACATCTGACCCGCTTGTAGGCGCTACAGTCAAAGTGTCCGGGTCCTCATCAGGCGCAATTTCAGATATTGACGGCATTTTCACTATTGACGGACTTCAACCCGGCAGATATGATCTGGAAATAAGCTACATAGGCTATCTCTCAAAGGCAGTGCGGGATGTGACTGTTACGAAAGGTGAGCCCGCCAGAGTTGACATTTCTCTCTCCGAGGAGGGCGTCATAACGGAAGAGATAAGTGTTGAGGCTGATCCTACGCTGGCAAACGAAGAATCCCTGCTTATGGAGCAGAAGAACTCGGATGTAATACAGGACGGCATCAGCGAACAGCAGATCAAACGAGCTCCCGATGCAAATGCTTCGGATGTGGTTAAGAGAGTTACCGGTGTGAACATTGTCGGAAACAAATTTGTGTTTGTAAGAGGAATCTCCGACAGGTACAATAACACTACGCTCAACAGCGTATCTGTACCGAGTACGGAGACCGACAAGAAGTCATTCACCTTCGACATCTTTCCTTCGAAACTTCTGGAGAACATTATCATAGTAAAGTCATTCACACCGGATCTGCAGGGTAACACTTCCGGCGGACTGGTTCAGCTTACGACGAAGGATTTTGTTGATCAGTTCACTTATTCCTTTGAGCTGTCCGGAACATTCCTTAACACGACAACTCTTAAGGAAGGCTTCTATGACTATAATGCTGGACAAAGCAAACTGCTCTTCTGGAATTCCGGATATGACGACGGCGGCAGGGCAGTTCCGTCAAACTTCCCCTCAACACCTTTTTCAGGATACAATAATTACGGAAAGACTTTCAGGAACAACTGGGGACAGAATGACAACAAGGCTCCTATGAACGGCGGCTTTCAGCTGTCGCTCGGCAACAGCTTCAATGTAGGCGGAAATCCCATGGGGATCCTTGGCTCGTACACTTACAGGAATCAGTTTGCAAACTCGGAGATAAGCAGAAACATTTACAACTACGATACAACCTCGCTCCTAGATATGGAAGGAAGGTCATCTGTTTACAGCGTATTGAGCGGCGCGCTTCTTAATGTGAACTACAAGCTCGGAAACAACAACAAGTTCAGCGTCAAGAACACATACTCGCTTCTCTCCGATGACTATACACAGTACTTTGAGGGAACAGACCTCATAGAATCGAACAACGAGAAACGGCTCTACGGATACTACTTCAATGAGAGAAGCCTCTATACGACTCAGCTTTCCGGAAGCCACTATCTCGGAACCGGTTCGTCGATCGGAATAAGCTGGCATGCATCCTACTCCGAGGCCGACAGGAATGAACCCGATTACAAGACCCTCAGCTATCAGCGAGTGCAGGGAGAGAAGACACCATTTTTTGTTCCGATAACTACAGTTCCTAATTCCAGGGTTGGTGAGAGATTCTTCTCCGAACTCAAAGACCTCGGAAGGTTTGCCAATATGGATTACGAAATGAAATTTGTTGAGCTTGGAAAAGAGTTCAAGAGCAAATTCAAGGCAGGACTGCTTGCAACGGACACAAGAAGGCAGTTCAAGGCAAGGCTGTTTGCACCTATCAAGACTTTCACATCACCGTTTGACATTCTCTTTCAGCCGCCGGATTCCGTCCTGGGTCCATGGAACATTGACTCGACCATCATTTCATATGTTGAGACTACAAACAAAAGCGATTCGTACGATGCAAATGAAAACACTTACGCAGGTTACGGAATGTTTGACGGATACTACGGCAAGTTCAGATTTGTCCTGGGACTGAGATACGAATACAACGAACAGAAACTCAACAGCTATCAGAGGACCACACAGGAACCCGTGAATGTTTATCAGATAAACAGGGACTATCTGCCATCAGCAGGTTTAACTTACGAACTAAATCCGCAAACCAATCTCAGGGCCTCGTACTCGATGACCGTATCCCGCCCGGAACTCAGGGAGCTTGCTCCGTTCGGTTTCATTGATTTTATTACGCAGGGTGAAACATCCGGAAATCCTGATCTTGAAGAATCGCTGATCAGAAATTTTGACCTGCGCTACGAGCTTTATCCGGAGCCGGGGGAAATCCTTTCGGCCAGCCTGTTCTACAAAAAATTTGATCAACCGATCGAAAGGGTTGTTGTTCCCGTGCAATCGGGAGATTTCAGGCCGTCATACACTTTTGAGAATGCAAAGAACGGTGCGGTGAATTACGGTATTGAGATCGAAGTAAGAAAGAAACTCGGATTCATTTCAAAGTACCTGCGAGATCTTTCGTTTAACGGCAACGTGACATTTGTAAACTCAGAAGTGAATCTTGAGGGCCTTCAGATCGGCTCAACTGATACGAAACGCAGGATGGAAGGACAGTCGCCTTATCTGCTTAACCTTGGTTTGTTCTATGATAACTATGATCTGGGGCTGAGCCTGAACGTGCTTTACAACAGATTCGGAGAGAGGATCTCGGAAGTAGGGAAGATCCCCTTCAATGATGTAAGAGAGCAGGGAAGGAATGTGATAGACTTCAGCGCCACAAAGAGCTTTCTGAATAACTTTGAGGCAAAGTTCACTGTGAAAGATATTCTTGCCGAGGATCAGATCTTCCTTCAGGAGTTTGATCTTGAAGGGCAGTCGTTTGATAAGGTGGTCCTCAGGAATACATTTGGTACAAATTACACCTTTACACTGTCATACAAGTTCTGAGGTTCTTTTCTAATCAAAGCAGGAAACATGATGTTAAGCCATGAAGATCAACAGGAGGAAAGGCCTAAACTGAAAACGGAGACTCTTATCATTTCCGACATCCATCTCGGCTCGGAAGTGGCAAGGCCAAAAGCGGTAAAAAAGGTCCTTGAAAGCTATGACTTCAGAAGATTGATCCTGCTCGGCGACATATTTGACGACCTTAACTTCACAAGACTGAAGAAGGATCACTGGAACCTCCTTTCATACATCAGAAAACTCTCCAACCCCGATAGGAACAAGGAAGTTGTTTGGGTGGAAGGAAATCATGACGAAGGGCTTTCAGAGATCATGTCTCTTATGATGGGCATAAAGGTTTATGATGAATATATGTGGGAATCCGGCGGCCGCACATTCCTCGCAATACACGGGCATCAGTTCGACAGGTTCCTGACGGAGAATGTTCTGATCAGCAATGTGTCATCATACGTTTATGATAAAGTTCAGAAGTGGGACAGTGAAACGCAGAGCATCTCAAGATTCATTAAACGCAAGAGCAAGAGCTGGCTGAGACTTTCTAACAAGGTCGCCACTGAGGCTATTGAATACGCGAGAGGCAGATCGGCAGATATTGTGATCTGCGGACACACGCATCAAAGCATTTCAGTCAGCAATGACGGCATCTCATACTTCAATACAGGCTGCTGGACCGACATTCCTTCAAATTATATTGCCGTGGGACAAGACGGGAGTGTTGAGATTATGGAAGAGTCTCCTGTATTGGCGGCAAGAAGAAGCGCGTCATAACTGAATCACATAAATGCAAAATTCATTTTCACGGGAAATGTTCTTTCGAAACTAACAACTAATTGTTCTTTCAAACCTAAACAAGGATCATGAAAAAAATGCCTGCACTGATATGTGCAATTACTATGCTTCTTGCAGTAACCGGCAGATGCATATCGGCAGTAGATTCAACCACGCTAAACTCCTCAGTGATAAACTCCAACGTCACACTGAATTCCGGTACTGTTTATCTGATGAAGGGATTCAACTACATAAGAAACAACGCAACCATTTCGATTCAGCCCGGCACTGTAATTCTCGGAGATTTTGAATCTAAGGGAACGCTCATAATTGAAAGGGGATCGAAGATCTATGCAAACGGAACAGTCTCAAACCCGATAATCTTCACAAGCGAGAAGTCTGCGGGACAAAGGACTATCGGCGACTGGGGCGGAATCATTATCCTCGGAAGGTCTGCCATCAATACATCTTCCGGCGCTGACTCGGCGGAGATTGAAGGCTTCGGACCCGGACTCGGGCCGGTTTACGGAGGCCGGCCCGTAGTGAATGACGACAGCTCCGGCGTTCTCAGATATGTCAGGATCGAGTTTCCAGGAGTAAACCTCACAGGCATTTCGGGCAACGAGATCAATGGCCTTACGCTCGGCGGTGTCGGCAGCAGGACGGTGATCGAGTATGTGCAGGTCAGCTACAGCGGGGATGACGCATTCGAATTCTTCGGCGGTAACGTCAACTGTAAGTACATTGTAGCTTACAAGACACTCGATGACGACTTCGACTGTGACAACGGGTACAGAGGCAGGATACAGTTCGGCCTTGCTGTCAAGGATAAGGGTATTGCAGACGTTAGTTCTTCAAACGGATTCGAGATCGACAATAACAACAATGCGCCTAATAACTTCAATTCGCCAAGAACGAGCCCGGTATTCTCAAACATTACAATGGTCGGACCCTACGAAACTACCGGCACTGTTGTAGATCCTCTGCATCAGAGAGGCGGACATCTTAGAAGGAACAGCCTGCCGAAGATCTACAACTCGATCATAATGGGATACAGAGTGGGATTCAGATTCGACGGCTCGGGAGTATGGGATGCTTCAACGGGTGATACGCTCCAGATCAGAAACTCCATCATGGCCGGCAATCTGAAGCTTGCAGACACAAGCGCTTCCACTTCATTCAGTCCCACAAACTGGCTGCAAACTTCTTCGTTCCAGAATTCAGTTCTTGCCACCGCCGCCGCCGCGGGACTTACAAGTGCATTCAGCATTTATCCTGATCCCGCCGGCAGTAACGTTAACAACTGGGTTCCGTCAGGCAGTTCTCCCGCGCTTACAGGCGCGAGCTTCTCCAATCCCAATCTCTCGGGATTTGAGAATGTTGCTTTCAGAGGTGGATTCGGTACAGGCAACTGGACGCAGACCTGGGCTCAGTTTGACCCGAGGAATTATGTTCTTCCCGTATCTGTGAGCAACATCTCTTCGCTGACACCAGAGTCATTCAGCATTGATCAGAATTATCCGAATCCATTTAATCCTTCAACCAGAATTCGATTTGAGATTGCCTCAGGCAGTGAAGTGACGCTCTCTTTGTATGATGTTTCAGGCAAAAGCCTCGGAGAACTGTTCAATGGAAAGCTGAACGCAGGGGTTTACGAATATGAGTGGAATGCAGCAAACCTTCCGAGCGGAGTATACTTTTGCAGGCTGGAAGCGGCAGGATTTTCAAAAGCAATCAAGATGACCCTTGCCAAGTAAAATATCCTGAACCTTTTTACTGAGTAACCAAAGCCCCGGTAAACGTCCGGGGCTTTTTTTTCTATATGTTTCTACAGGTAACGAAACTCTGACAGCTTCACGACAATCCCTCCTTATTAAGATTCGGTAATACATTCATAATCTGCTTAATGAGAACATTAATCTTACGCAATACATGCCGGGTAGATTTGTACATCATTGGAAAATACTCAATAACCAACTTAAACCATAAAGGAGAAATGATGAAGCAGATCATCACCATTGCAATTGCAGTAATTCTGATGTTCAGTGCTGTGAAATCAAATGCCGCAATTGATTCCACTACGCTGAACAGTTCAGTTATCACAAGCAACCTGAATCTCAACAGGACCACAACCTACCTGATGAAAGGATTCAATTATATCAGGAACGGTGCCACTATCAGCATTCCTGCCGGTACTGTCATACTCGGTGATTTTGAAACCAAGGGCACTCTCATTATCGAAAGAGGTTCAAAGATCTTTGCAAACGGAACAAAAGACTGTCCTGTTGTTTTCACAAGCGAAAAGGCGGCGGGTTCAAGAAATCCCGGTGACTGGGGCGGAGTGATCGTTCTCGGTAGGTCCGGTATCAATACTGCTTCCGGCGCAGACTCAGCAGAAATTGAAGGCTTCGGACCAGGACTCGGCCCGGTTTACGGTGGTCAACCTAGAATCGACAACGACAGTTCCGGTGTGATCAGGTATGTAAGAATAGAGTTTGCCGGAATCAATCTTACCGGTATCTCGGGCAATGAGATCAACTCCCTCACAATGGGCGGTGTTGGAAGCAGAACCGTTATTGAGAACGTGCAGGTCAGCTATGCAGGTGATGATGCGTTTGAGTGGTTCGGAGGTAACGTGATCTGCAAAAGACTTATAGCATATAAAAGCGTTGATGATGATTTTGACTGTGACAACGGCTTCAGAGGCAAAGCGCAGTTCCTTCTGTCCGTAAAAGACAAAGACATTGCTGACGTGAGCCAGTCGAACGGATGGGAAATTGACAACAACTCCGCCGGAAACTACAATCAGCCGAGAACAGGCATGGTGTTTTCAAACGTAACTATGGTCGGGCCATTTGAAACAACATCTACACCCGTAAACTCACTTCATCAGAGAGGCGGACACCTTAGAAGAAGCAGTCTCCCGAAGATCTACAACTCAATTGTGATGGGTTACAGGGTCGGCTTCAGATTTGACGCGGCCGGTGTCTGGAATGCCTCAACCGGTGACACAATTCAGATCAGAAACACAATACTTGCCGGTAATCTCAGGACTGCAGATACAAACGCAGCTACTTCTTTTACGCCGACGAACTGGCTTCAAACGCCTTTGTTCAGCAACTCGGTACTTTCAACAACATCGTCTGCCGGATTGACAAGCCCGTACAACATCTATCCTGATCCGTCAGGAAGCAATGTTACTAACTGGTTGCCGACAGGCGGATCTCCTGCGCTGAGCGGCGCTGATTTTTCCAATCCGAATCTCGCAGGTTTTGAAGTTGTCTCATACAAAGGCGCTTTTGGATCAGTCAACTGGACAGCCGGATGGGCGATATTCAATCCCAGAACATATGCACTGCCTGTTCCTACAGACTTCGTAGTTAAGGCAATTCCGGAAGGGCTTGTGAATGTTTCTGCTCCCTGCGAACCAGGATGCAACCCGACACTCATCGGTACTCTCGTGAACGGATCATGCCAGGTTGTGGCAACAAGCGAGGCGGAGATAAATCTTTCGACAAAGCAAACCACTTTCTGCTTCGATTATGTACCTACCGGTTCATACTGGCTCGTGGTAAAATATAAGAACAGCATTGAGACTTGGAGCGCGGCACAATACTCATTTACTTCAGGCGCCGCCAACAACTATGACTTCACAACTGCTCAGTCCCAGGCATACGGAAATAATCTTGTGAACATTGGCGGCACTTGGGCGATGTTTTCGGGCGATGTCAACAATGACTGCGTGGTTGATGCTTCTGACATTTCATTGCTCGATAATGATGCATTCAACTTTGCATCGGGATGCGTTGTCACGGATCTCAACGGCGACTGCGTTGTTGATGCTTCTGACATCAGCATTGCAGACAACAACGGCTTCAACTTTGTCGCCTGCTTCAAGCCGTGTCCGTAATTCAGGATAGAGCGAAACATTTACAAATATGAAACACTGCGGGATGAGGCTCAAGTGAGTCTCATCCTGCAACATTTTTTTAAATGACAAAAAGGAAAAAATGAAAAAACTGATTCCCGCAATTGTTCTTTTCGCAGTTCTTGCAACGTCAGTTGTCTCGAAAGCACAGAATCCGACATACTCCCTGACGCTTGACAATGCAGTATTCACAAGCGATTCTCTTGTCTTCGATGTTCACATAAAGCATACAAATCCCGGTGCGGTCAGCCAGTTTCAGTATGCGCTCGGACAATACTTTCTTACTTTCAACACAGCAATTGCAAACGGGTCGGGTTCATACACTTACAGGATCATCGGTTCCGACCTTCCCGAGAACCAACGGCCGAGAAATCCGTCTGTAGCGGGTAACACTCTCAGACTGGCGGTAAACACGGCTGTCGGCGCAGGGAACGGATACATCATTTCATCAACAGGCAATGGTACGCTTGTAGTAAAGATGAGTCTTAAGCATTCATCCGGCCTTAATATCAACAATGCGCTGAACCTTGCCTGGGTAAATCCCGGCGGCGGCCAGTTCTGGACAAAAGTGTTTGCCTATGTGAACAACGTGAGCACTGAACTAACGAATGCGGGAAGCCACAGCGTTGTCTCAGTTAATCAGATTGCGAGTGTCATTCCGGAGAAGTATGAGATCTATCAGAACTACCCCAATCCGTTCAATCCTTCAACGAAGATAAGGTTTGATCTTCCGCAGACATCCGAAGTCGTTCTTTCGGTTTTTGATATTTCGGGAAGGGAGGTGTCAAGATTGTTCACCGGAAAACTGCAGGCGGGAAGTTTCGAGTTCAAATGGGATGCTTCTGATCTCTCGAGCGGTGCGTACTTTTACAGGATACAGGCGGGGAGTTTCTCAAGGACAATGAAAATGATGCTTGTAAAATAAGAGGGGGCGTTAGTGGTTGGTTTGTGCGGGCCGGACTTTAGTCCGGCCTTTTTTGTGCGGAAGATTTCGTGCAGTGGCTTCTCCGTTATCAGTGATCTTCCGGATTACAGTATTTTAGGATTCGTCTTGAATATACACGCATGTTTCAGCTTCAGCTGAAACATGCAGTTGCAGGGCAGTCATTAATGACTGCAATATGGTGTAAAATAAAACTCATTATTTGTGTATTTTCAATTTCTATGACTCCGCTTGACACATCTTGCATAAACACCATCCGCATACTCAGTGCAGATGCCGTACAAATGGCTGAATCGGGGCACCCCGGCATGCCTATGGGTGCGGCGGCTATGGCTTATGCATTGTGGATGGATCATCTCCGGTTTGATCCCTCCGATCCTGATTGGCCTGCCAGGGACAGGTTCATCTTGTCCGCCGGGCACGGAAGTATGCTTTTGTACAGTTTGCTCTTTCTTACAGGTTACGATCTGTCTCTTAATGACATTAAGAAATTCAGACAGCTTGACAGCAAGACGCCCGGGCATCCGGAGTATCATATCACCCACGGAGTTGAAACTACTACCGGGCCATTGGGACAAGGGTTTGCAACAGGTGTGGGCATGGCAATCGCTCAGAAGTTTCTTGCATCGGTATTGAACAGGCCGGTTTATCCGATTTTTGATTACAGAATTTTTGGCATCGTCAGCGACGGTGACCTGATGGAAGGAATTTCTTCTGAAGCCGCGTCTCTTGCAGGCCACCTGAAACTCGGCAATATCATTTATCTCTATGACGACAACAGCATTTCGATAGAAGGCAATACGAGCATAGCTTTTACTGAGGATGCCGCAGAGCGGTTCAGAGCTTTCGGATGGCAAGTGATTACGGTTGAAGACGGAAATGATATCGAATCTGTCTCAAAGGCAATTGATGAAGCAGTAAGTTGCAAGGACAAACCTTCTTTGATTAAGGTCAAAACTCATATCGCATTCGGAAGTCCGAACAAAGTTGATTCGGAATCAGCTCACGGTTCTCCCCTCGGAAATGAAGAGCTCAAACTGACAAAGATAAATCTGGGATTTGACCCCGGTAAAGATTTCTTCATCGGCGATGATGTGCTCGCACACTTCAGAAGCAGAGGGATCCGGGGTTCCGAAGAACACAGAATATGGAAAGAGTCGTATTCAAAGTACTCAGTTGAACATCCGCAGTTGTCATCAATGTATGAGAAATCTTGCAACACAGTTATCAATATTGATGGACTCTTGCCGGTCTTTCCTCCTTCCGAAAGCGGTATTGCCACAAGGCAGGCATCCGGCACAACTCTGAACAGTATCGCAAAGGCATTGCCGTTTATGATCGGCGGCTCCGCTGATCTTGCTCCTTCAAACAATACATTTCTGAACGGCTTCGAATCTTTCCAGGCGTCTGAGTACAGTGGCAGGAATCTTCACTTCGGAGTCCGTGAACACGCAATGGGTGCGGTGCTCAATGGAATCACGCTTACGAAACCTATGACGGCTTACGGAGCCACTTTCCTCATCTTTTCAGATTATATGCGTGCGGCCATCAGGCTTGCAGCAATCATGAATATCCGTCCGGTTTATGTCTTCACGCATGATTCGATTGCACTCGGAGAAGACGGTACAACGCATCAGCCGGTTGAACATCTTGCTTCCCTCAGGGCAATTCCGAATCTTATCGTGATTCGTCCCGCCGATGCAAATGAAACCGCAGAGGCATGGAAGACCGCTCTCGGGATTTCGAACTCTCCGGTGGCACTTATACTAACAAGGCAGAAAGTACCTGTGTTCGACAGAACATCTTTCCCTGCGGCCTCGGAGATCTCCAAAGGTGCTTACGTTATGAAAGACTTCGGAAGTGAAATTCACATGATTCTCATTGCAACAGGTTCTGAAGTTCAGCTTGCTCTGAAAGCTTCTGATGCGCTTCTTGAAAAAGGAATATGTGCGAGAGTGGTCAACATGGCATCCTGGGAGCTGTTCGAAATGCAATCCCGTGAGTACAAAGACTCGGTGCTTCCGGAGGCACTGCAATGCAGAATTACTGTCGAAGCAGGTTCGGGATTCGGATGGGAGAGATACGCAGGATGCGGCGGAACAATTATCGGAATAAATGAATTCGGAAAGTCTGCGCCGGGGGAAGTGCTCATGAAAGAATTCGGATTCACAGTTGAAAATATCGTACAAAAGGCAGAACTACTGCTTGAGAAAAACAAAACAAGTTTGCAATGAAAGAAATGAAACTGAAGAACAAGGACATCAGGTTGGGTAAGATCAAAAGCAAAGTGCTTGCAACGATGAAAAAGTTTGAGAAGAAGAATATCATAAAGAGGATCTGGGAGAAAGACCACACCGTGTGGAAGAAGGATGAGAAGTATTCTTCTCTGATAATGAACCGGCTTGGTTGGCTGTCTCTTCCCTATAACATGACCAACAATGTCTATGAGATCAACGAGTTCACGAAGGAAGTTATAGCCGATGGATTCACGGAAGCGGTTCTGCTTGGAATGGGAGGAAGCAGTATGGGGCCTGAAGTGCTTTCAAACGTCTTTGGAACTTCAAAAGGTTACCTGAATCTCCGCGTACTTGATACCACTGATCCGGCCGCAGTAAGCAGGATTTCGCAAAGCATAGACCTTCAAAAGACGCTGTTCATTGTCTCAAGCAAGTCAGGTTCTACAATCGAAGTCGATTCTATGTTCAGATATTTCTTCGGAATGCTTAATGATGCCGGAACCAGGGAACCGGGGAGGCACTTCGTTGCTATCACTGACAGCAACACTGTTCTTCAGACGCTTGCGCAGGAAAACGGATTCCGCAAAGTTTTTACAAATCCTTCCGACGTTGGCGGCAGATATTCCGTGCTGTCATATTTCGGACTCGTCCCGGCATCGCTTATGGGTATCGACCTGATCGAATTTCTCCGGAATGCCGGCAATATGATGAACCTGTGCTCAAATCTCGATCCGTCACAGAATCCGGGCGCATTGATAGGCATCATAACAGGCATTGCAGCTTTGGACGGCAGGGACAAGCTCACACTGTCATATACAAATGAGCTGAAGTCTTTCGGTTACTGGCTGGAACAGCTTGTTGCAGAAAGTACGGGAAAAGAAAAGAAAGGTATTCTTCCCGTTGAAGGTGAAGTGCCTGATAAGCCTGCTGTTTACGGAAGGGACAGGATCTTCGTATCAACATTTCTCTCAAAGGATCTGAAGCTGAAGAAGAAAGTCTCCGCTCTTGCACGCAAAGGGTTTCCGTCAATAAACATTATCCTCACTGATAAATATGATGTGGCAGGGCAGTTCTATTTGTGGGAGTTTGCAACAGCAGTAATGGGAGTCCTGCTTGGCATTAATCCGTTTGATGAACCGAATGTGAAAGAAAGCAAAGACAATACAACCCGCGTGCTGAATGATTTTGAACAGAACGGAAAACTTCCCGAAGAGAAACCTAACGTTAAGGAAGGCCCGGTAGGAATAACAGCTTTGCTGAAACCGGCTAAGTCACGGCCGAAGTCGAGAAAGCTTGTGAACTCCCGGGACCTGCTCAAAGCATTTTTTGCAGGCAAGGGAAAAGGGGATTACTGTGCGCTGATGGCTTACATAGAAGGGAGTAAGACAAACATCAAACAGCTCAACAGGATCAGGGAGTTGATAAAGGTTTCTAAGAGATCCGCAGTTACGGTCGGACTCGGCCCGAGATTTCTGCATTCAACCGGACAGTATCATAAAGGCGGTCCAAACACAGGGCTGTTCATTCAGTTTGTGACAGGCGATAAATTCGACATAAGTATTCCCGGCAGATCTTATTCATTCGCAACACTTAAGAATGCACAGGCGATCGGCGATTATGAGGCCCTGCAGAAGTGGAATAGAAGGGTGTTGAGAGTAAGCCTTGGAGAGGATACTGAGAAAGGCCTTCGGAAATTCTGTGATTGCCTCAAGAAGGCGATCTGAGTATCCGTGTGAATTTATGGGTCTCAGGCAGTGACTCAAATTGGGTTGCTTAACTTCATTGACCTGCTTCAAAAAATTTTTCTTCTTTTATGAGATGTAAGTGCATTTTGAATTTCTGCAAGCAGACGAATAAATTTTTTCGTGAATCATCTTAAATCTAAATTTCTGTTCAAATGCGGCTTGGAATTATAGGATTAGGCAAGATGGGGGGGAACATGGCATTACGGCTCATCGGCAAGGGGCATGAAGTTGTTGTGTATGACAGGAATCCTGAGCTTGTATCTTTATTTGCAGGCAAGGGTGCATTGCCGTCAGGCGACATAGCAGAATTTGTTTCAAAGCTCAGCCCGAGAAGAGTTGCATGGATCATGGTGCCTTCCGGAAATCCGGTTGATGATACGATTGATAAGCTGACGAAGGTGATGGAGAAGGGTGACATAATTGTTGACGGCGGAAATTCATATTACAAAGATTCTATGACAAGGCATGAGAAGCTTGCAGGAATGGGCATCAGTTTTGTAGATGCGGGCACAAGCGGCGGCATCTGGGGACTCAAGGAAGGCTACTGCATAATGGCAGGGGGAGACAAGAATGCATTCGAATTCATTGAGCCCGCTGTCTCATCGCTTGCACAGGAAGGCGGCTATCTCTATACCGGAGCATCCGGATCAGGGCATTATGTAAAAATGATTCACAACGGTATCGAATACGGGTTGATGGAAGCTTATGCGGAAGGTTTCGAACTTCTTAAGAGATCGGGATTCGAACTCGACCTCCGGAAAGTTACTTCGCTTTGGATGCACGGAAGCGTTGTCCGGTCCTGGCTGCTGGAATTGATCGGTTCGGCTCTGGCCAAGGATCCTGAACTGAAAGGCATAAGAGGATATGTGGAAGATTCCGGGGAGGGAAGATGGACGCTGATTGATGCAATTGAAAAGAGTGTGCCTGCACCTGCAATTGCGGATTCACTGTTCATGCGTTTTCGCTCCAGGCAGGATGATTCATTCGCGGCTAAGGTGCTTGCAGCACTGAGGAATGAATTCGGCGGTCATGCCGTAAAGAAGGCGGAGGACGATACTAAATGAAAAATTCCGGAAATGCAGCATAACGGACTCGATCAGCCTGTACAGGTTCCTCAGCCTTGCGTGATGGTGATCTTCGGCGCAAGCGGAGATCTTACCAAAAGAATGCTCATACCTTCCTTGTATGAACTCTTCAGCGCCGGACTCCTGCCGGAAAATTTCTCAGTGATTGGATTTGCCAGAAAGGAAATTTCAACTGTGGACTTCAGAGATTCAATGCGCCTTGCCATCGGGCAACATTGCCAGGAAGATTTTGTAAAGGCTGAGAAGGTGAATAACTTCCTGGAAAACATCGAATACTTCGTTGGTAATTATGATGATCAGGAATCGTTCAACGGTCTCAGCAAAAGGCTCCTGGAAATTGATTCGGAAAGACACACCGCCGGCAACAGGCTTTTCTACATGTCCGTGCCATATGAGGCAGTTGCTGGCATTGCCGATAATCTCGGAAAATGCCGTCTTAACAAGCCTGTTTCAGATGCTTCATGGACAAGAGTGATCTTTGAGAAGCCGTTCGGTAATGACCTGGAATCTGCAGTCTCGCTCAATAAACAGATCACCAGGTATTTCAGGGAAGAACAGGTATTCAGGATTGATCACTACCTGGGAAAGGAAACTGTTCAGAACATTCTTGTCACCAGATTTGCAAACGGGATCTTTGAACCGCTGTGGAACAGAAACTATATTGACCATGTGGAAATAACTTCTGCCGAAAGCATCGGGATCGAAGGCCGTGCCGGATACTACGATCATACCGGCGCTCTTCGGGACATGGTTCAGAATCATCTTTTACAGCTTCTCAGTTACATTGCAATGGAACCTCCCGCAGTGTTTGATGCGAAAGCCCTGCGTGATGAATCCCTGAAAGTCATACAGTCTCTGAGGCCTTACGAAGCTTCCGAAGTCAGATCTATGGTCATTCGCGGACAATACACTTCTTCTGTGATCAAAGGAGAATCCATTCCAGGCTACAGGCAGGAAGAAGGAGTCCCGGCTGATTCGAGAACGGAAACATTTGTCGCACTCAAAACTTATATAGATAACTGGCGGTGGGGAGGCGTTCCGTTTTACATAAGGACAGGCAAGAGGATGCCCACAAGAGTGACCGAGATAGTGATTCACTTCAAGTCAACTCCGTACCGCCTCTTCAAGGATGAAGACGATATCGCGCAGTCATACAATCAACTCGTAATAAGAATTCAGCCTGACGAAGGGATTCTCATTAAATTTGCAATGAAAGTGCCGGGCACTGAACTGAAGGTCAAGAACGTTGATATGGATTTTCATTATTCGGACCTCGGAGATGTTGATCTCCCGAGTGCTTATGAGAAACTTCTTCTCGACTGCATGCTCGGAAACTCGACACTGTTCATTAGAAATGATCAGGTCATTGCAAGCTGGGAGTTCATACAGCCGGTTCTTGATGCATGGAAGAGCGACAGCTCGATCCCTCTTCATGGTTATCCCGCTGGCACCTGGGGTCCCGAGTGCGCGGATGATCTGATCGCCGGCAAAGACTTTAAATGGAGATACCCTTGCAGAAATCTGGAAGGTGAAGGTGAATACTGTGAACTGTAGTTTCCGGCATAAGAATTTGTGATGAAGAATTGCAGGCTGGTCATAGGAAAAGATGAAAGTGAAGTCGCAATGAGCTTCTGCGAATATTTTGCGGAAGTCGTCAACAACAGGGTTGAGCGCATTGGATTCTCTACCGTTGCCATCTCGGGAGGAAAGACACCGGATGAGATCTTCCGTAAACTCTCAGGTGAATACAGGTCGCAGGTTAACTGGCCCGGTGTGCTTCTGTTTTGGGTGGATGAAAGGTGTGTGCCGCCCGATGATCCTGAAAGCAACTACGGAAGGGCCGGGTCACTCTTGCTCGATAATGTTGAGATCCCGCCGGAGAATATTTTCAGGATAAAAGGTGAATCCGACCCGGTTGAAGAGTCTGCTGAATATTCGAAATTACTGTACGCAAATCTTACGGTGAAAAATGACCTGCCGTGCTTTGATTTTGTTATGCTGGGTGTGGGGGAAGACGGGCATACGGCTTCCATTTTTCCGGGACAGGAATCATTGTTTGAAACGAATGAGCCTGTTGCCTCCACAAAGAATCCGGCCGGGCAGAACAGGATCACGATCACAGGCGGTGTGATCAATAATGCGAGAAACATTGCGGTGGTTGCGGCCGGTAAGAATAAACTGCGTGTTATAACGGAAGTGTTCTCTACGGAAAGAGAAATTAAAAAATATCCCATCGAGCTTGTTTCGCCCGTGCACGGCGAACTAACATGGTTCGTTACATCCGATGCCTTTCCTTCAGATATTTCTTTGATTCCGTGATTAGCCCGAAAGTCGTCCTGGCAGGTGATGCAGGAGCTACCAAGACTGTGATTGCATTATTTGAAATAGTTGACGGAAAAGCAAATGCACTTACTCAAAGAGAATTCCAAAGCCGTTCATATTCAACTCTTGAGTCAATTGTGAATGAGTTTCTCAAAGAGGCCGGGGTTAAACCGGAAGTATTCTGCGTCGGAGTACCCGGACCGGTTGACGGAGGCAGGTGCGCTGCAACAAATATTCCCTGGCTTATTGACTCTGCTTTGATTTCAGAACATACCGGAATTCCTTATGTGCTTGTAAGGAACGATCTTGAGGTCATCGGTCATTCTATCGGATTGCTTTCGGATCAGGACCTTGAATGCATTCACGGAAATGTGTTGCACAGCGAAATGGGGAATTCGGTTGTAATAGCTCCGGGCACGGGACTCGGGCAGGCAGTGATTGCACATTGCTCAGACAACAAAACTGTGATCCCGACTGAAGGCGGCCATGCTGACTTTGCTCCTCAGAATGATCTTCAGTACAGGCTCCAAAAATTCCTCTCAGCTAAGTTCGGCCATGTCAGTCTGGAACGAGTTCTCTCCGGAAACGGAATTTGTTCGATATATGACTTTCTCGTCAGTGAAGATCCTGATGCCGGCAATTCCGAAGATGTTCCTGTTGCAGAAGGAGAGGGCAAAGCCGGAATTATTTCCGCAAGAGCAATTTCCGGAGAGTCCGTGATGTGTGCTAAAGCGATGGATTTGTTTTCGTCAATACTCGGCGCGCATGCCGGCAACATGGCTCTGAGCTTCAATTCAAAAGCCGGAGTGTTTCTTGCTGGCGGTATCCCGGCAAAGAACATTGGGTTCATAAGGAACAGCACTTTCATCAACTCGTATCTCGGGAAGGGAAGGCTTTCAGGATATGTTCGCCGGTGTCCGGTATTTGTCATCACAACTGAATTTCCGGGACTCCTGGGAGCGGCTAAGCTCGCGCTGGAAACATTGCACTGAGTTTTTGGCAGTTCTTAGATTCTGGAGATGAAAGGAATGAGCGTGTCACGATCATCCCCAAACTCTTCTTCTTATCACATAGCAAACGTGGTTCAGTCAGTGAATCGGACAGAATTGATCTCAGGAGTACAAATTAAGCAATGATTGGCTGGAAATATGCGGAAACACTGATGTTGATTAAGCTGAAGGGTTTCATTAATTTGTATACAAATCGTTCCCCAAACAACAAAATATATGCGACACGTAAAAATCTTTTTTGCAGTCATTGCGGCAATTGCATTCTCTGCTTCAATGATGGGAAGTTCATTTGAATCCAGTTCATCTTCTGAATCCGGCGCACTCTCTCCGAAATATTCTCTTGTAAAAGTTTATGCAAAGAACGATGCCGACATGAAGAGCATTATGAGAGAAGGACTCTTCTTTGACCATGTTCATCAGCATGAAGGTGAATACTTTGAGACCTGGCTCTCCGAACCTGAGCTGGAAATGCTGAAGCGTTCGGGTGTTCCGTTTGAGATTGAGGTTGCAGATTTTCATTCATATTACAATTCTCTTCCGCAATTGACGGACGCAGAGATTTCTGCCGCACTTGAAAAGTCAGCAACGGATTTCAACGTCACTCATAACATCTACGGATCCATGGGAGGATATCTCACGTTCGCTGAAGTGATCAACAAGCTTGATTCAATGAGGATTGAATATCCGAACCTGATCTCTGAAAAGTTCAGCATCGGAAACACTGTGGAGAATAAGCCTCAGTGGACAGTCAGAGTTTCAAACAGCCCAAACGCCCCTACAGGCAGGCCTGAGGTCTGGTTCCATTCGCTGATCCATGCAAGAGAACCCGTGAGCATGATGCAGAATATCTACTTCATGTACTGGCTCTTTGAAAACTATAATGTAGATCCTATCGCCACTTATATTCTTGAGAATCGCGAACTCTATTTCACCCCGGTCATCAATCCCGATGGTTACGAGTACAATCGCTCCACGAATCCGAACGGAGGCGGCATGTGGAGGAAAAACAGAAAACTTGTGACCGGCACCACTTACGGAATTGATCTTAACAGGAACTTTGGTACTTATGAATTCTGGAATTCAACCAACAACGGATCTTCGACCACTCCTTCGAGTGACACATACAGAGGCGATGCCCCATTCTCCGAGCCTGAAACATTCAACATGATGAACTTTGTGAATTCGCGTAACTTCAAGGGAATTCTCAGCTATCATACCTACGGAAATTATCTCATCCGTCCGTGGGGATATGTGGATGCGCCGACACCCGATGAACCGGTATTCCAGGAGTTCTCCCAGGAAATGCTTATTGACAATCACTTTACTATGGGAAGGTCGAACCAGACTGTTGCATATGGCGTGAGGGGAGTTACAGATGACTGGTACTACAATGATTCAGGTCATGCAAGCGCCATAGCCTTCACTCCGGAAGTGGGTACAAGCAGTGACGGTTTCTGGCCGACACAGGCCAGGATCATGCCCCTTGTACAGTCAACTGTAAGGCAGAATATTCACTTTGCTCTTGCGGCGGGGCCCTATGTTGAAACGCGGGGCATAACCCTTAACAAGGAATTCTATACGCCGGGTGAGCAGGGAAGCATGCTGATAAGATTCAGGAACAAGGGGCTGATGAACGCCACAAATGTAAGGATAGAATTGACTCCCTACGGCCAGGTGAATCTGCAGTCAAATCTTTTTTCTTATCCGCTGATCAATTCTCTCACAAGCGATTCGGTTGCTGTAAGTTTCACTGTGGGTAACTCTGTTCAGCTCAACTCTGCCGTCAAACTGAATCTTACCATAAAGCAGGAAGGCAAGATCATTCACACTGAGAACTTCTATGTTCCTGTAGGCAGCGGAAATGTGCTCGTACTCGACAGCGCTGAGAACGGTATGGGAAGATGGACAGTATCAACGGGCTGGAATGTTACAACTTCGCAATCGTATTCGCCGAATAACTCATTCGCTGACAGCCCTACAGGCAACTATGCAAACTCTACCAACAGAACCATGACTCTCACCTCGGCGCAGAATGTGTCATCGGCACCAGTCGTCTTTCTCAGCTACTGGTTCAAGCATACCATTGATGCATTCGATAATGCCTATGTCGATGTATCCAAGGATAACGGCACAAGCTGGCGATCTAAGAAATTCTTTTCGGGCACTGTCGGAACATGGACGAGGGACGTGCTGGATCTTTCCGAACTCGCAGAAGCTTCTTCAACTATGAAACTCAGATTCTCTCTTGTAAGCAACGGAACAATTCCCGCTGACGGAATTTACCTGGATAATATCAGGCTGGTAAACTACACACTTTCTCCGACAGGCGTGAATTCAGTTTCCGGAGAAGTGCCGGCAGATTTTTCTCTCATGCAGAATTATCCTAATCCGTTTAATCCTTCAACAAACATAGCATTCACATTGCCTCAGCCCGGCAACGTGTCATTGAAGGTGTATGATGTTCTCGGGAAGGAAGTCATGATGCTTGCAGATGAATTCATGCAGTCCGGCAGTTACAGTGTCAGATTGGATGCAAGCTCGCTCGCAGGCGGAGTTTACTTCTACAAACTTGTAAGCGGCAACTTCAGCGAGACTAAGAGAATGATGCTTGTAAAATAAGTTTGTCTTTTCATTCATGCCGGAGTCACAGGTTGTTTCTGTGATTCCGGTTTTAGTTTTATCACTATCCGGACTAGTTGTAGTTAAACTGGTCTTAGACTTCTAAAGAGCAGGATCATGAAACATTGCAGGTCTTTGTATCTGTGCCTTCAGCTTCTCTTTTTGCTGATTCCAGTCTCAGCTCTTACCCAGCCATGGCCATTCTTCGGCCCCTACAGACTGACTTCCGGATCAAACGACAGAAATGCATCGTTTGAAAACAATATAAACGCATACGGCCTGTTCAGATTTGATTTCGAGTTTCTGATCTTTGAAAGGCATACAGGAATGAATTCGAATATCTGCGTTTCAAAGATCAGGTACAGCGGAAGTTATGACAGCGCTTTCTACCTCACGAATGATCAGCACAGAAATCTGAACCCGGCTGTTTCATATTGCAATGGCATTAACATGTATCCGGCTGGTCCGGTCAAGCATGCAATGGCTGTTTGGCAATCAGACAGGTTTGGCAGATGGGGAATCTTTGGCGCGGTCTATAACCACTCAACGGGTTGGTCGAGTATCATAGCTATCGATACTTCGGCCAATGAAAATATTAGACCCAGGATCTGCTGTTTTGACAGTACAAATTATGGCATCACATACCAGTCCGGCTTTGATGTTGTATATGCAAAGTTCAATGTTTTATCGCAAAGCATTGAATACCAAAAAAATCTTACGTTAAGCGATACACTGAAATGCAGTAATCCTTATATTAATGGTTCCGGCGGACCTGTCATTGTTACTTATGAAAGACTGTTACCGGATGACAGAAGTGCCGTGTATTATAGAATCGGCTCGAGGGATTCAATGCCGCAGGTGATGAATCCTTCAGACACAGTGGCTTTTGCAGGGAACAACCGGAATGAAGGCTTTGCAAACTTGAATTGGGGTAGATATGCACAGTTTGCTTCGAACAGGAGCGGTCATTATTCCGTTTATGCAAGGGCGATTGCTCCTCTCGGACAGCAACAGACTATAATCAGGCCCAATGAATATGACAACTTCAACTATGTCGGAGTAGATCTGGAAATTACTGCAGGGTACGATTTCACAAATCATGTTTATGCATACCTTAGAAGGTCCGAAGTTTGCAGACTCTTCTTTTTTGACTGGGACACAATACCTTCATTTTCAGTTATTGTAAGTGCTAATGCAGGCTTCGATTCAAAAATTTCCAGAAATGTTTCATTGCTCGTTCCGGACTTGCCTTGTCAGAGATTTTGGTTCGTTTTCAATGCAGAGTTTCTGCAACCCGGACAGCAGTCCGCAATCTACGGATACTATATTGACAATTGTCTGACAGGCATTGAGCAAGCCGGAGATCATAATATGCGAACTTCGTTGTCACTAAGGAACTTTCCGAATCCGTTCAACAGTGAGACTCTGATAAAGTACAACATAATTCATGCCGGCCGTGTCGTTTTGAATGTTTATGATCTGCTCGGGAGATTAGTGATGACACCGGTTGATGAATTCAGGACTCCCGGATCTTATGAAACGAGAATTGATGCAAGCTCGCTCGCAGGCGGAGTCTACTTCTACAAACTTGTCAGCGGTAGCTTCAGCGAAACCAAGAGAATGGTGCTTGTAAAGTAAGAATTTCAGATGCTGGACAATCAATGTCATCAATAGTATTGAACTGCTAGCAGCTCCTAAGTGCCGGGCAAAAAGTTTCTACATTGCCGCATGATTCTTTGTGGCGCTTTTGTTTGACTAAGTAACTCTCTGTTGAAACTATTTCAGGTAAAGCATCTTCATACTTTCAGATGTTCCGTCTGCACTGAAATGAAGTATGTAAATGCCACTGCTGAGATCTCCGGCGTCGAAGCGGACTATGTGACCACCTGCATCAAATCTCCGGTTCTCCAAGGTCTTGACTTTTCTACCTGAGATGTCAAACACAGTAAGCTCGACATCAGCTGGCTTGGAGAGTTCAAATCGGATTTCAGTAGCAGGATTGAATGGATTGGGAAAGTTTTGATACAGCTTGTGCGTTGCCGGCAGTTCGGTGGAGTTGGAGACAGCATTGATAACAACTCCTCTGAACATATTATCGTAGAAGTCCCTGGCCTGCACAGCAGTTTCCCTGAGTTCTGTGATACTTCTTAACCTGTCACTGCCCTGCGCAATAACCTGAGCTATGACAACAATCTGAGTATCACCCGGATTCACTGACATCGGACCGAAGCTTAAATAAAATCTCATATCACCTGTTGAATTTTGAATCCATCCTGTGTTAGTTGCAGGATCGCCGCTGTACATGAATTTTGTTGGTTGACCGTTAACCGGGTTTATGTAAGGCGATCCGGTCTTCATGAGTCCCTTCATCGTATTGAACAGATCCTTCTTAGTTCCCGGCTGCCACGTGTCATCATGGAAGATTATGTTTGCGCTGAATTTCGATTCCTTAATACCGGTCCTGAATCTGCTCAGCCTTCCTTCATAGTATTTAACCGTATCACCTGCAGATCCTGTCCTGATGTAAGGAGCTCTGACCACTGAAAATCCTGTGGCCGGAGGATTTGTACCGTAATCCTCATCATAGTTGTCAAAATTGTATGTGTAGGAAAGCCTCATGCTAGTGTCGGTTGCTTCAGCATCATCTTGAGCGTCACCTAGATCATCGTCAGAGAAGAAAGTTATGTAGAACTCATTCCACAGCGTGTTACTTCTGTTAGTGATCCTGTATTCCTGATAAATTACATTCTTCAGTTCTTCAGGCTGATTGAAACAATATGTTATTTGTTTAACATCGCACATAAGGGGCTTTGTTCTACCCGCATAGTGTCTGTGTGATTCAGAATAACTGTCAGTATACGAATAAAACATTGTCTGATTCCCGAAATCATTCGGCTTAACTGTGCCTGTGGATGAGTCAAAGAATACCGGCGCACCCTGATTGGAATTGCCCAAAGCAATATTCGGCCAATCTGCCCTGTCAGAATCACTTGCGCCGTGTATGATCTTGAATATCTTAAAATCGGGAGTTCCGTTGCCTTGCGGGATTCCTCCAACGGTTTGGCCGGGAAAGAACTCTGAATCATAATCACAAACTGCCAACAATGTATCTGATCCGACCAATCCTCCCAGTATGAGGCCCGAAGAAAATTTAGCATATTTGTTTGAACCCTTCGGCCATTCAAATCCACCGTTTGACTGGCTGTGATTGTTGAAACGGCCGTTATTCATGAACCAGGCGCGAATGTTATTTCCATTCAAATTCTTTTCATATGGTGATTCCGTCACATCGGCAGTGTGGAGGATAGTACCGGCTTCACCAACTGCAATCGCTTTGTTGTCATAAGAAATCCGGAATGACTTCAAATCCAAAGCAGTATTGGTTTGAGTAATCCTTCCGTTTACCATGAATAATCCATCCTCTCCGCAGAGATACTGATCGAAACTTAAGCTGGGTTCATCCATACAATACAGGTTCTTTTTTGTGTTTAATGTATTGGGGTATGCCATGTTGCTGTTCACTCTCCAGGAAGTTCCGCAATCCCCAACAAGAAGATTGGATGAATACGATGCGTTGATATTGGCTTTTGAATAGGTTTGAAGCCTTGTCCAGACTGAGCCGGAGTTTGAAGTATAAAGCAAAGTGCCGTAATCTCCTCCGGCATAGATCCTTTCGCCTTGCGGGTTGATCAGAAGAGTATTGATATCCGCGGTGTCAATGATCTGTGTAGTCCAGATGTTATTGGTGATCTTTGCATAGAAGCCGTTTTCTCCTGCAACATATATGCTGAGAGGAGAGATCCAGGCATTGACATACTTAAGGTCATGCGAAGTTACAGAGCTTAGCATTTGCCAGTTGTTGCCTTGGTCTGAAGATTTGAGGAGAGTGCCATTGGACCCGCACGCAAAGACTACACTGTCCGATCTGAAGTCTGCGAAATAGAGCTTTTCGTAAGTGGGGGAGCTTATTCTTCTCCAGCTCAATCCGCCGTCAGTGGATTGCAGAATTACGCCGCTGTCTCCCACAATTACGAACGTGTTCCCTGAGTACCGGTATGAAGTAATTGAATTAAGATTGGATTCAGTGCCTGAGTTTATCTGGTTCCAGTATGGCTGAGAAACTGTTTCCTTAAAGCAGAAAAAGAGCAGGGATGTTAATGTCGAAACGGCTAATGCAAAACTTCTCATAAGTCTAACTCCTTTGATTAAGCTTCAACTTACCCATTGCTAAATGGTTCAGTTGAGCCGCATTAGTTGCTATGAACTAATTGAACAACTTAATCAAACCTAATGATTCTTCAATAACCGAGAAAGGCTAATAACTTTCCTCAAGCGTCGGAAACTTCCCGTCCTTCACATCCTTGATGTATCTCCTGAAGGCATCCTTGGTATCGGAAGCCATCTTCGCATACCTTCGAACAAATCTCGGCTTGAAATCTTCTACAAGGCCGAGCATGTCGTGGGTTACCATCACCTGCCCGTCGCAGTTGGGACCTGCGCCGATTCCAATTGTCGGGATCTTTAGTGCCTTTGAAACTTTGGTGCCCAACTTTGCCGGAATCTTCTCCAGTCCAATTGCAAAACATCCTGCTTTTTCCAAAAGCAGGGCATCGCTGTAGATCTTATCAGCCTCCTCTTTCTCAACACCGCGCGTTTTGAAACTTCCGAATTTGTTGATCGACTGAGGAGTTAGCCCGAGATGCCCCATCACCGGTATCCCGATCTCAACTACTCGGCGTATTGTCTCAGCCATGTAGTCTCCGCCTTCCATCTTAACGGCGTCACAGCCGGTCTCTTTCATCACCTTTCCGCAATTTGTTATTGCCTCCTTCACTCCAACCTGATAACTCATGAATGTCATATCTCCTACAACTATGGCATTTCTTACAGCACGTTTCACTATCCTCGTGTGGTAGATCATCTCTTCGAGCGTAACAGGCAGAGTTGTTTCGTTTCCCTGAATCACGTTGCCAAGCGAATCTCCCACAAGTATAACTTCAATTCCGGCCTGGTCAAGAAATTTTGCGGTGAGAAAATCATATGCCGTAAGCATTGCGATCTTCTCTTTTCGCTTCTTCATTTCAGAGAGGACCTTTGTGGTGATGTGAGAACCTTCAGCTTTTTGTGATGACATCTGTGTCGTGAATTAGTTGGAAGAAGATTTAGATGGTTGCGAGTTATCCTCTTATTATGCCTCGCTTGCTTTCCTTTACGAAGTTGACTATGTCCATCGCCTCAGGCTTGTCGCTCATTTCGCTTTCGATCCTTGTCACAGCATCGCTCACATTAAGCCCGGATTTGTAAAGCAGATCGTATGTGCCGGAAATGACATGTATCTGTTCATTCGAAAAGCCTCTTCTGCGCAGGCCCACCAGATTGATTCCTTCAAACCTCAGCGGAACAGAACCTGCCAGAATGAAAGGGGGGACATCCTTCACAACCCTGAACCCGCCGCCAATCATAGCGTGCTTTCCGATCTTTACAAACTGGTGAATAGCTACCAGGCCTCCGACAATTACCCAGTCTCCGATTTCAACATGTCCGCCCATCTGAACTCCGTTAGCCAGTATTACATTGTCGCCGAGCCTGCAGTCGTGTGCCACATGAGCATAGGCCATGATGAAGCAGTTCTTGCCGATTATTGTCCGCTTGCTGTGGTTCGTTGCCCGGTTCAGTGTTGCAAACTCCCTGACTACCGTTCCGTCTCCCACTTCTACTGTTGTGCTTTCGCCTTCGAACTTAAGATCCTGGGGAACTGTGCCTATGGATGCCCCGTGAAAGATCTTTACATTGTTGCCGATTCTCGCACCGTCCGCGATCAAAGCGCATGTCCCGATCTCAACGTTATCGCCTATCACCACATCATCGGTAACAGTCGAATATCTGCCTATACGGAAGTCCTTACCCGTCTTTGCTTTTTCGCTAACTGAATTAAAATCATTCATTGGTTCAGGTTTTGGTCGGATTCAAATTGTGGTTTCAACAAGTACATCCTGGTCGCTGTAGCTTGATTTTGTGATCATCTCAGCCATCAGGCCAAGTGAAAAGAACTGGACTCCCAGCATGATCAGGAAAATTCCTACAATGAACAGCGGCCTGTCGCTGAGTGGCTTGTCTTCGAAGAATTTCAGGAATGCAAGGTAAGCAGTTATGAAGAAGCCCAGTGTGGAAGTCACCAGCCCGATGGTTCCGAAGAAATGCAATGGCCGCTTGACGTACCTGTCAATGAATACAACAGTGATCAGATCTAGAAAGCCGTTAATGAACCTGCTCGCCCCGAATTTTGTCTTGCCGTACTTTCTTGCATGGTGTTTCACCGGCTTCTCTGTGACTTTAAATCCTGAAAGGTGCGCAAGAGCCGGAATATACCTGTGCATTTCACCGTAAATTTTCACACTCTTTACTACGTCCTTTTTGTAAGCTTTCAGGCCGCAATTAAAATCATGGAGTTTTATTCCCGACAGCTTTGATGTTACATAGTTGAAGAACTTCGACGTATACTTCTTTATGAAAGGGTCATATCTGACTTTCTTCCAGCCTGAAACCAGGTCATATCCTGAATTCAGAGTCCTTATCAGATCTGGAATTTCCTCAGGATCGTCCTGAAGGTCAGCATCCATGGTAATAACCACGTTCCCTTTGGCGGCCCTGAAACCCTTAGCAAGAGCGGCGGATTTGCCGTAGTTTTTCCTGAATTTGATGCAGTGAAATCTGTTATTTCTCCTGTTAACCTCGCGGATTTTTTCAAAAGACTTATCTGTACTGCCGTCATCAACAAATATTACTTCATAATCGCACTGAAGCGACTTCAGCACTTCTTCGAGTTTTGAGGAAAGTTCGCTTATAGATTCCTCCTCGTTCAGCAGGGGGATCACAACTGAAATACTCTGATTTGACCGTATTGCTTTGGGTGGCTCCTGAATTATTGCTTGTTTTTTTGCCGGTTCACCGGTGGATTGTTCCTTGGGGGCAGGCTTCCTGTGATATCTTTTCCATTTTGTATGCACATTCTTTTTTCGCGGGTGTTCCATTAAGTCATTTGTTTGATTTATAAGGTATATCTTATGTTTTTGAATTTCAATTGATTAACTATTGGCATCACGGTGTGATTTACAGGCAACATAATTTGAGATTGCAGCTGCACTCTAGTCTCTTAATAAGACTGATCAAATGATTTGTTGCAAGTCAGCTGGATTGACGGACATTCCGCAACTGTTCATATTGGCCGCAGAAAATGGCCGGATCTGCACAATTTTACGGGTTCTGCCCGATCCGGCATTTGGTCGGAATGCTGAAAATGGGTGGAATTCGGCGGAAGAATGCTCATTTGAGAAAAAACTTCATTAAATACTAAGAAATGGTTTTTGATTTCAGTCTGGATTTCGTATATTTGCACAGATTGAAAAAGTAAGGGAGAAAATAGAATTACTTCCTTGACTTTAGGAACTTTTTGTGTTATTTTTGTAGTTCCTGTAAAGATTGTTCTTTGTAAATACTAGACAGATAAGCACAAGAATCAAGTACACAGAATATATTGTGTGCGAACTTCAATACTTTGGAACCTTGTAGCCGAGATCAAAATCAAACTTATTTATAATGGAGAGTTTGATCCTGGCTCAGGACGAACGCTGGCGGCGTGCTTAAT
>CAZTQR010000027.1:0-41992 GCA_964615795.1 uncultured Ignavibacteriaceae bacterium
TTGGCAAAGAAAAATCGCCCGCTGCAGCATAATTGCCCGCCCGGCAAATTACTTTAGATATCAATTGTAGAATGGCGGACGGGCCTAAAATTGCTCGCTCAGGCTACGAGAATTTCAACTCCTCACCCCGATAATTGCAGAGTCCTGCAATTATCGGATTTCGTCAAACAGGAAATTCTCGCTTACGCCTTCGCTCACAATTTCTTAACGGCATTTATGTTGAGGCCTGTCCGCCGTTTTCGCTTCTAGTGAACTGCTACTTGACAGGCGGGCGGGTTGTTCCTGCGACAACAGAAAAAGTCTTTGTTTTTGAACTGCATTCTCCACAATTTTTGATTCTAGAAAACGTTTTGGACACCATTGTCCGGAAACCCCCTCGCGCCCGATTTTTGGACTTAAAAGAGTCCTTCAAAATCGGTACTTTTACGTTTCCTTAAATCAAATTCCATACACATAAATGAGAAGAGAGATTTCTAAACTCTACAGTCCTATATTGGGCAAGGAGATGGACATCGTTGTTTACGGAGATTATGGCTTTGCATTGCTGTTGTTTCCCACGGCCGCCGCAGATTTTCTTGAATACGAAAGATTTCAGATGATCGATTCGCTCAAGCACCTTATTGAGGGCGGAAAGATCAAGGTTTACTCCATCAACAGCATCAACAATGAAAGCTGGCTTAACGATGAAATGCCGGGAAGGGCAAAAGCGATAAGGCATCAGCAATTCAATGACTATGTCTATAACGAGGTGGTGCCGTTCATCTACAATGACTGCAACGGAAAGGTTGACATCATAACCTCAGGAGCATCGCTCGGTGCGCTTCACTGCGCAAATATTTTCTTCAAAAGACCGGATCTGATCAACGGCACAATAGCAATGAGCGGTTCCTATGACCTCAGCGATTACACAAAGGGATATTTTGACGAGGACTGTTACTTCAACTCACCGATCTCATATCTTCCGAATCTCAATGATGAAACAATTCTCGGAGACATGAGAAAGAGCAATCACATTCACATACTTACCGGACAGGGAAACTACGAGAATCCCAAGGCATCACAGGATCTTTCGGATATTCTCAACTCAAAGAATGTTCCGCATGACCTTGAAATGTGGGGAACCGATGTTCCGCATGACTGGCCTACATGGAGGATCATGCTTCCTTACGTAATAGAAACAAAATTCTAACGACAGCTTGAGCAAACAAAAGACCTGCAAAGTCTGCTTTGCCGTGTCCGAGTGCTTCCCTTATGTGAAAACGGGAGGCCTCGGCGACGTGGCAGGTTCATTGCCGAAGGCACTTACAGAAGAAGGCTGTGAAGTCCGTGTCTTCCTGCCGCTGTACGGAGGAATCAAGATCATCGATCACGGAATTTCCAGATATGATGAGATTTCCGGAGTGGAGATCAGCATTGGCGGGAATGTTCATTCATTCGGGCTTTGGCATACAAAACTGCCGGAATCTGATACGGATGTATATTTTGTTGATTGCCCGCACTATTTCCACCGTGATCATCCATATACGAATGATCCCGATGAGGACGAGAGATTCATATTCTTTCAGATCGCAGTTATGGAATCACTTCAGAGGATGGGCTGGGCACCTGATGTGATTCACTGCAATGACTGGCAGACTGCTCTTATTCCCGCAATGCTGAAGACCTCATACAGTTGGGACCGGATGTTTGATAAAACTGCGACCTTGCTGTCAATACACAACATCGGATATCAGGGAATGTTTTCGAAAGAGTCTGTGGCAAAGGCAGGACTGCCCGCGGAATATTATGCTCCTTACATGCCTTTTGAACATAACGGGACCTTCTGCTTTATGAAGGCAGGGATAGTGTACTCGGAGATCATCTCGGCCGTAAGCCCGACCTATGCGCACGAGATCCAGACAAGCGAACTTGGTGCGGGGCTTGAGGGTGTGCTTCAGACAAGGAGCAATGACATCTACGGAGTCCTCAACGGGATTGATGAGAAGATCTGGAATCCGAAGCATGATGCTTTCATCCCGTACAAATACTCAGCGTCACAGCTAAAGAGCAAGGAAAAGAACAGGACAGCGTTGTTGTCGGAAGCGGAACTATCTTCAACGGCGGAGAGTGCGCTCATAGGAATAGTTTCGAGATTTGCTCCGCAAAAGGGCTTTGAACTTCTTCCTCCGGTGATAAATGAGATCATGCAGCTTCCCGTTCAGCTTTTGGTGCTTGGTTCGGGTGATTCACAGACAGAGGATTTCTTCAAGAGTCTCAAGGCATCATATCCTGACAGGGTCAATGTTTACATTGGCTACAATAACAAGTTGTCACACTACATCACGGCCGGAAGCGATATGTTTCTTATGCCATCGCATTATGAACCTTGCGGACTTAATCAGATGTACAGTCTGAAGTACGGCACAGTTCCCATTGTTCGCAAGACCGGCGGACTGGCTGATACGGTCAAAGATTTTCATGAGTTTGATGAAAAGGGGAACGGATTCTCTTTCAATGACTACACTCCGCAGGCACTTTATTCCACCCTGGCAAGAGCTCTCGATATCTTCAGGGACAAGAAGGTATGGAAGAACATACAGAAAAGAGGGATGAAGGAAGATTTTTCCTGGAAACACTCAGCAGATCTCTACATAGAACTCTACAGCAAAGCTATCTCCATGAGAGCATGATCTGTTGTCCTCCGCGAATGATTTTCAAAACCCCATTTCCGGTTTTTGATCCTTGATCATTGAGCCGGAGTAATATTCAGCGCAAAGATAACTATGTTATGCACTGTTCAGGCAAATATTTTCGCAACTCAGTTGATTCATTAACGTAAAAATTGGCAACTGTCTGAGAAAATTGTTGCATCTTTGAACATGCATGTCTATTTTTGTAGACGCTTTACCACGGATACATTCCAAACTAAATACCAATGACGAACTGACAAGAATGCAAATCAAAGATTTTAAAATTAGCCAAATGGCAATTGTGCCGTTTGCATCGTCATTTTGTAACGGTATTATTCCGTGGATGCGAGGAGGAATGCTCTGAGCTGAATTCAGTTTTCTGAATCTTAAGAACCGCGGATACCGAAAGTTTCCGCGGTTTTTTTTTGCACAAAAAAAATATTTTATCATGATATACATACGAAGGCTGTTTGAAATTCTGGGAAAGTGGAGCGGCTATTATGTTTTTTCCTCCGTCTTGCTGATAACTGCTGTGTTTGTAAGGATGCTCGAGCCAAAGGTTCTCCAGATAGCGGTTGATAAGGTAATAGTTTACTTCCAAAGCGAAGGCAGGATCTCATTCACGCCGGATGACGCGATCACCGGATTCTTCTACTCAATTCTTCCCGCTTTCAGCAGGGAGAACATGGACTCAATCCTTATCGGGATCGGCGTGATATTCCTCTGCATTGCTCTCATCAGGGGCGTGTTCTCGTTTTCATCCAGCTCGATCACGGCCTCAGTTACCGAGAAGGCAATGAAGGAACTCAGAGACAGGCTGTTCTCGCATTTGCAGGCGCTTCCGCTGGCGTTTCATTCTAAAACGCCTACAGGTGAACTGATACAAAGATGCACGGGAGATGTGGAGACGATCAGGAAGTTTGCCGCCACTCAGATCGTTGATACGATCCGCCTGCTTGCGCTGTTCCTCGGTGCATTTATAATGATGGCAACGATCAATTTCACCTATGCACTGATTGCAGTTGCTTTTGCTCCCGTACTTATGGCAGGATCAATACTGTTCTTCAGGCAGGAAACAAAAGTGTGGAATCAGCATGAGCTTGAGCAGGATAAGCTTTCCATACTGGCGCAGGAGAACATTTCCGGCATAAGAGTGGTGAAGGCGTTTGCAAAGGAGGAATTTGAAATTGATAAGTTTACAAATCAGAATCTTGAAAAGAGAAAATGGGGCATCAAGCTGAATAACCTCCACAGGATATTCTGGCCGTCATCAGATATGCTTGTTCACATTCAGATGGCTGTTACGATCTTTGCCGGTGGATACCTGACGCTGTCAAACAAACTTTCCGTTGGAGAGCTGACTGCATTCTACACGTATTCAACACTGGTAACATGGCCGATGAGGAGACTCGGGCAGCTTATCAGCGAGATGGGCATGGCGACTGTCGCACTGAACAGACTGTACTCTATTCTCAGCGCAGTAAGAGAGGACTATCGCGGAAGTTCTGAGGCGTCACTCAAAGGCGACATAGAATTCAGAAATGTTTCGTTCAAGTATTCAAGGGAAGAGAAAGGCCATGTGCTCAGCAATGTGAGCTTCAGAGTAAGGCCGGGTGAGAAAGTTGCACTGCTTGGTCCGACCGGTGCCGGTAAGTCAACAGTGATCTCGCTTCTGATGAGATTCTTCGAGCCCGACAGCGGTGAGATCAGAATTGACGGCAAGAACATCAGCGGATTCTCAAAGGAATTCCTGAGAAGAAGGATCGGTGTTGTGCTTCAAAGGCCGTTCCTGTTCTCAACATCCATCAGGGGAAACATAGCATACTCAAAGCCCGACTCGCACTTTGATGAAGTTGTTGAGGCCGCTCATGCGGCAGAGATCCACGATGTGATCACGGAGATCTTTCCGGAGTCATACGATACTATAGTGGGTGAGAAAGGCGTGACACTTTCGGGAGGTCAGAAGCAAAGAGTGACGATTGCAAGAACACTGCTTAAGGATCCGGATATACTTGTGCTCGATGATTCGACTTCGGCAGTTGATTCGGAAACTGAATTTGAAATACAGAAGTCACTGAGAACCCTAATGAAAGGAAAGACAACATTCATAATCGCTCACAGGATCACGTCAATTCAGGACTGCGACAAGATCATTGTGCTCGAGAAAGGCAGGATCGTAGAAGAAGGCACTCATGAAGAACTCATAAGCCGCGGCGGATTCTACAGAAGGATATATGACATTCAGGTATCCGTGGAGGAAGAGATCAAAGCCGAAGCAGGGCTTGAAGAGTGATGAAGGCAAATTAAAAAGCAAAAGGAGTAAAGTATTATGTCTAAACTAAAGGACAAAGAGTTCAGCACCAAAGGGGCATTGCTTCCTTTTCTGCGGAGGATATTCGGTTATTCTTTCAGATACAGGAAGTGGATGACCGGCTTCATAGCATTCGTGCTGTTGGTCAGCCTTGTGGAGGCCGTTACGCCTCTGGTATGGCTAAATCTGCTCGACCATGCAATAGTGCCACTTGTTGAGCAGTACAGGCCGCTTCACATGGCAGGCAGTGCGCCGGAGCCTGACCTTGGCCCTCTGACGAAATACATTCTCATCCTGCTTGGATTGGGATTTGTACTTTCGGCATCTGTCTTCATGTTCATAAACTATGCAGGAAAGATCCAGGAATATGTGATGTTTGACATCAGGCAGGACTTGTTCAGGAGATTGCAGGAACTCTCATTCTCATTTTACGACAAGTCTGCCGCCGGATGGCTCATGTCAAGGATCTCTTCTGATACCGTAAAAGTGACTGAACTTCTTTCATGGGCATTCGTCGAATGCATATGGGGATTCGGCATGATCGTGTTCTGCCTGAGCGCAATGTTCATTTACAACTGGAAGCTTGCCGCAATTGTTTCCGTTACAATCCCGGTGCTTATGATCGTTTCATTCAAGATCAGACAGCTGATCCTGCTGTATTCAAGGAAGTCGAGAAAGTTCAACAGTGAGATCACTGCAAGCTTCAATGAGCACATTACGGGAGTTGAAGTGAACAAGAGCACCGTGCAGGAGAGCAGGGCTTCAGGTGAATTCCGGTCGCTGAGCGAAAACATGAGGGCGGCTTCATTCAAGTCGGAGTTCTACTCTGCGCTTTATCAGCCGTTGGTGATATTCGGCGGGTCCGTTGCCGCGGCGTTTGTACTTTATTACGGCGGAAGAATGGCTGTGCAGATGCCGCCTGAGATCACGGTCGGAATGCTTGCGGCGTTCTTTGCTTACGCAACGCTGATCTATGAGCCGATACTGGATATCTCGAGATTCTATTCACAGGCACAGGGAAGTCTTTCTGCCGGTGAGAGGATCTTCTCACTGCTTGATACAAAGCCAGCTATCAGGGACAGTGAAGGTGCAACTGACTTTGAACACATCGAAGGTGAGATAGAGTTTGAAAATGTGAATTTCAGCTATGAGAAGGGAAAGACTGTATTCGAGGGATTGAATCTGAAGATCAAAGCCGGCACTTCTGTGGCGCTCGTAGGCGAAACCGGCGGAGGTAAGTCAAGCATCATAAATCTGATCTGCCGCTTCTATGAACCGACCGGCGGATCTGTGAAGATCGACGGTGCCGATTACAAAGGCAAAACTCTTAAGAGTCTCAGAAGCAGAATAGGCGTGGTTCTGCAGACGCCGCATCTGTTCTCGGGTACTGTAAGGGAAAACATAAGGTACGGAAGGAGCGAAGCCAATGATGAAGAGGTTGTGCAGGCTCTGAAGCTCATTGGGGCGGATGAATTCATTGAACGCCTTGATGAGGAAGTTGGAGAGGGAGGTGAGAATCTTTCGCTCGGAGAGAAACAGCTTGTTTCATTTGCCAGGGCAGTATTGGCCGATCCGAGAATATTCATCATGGATGAAGCAACTTCCTCTGTGGATACCATAACCGAAGCCCGCATTCAAAGCGGGATTCATGAGATAATGAAGAACAGAACGTCCGTCATAATTGCACACAGGCTGTCAACTATAAAAAGCTGCGACCGCATTCTTGTAATAAGGAAAGGAAAGATCATTGAAGACGGAAGCCATCACGAGCTAATGCATAATAGAGGCCACTACTACTCACTTTACACACGACAGCTCAGAGAGCAAAGGGAAAAGGAAGCGCTTGAGAATGAATCAACAGTGATAATCTGAGATCATGCCTTCTTTGAATCAGCAGGTCCGGTCCGCAGTGAGACCGGCGGTCCGGAGCCTGCATTCCGTGAAGCAGTATGCTGATGGTGTCCGGCAGTTGTGAACAGATCACAAAGGGCTTCTACGGCGCGATAATTCTGTCGAACAATTTGCCGGATGATTCAGTATTTTACCGTCATGATGAAGAGCGAAAAAGGCACTAACAACATCAAGGCAATCGTTTCAACACTGCTGGCATTCCTGATGCTTTCATCAGTAAGTGTTTTGGCAAAGCTGGAAATGCAGGCCGGGGCAAGCCTTGAATGGGTTGTGTTCATGCAGTTCACTGTAAGCCTGATACTGGTGGTGGTCATTGCGTCACGTCAGGGATTCGGCACTCTTCGCGCAAAGAATGTGAAGTTTCAGATGGTGAGGGGAATTGCCGGAACAGCGGCATTCACATGCTATGCAATTTCATTTTCTAAGATACCGCTTGTTAATGCGTCACTCCTAAATAACACTGCTCCTATCTTCATTCCGATTGTCACTTACCTTTGGCTCCGGGTCCCCATAGACAAGAACATTTGGTGGGGCATCATAGTCGGTTTTGCAGGCATACTGCTGATACTCGATCCTTCCGCCGAAAGCTTTCTGAAAGTGGGGGACCTGTACGGACTGGCTTCGGGCATTTCTCTTGCAATAGCTTATACTGCTCTCGGAAGGCTGACAAAGTCTGAAACATTTGTTTCAATCATCTTCTACTACACTTCGATCTGCGTTATTGCATTGCTTCCGTTCGCAATAATTAACTGGACATTTCCCGATCCTTATGTGTATGTATTGGCAGCTGCTTCGGGCGTGCTCTACATTGCATACCTTTTCACATTGCAGTATGCTTACAAGTACATGCCGGCCGTCAAACTATCACCGCTGATCTTTTCTGCGGTCGTATTTACAGGTTTGCTTGACTGGATCGTTTTTGGGAATGTCCCGGGGTGGACGACTGTCTCAGGAATTGTACTGGTTATTGCAGGCGGTTTGCTGGCGATAATGATCCATGAAAAAGACAATGAAGAACTCAGGCATCACTGGCAGTAGAATTACTGATCAAAAAAATCCTGCGGACATATAATAAAAATCAGTCCGCAAGCTTAATTGCGGACTGATGCAGTTAATGTTATGAAGGTCGGATCAGCTCTCAACCAGTTCGGCCAGTTCCATGCCTTTCTCCACTGCTTCCTTGTTGAGCGGAATGAGCTTGTGGTATCTTTCCGGAAGCACTTTCTTCAGGCCTTCAATCACGCTTTCAAGAGAGAGGATCGGTTTCTTTTTGAGAAATGCTCCGAGTATTATCATGTTCATTACCTTCGTATTGTTCAGCTTTGTGGCTTCAATGGCCGCTTCGATCGGAACAACTTCAATATCGGTTCTTGTCGGAGGTTTCAGAATTGTGCTTGCCTCATATATCAGCAATCCTCCCGGCTTAACAGCGGTTTCAAATTTATCCAGCGAAGGCTGATTGAGCGCAATCACAGTGTCGAACTTTGTAAGGATCGGAGAACTGACCGGTGTATCGCTCACGATCACCATACAGTTTGCAGTCCCCCCTCGCATTTCCGGGCCATATGAAGGCATCCAGCTCACTTCCTTGTTTTCGATAACGCCGGCATAACAGAGGATCTGACCCATGGTCAATACGCCCTGTCCGCCAAAGCCTGCTATTATTATTTCTTCAGTCATTTCAGTTTTCCTTTCCCGGCACCTTAAGATCACCAAGCGGATAGAACGGAAGCATGTGTTCTTCGAGCCACTTGTTGGATTCCACAGGTGTCATTTTCCAGTTTGAAGGACAGTTTGTTACAATTTCGACAAAGCAAAGGCCCTTGTTGAGTTCCTGATATTTGAATCCGTTGTAAAGAGCCTTCTTTGCTTTCCTTACATGGTTCGGAGTGTTCACCGCAACTCTGGCGCAGTAATAAACTCCGGGAAGCTGTGCGATCAGTTCGGTTATCTTAAGCGGGTATCCCATCTCATGAGTGTCTCTGCCAAACGGAGATGTTGTGGTCTTCATTCCTTCGAGCGATGTTGGCGCCATTTGCCCGCCCGTCATCCCGTATATTCCGTTATTGATGAACACTATGAGTATGTTCTCTCCGCGGTTGCATGTGTGTATTGTCTCTCCCGTGCCGATTGCCGCAAGATCGCCGTCTCCCTGATAAGAAAATACGTACCTGTCGGGAAGCACTCTCTTGATACCTGTAGCTACAGCCGAAGCCCTTCCGTGTGCGGCTTCCGTCATGTCAATATCGAAGTAGTTGTAGGCGAACACCGCGCATCCTACCGGAGCAACTCCAATTGTTTTATCCTGAATATTCAGTTCCTGGATCACTTCCGCTATAAGCCTGTGCGCAACACCATGCCCGCAGCCGGGGCAATAGTGCATAGGTGTGCTGGTGAGTGTTTCGGGCTTATCATATACCACATTATCGCTTATGCATACGCTCTCTTCGGCAATGACCTGTTCATAATGATCATCTCCGAGATGATCTTTCCCGAGCATTCTTCCTTCGTTCATGCTGTTACTCCTTCATTGATTTCTTCAAGTTTGAGTAATATTTCTTCCGGAGTTGGAATGATTCCTCCCATCCGGCCCGTGAACTCCACCGTAGCCTTTCCGTTGATCGCAAGTTTGACGTCTTCAAGCATCTGACCTGCGTTCATCTCAACTGTCAGGAACATCTTCACTCTGTCCGCAAGCCTGTTCAGCTCATCGTATGGATAAGGGAAGACAGTCACCGGCCTGAAGACTCCAACTTTGATGCCTTTCTCCCTTGCTAGGTCAGCGGCTTTTTTGCAGATCCGCGCAACAAGGCCGAATGCCACAAGCACAATATCCGCATCATCGCAATTGGTCATTTCAAATCTTGTTTCCTCATTCTCTATGGCCTTGTACTTTGCCTGAAGCTGCTGATTTTTTTCCTGCATCTTTTCAGGCTGTATGTGGAGGGAAGTTATGATGGAACGCTCGCGTTCCTTTGTCTTTCCGGTTGTTGCCCAGTCAAGCATTTCAAAAGTTCTTTCCTGCTGAGGGAACAGTTCAACCTTCTCCATCATTTGTCCGAGAGCGCCGTCCGTAAGTATCATCACGGGATTTCGCCACTTGAATGCAAGTTCAAATCCGAGCTTCACATGATCAACCATTTCCTGAATTGTCGAGGGTGCAAGCACTATCATTCTGTAATCGCCGTGTCCACCGCCTTTCACCGCCTGAAAATAATCCGACTGTGCCGGCTGAATTGTTCCGAGCCCGGGTCCTGCCCTGACGACATTGACGATCAGGCAGGGAAGTTCAGCACATGCAATGTAAGAAATTCCTTCCTGCATCAGGCTGATTCCGGGAGATGATGAAGATGTCATAACTTTCTTCCCGGTTCCTGCGGCGCCGTAGATCATGTTGATTGAAGCGATTTCGCTCTCCGCCTGCAGAACAACCATGCCCGTTCTTGAGTGGGCTTCCCTGGAAAGATATTCCAGCACCTCGGATTGCGGAGTGATCGGATATCCGAAATATGCGTCGCATCCTGCCCGTATTGCGGCTTCTGCGAGCGCTTCGTTGCCTTTCATCAGTTTTAGTTCTTTCATGATTTCACTTTTACAGTTATGTCTCCCGTTACGTTTGTTATTGTGGCTACCTTTTCCTGAGACTTCTCCGTTCTCCGGTAAACCTTGATCACGCTGTCGGGACAAACCAGCGCGCAATTTGTGCAGCCCGTGCAGTTGTCTTCTATCTTCACTATGTAGTGGTATCCCTTTGAGTTTAGCTTGCGGGAGAGTTCAAGTGATTCCTGCGGACATGCAGATGCACAAAGTTCACATCCTTTGCATTTCTCAATGTCAATAATTATGTCGCCTTTTACTTTTGCCATCGTCAGGTTAAAAATTTATGAAAACAAAAAGAGGTTACAGATTTTCTCTGTAACCTCCCGTGTGGATTCTGAATTTATGTTGCATTACCTTAAGCATCTTTCAGTGCATTTCGTCAGGTGTTTCAGCGTTCATGCGGAACATTGAACTTACCCGGAATAGATTCGACAATTGCTTTAATTCAGTACAAAAGTACACATTATTTGGCAGTGATAAAATTGAAAATTTCCCTCCTGTCCCGAGGAAAGATCAGGATCAAGTGTGAATGCGTGCATGGATCATCTGAGTTTTGAAAGACTCATTATTGAAACAGGACTATGGATGATACTGAAGGATTGCCCACCGGGTTTTTGGATTGTGAAGAAGAAATGAAAAGGCCTGCAAATGCAGGCCCAGAGAGAATGTACGCCCGACTGGAATCGAACCAGTAACCTACAGCTTAGAAGGCTGTTGCTCTATCCGATTGAGCTACGGGCGCAAAAGAATGCAAAATAATTATTTGAGTCCTGCCATTCAATCAAAAATCGAATCCGAACAGCATGCCGAAGTAGAAATTCCACTCTTTTCCGTAAGTTACAGGCGTGCCCTGGTAAACCTGAGTGAACTCATTGAAGCCGTATGCGGCGTCAAAAAAGATGCTGGTAGGGAAAACATAGAATGACGTCGCCTGCAGTCTCAATTGCATACCGACATCTGACTTGAAGTCGCTCATTTTGACATCGCTTCCGTTCCAGGCATTGCCGTAGTCTCCGTAAACAGAGAGATAAAGTTTATCAAGATACATCGGAGAAATTCTCGTATCTATCTTTGAGAAGATCGGGAGTCTGTACGTGACGTTGATCGCCGCCATTCTTCCACCGCCAAGCGAGTAGAAAGGATAGCCCTTCATGCCCGGCATTCCCGATACGTAGAAGTTGTAGAAGTCTTCTACCGGCGGCCCGAAAATCGTTGCGCCGGTAAGTCTGAACGATAGCGAATGCCTGTTGCTGAACAAGCCGAATGATTCAAGCCACTGTCCGTAAAGCTTGTTGAGGTTTCGCGCTTCAAAGTCTGTCTGCACAGTGCCGTCGTCATTTACAACCAGCGTCGGGTTTATATTGCTCGCTTCATAGTTATACTGGATCTCAACCTTTCTTCCGACAGGATTTATGTCCGTGTTTCTCGTGGGGTAATATTCCTCAAATCCGTATTTCAGCGAGAAGTCCCATGCCTTGAAGTATGTTTCGCTGGAAGACCTGACTGAAATGCCTGACGGCAGAGCAAATGCATCAAGCGAATATGAGTAGTTTGAATATGCTGCTCCGAGCCTGAAGTTGTGATGCGAGTTTATTGCATTGAATGCCATTCCGAAATCAAAGGTCAGCAGATTGTAATCGAGGCCGACATTAATGGTGTCTATTCCTGCAACAAGCTCGGCGTCAGAAACTCTTGTTACATTGTAGCCGTCAAGGGTAAGCTTTGGGAGAAACTTAACTTCCTTTGTGAAGAAGTCCTTGAAGAACGGAAATCCGTTATCATACTGAAACTGCAGGAACAGGTCACGCTCACCCTTTATATTTATTGCTGCTCCTCCGAAAAGAGAAAGCCTGCTCATGATCTCATTGGAATAGAAATAAAGACCGGGCTTGATCGCCTCGAAGAAATTGAACTTGTCCCTTCTCTGATATGTGTCGAACCTTACAACCGGTATGAAAGCCAGGGGAGTGAACTGAGACTTGTACGGCTTGCTCTTGAGCTCAGGTACATCCCTGTCATTGTAATTGTTGAGAGATTTCCAGTTGAATGTGCTGCCTGCCGAAAGCGTATCCTGAGAAGCATACTTCTCCACTCTCTTGTCGGGCCTCTTGTATGCGCCGACTATCGAAGGATCTTTCTCTTCAATTCCTTTGAGTAAAGCGATCTTGTAACCGGTGGGAGTGTACGCCGCATAGGCAAGGTTTCCGGAGCTGTCAACACTCGGCATAAAGGCGCCTCCAAGAACATTTGTTAGCTGGCTGATCTTCTTAGACTCAGTATCCAGAGCATATATGTTGAAAATGCCTGTCTTGTTCGAAGAGTAGTAAATCTTCTTCCCATCCTTAGAATACACGGGATTCCTGTAATCTATGTCATCCATGTCAAGAACGAATTCCGTTTGCCCGGAAGAGATGTCATGGCTTGCCATCTTTCTGTACTCTTCGTAAGAGTAATCGAAAAGTATCTTCTTCCCGTCGGGCGAGAACTTCGGATTGTAAACCTGCTCTCCTTCTTTGTAGTGTGTAAGACGCTTTACGTTCTTTCCGCTTGCATCAGACATTGCCAGGTTAAGTGTACCGTCTTTGTTGACAACAAACACCAGCGATTTGCCGTCAGGAGAGTATGATGGAGAAAAAGCACGAAGGTCTTCCGTCAGCCTGTTCTCTTTGTCGTTCTTAACGTCATATTCATAAAGGTCGTAAACGACGGTTCCGTAAAGACTCGGTGGAGAGTTGCGTTTTGCAAAGACGATCTTCCTGCCGTCAGGAGACCAGCTGTAATTTGTGGATACCGGTCCTGTTGCACCCTTTGATTTCTTTGTTTCTGTATCGTAGATCATCAGGGATGTTGCCCCGTAATCGTAATCCTGATTTGAAAGATAAGCGATCTTCTTCCCGTCAGGCGAGAACTGCGGATAATAGTTTGCAAAACCCTTCTTCTCAATCAGATCACCTTCAACCTTGTCTTTCTTCACATCCGCCAGCCGCATTTCATAGTCATTCTCAAGATACGCCTTCCATTCGCTGTAAACCTGGCTTCCGTCTTTGCCAAGAACTTTCCTCATAGCCTTATCCATACTGAATGTGCCGAGGTCTCCGAGATGGTCTGTAAGCTGTCTCAGCTTATCTTCACCATACTTTTGCGCAATGTATCTGGTAAGCGCATAACCAAGATTATAGATTGACTCCGCTTTCAGGCTTGTGATGGAGGAAAACTGTCCCATCTCATTCCATGTCAGCAAATTATCTCCGAGTATATAGCTTCTCAGGATCATGTCCCTGTGCGCGTCCCAGTGCTCGTATGCGAGCTGCTGCCTCTGATACTGCGCCGTACCTTCTGCAAACCATGCCGGAACATCAACACCGGAGATCGGGTAAGATACAATGGCATTCGGATAACCGTAAAGCACATCAGGCCGGATCTCATTTTCATAACCGAGCCACTGAAGATATATAGCAGGCATGTTCTTGCCGTACTTCAGCGATGCCTGTACCTGAACCGCATGAGTGTATTCATGAGTGATCACATTTCTGAGCCAGTTATGCGTACCGCGGAGGTCATAGTCAAGTGCGGTTGCATAGATCTCGATCCGGTTTCCGAAATAATCAGTGGCTCCGTTTGCAATATCAGAAGCATCATTCACAATGAAGCTTACCTTGCCCGGAGTGTAATTGTACATTGATGTTATCGGCCCGTAAATTTCTTCGGCGATCTTTGCGATTGTCTGTGCAGTCCGTTCGGATCCGGTGTGGTAGTGAACGAAGAAGTGATCGGTTTCTATAGTGTGCCAGTCCAGTTCGGGATGCGGCTCAAACTGGCTTAAAGCATTCTTTGAGTCTGAAAGAGTCAGTGCCAAACTCAGCAAGGCACAGAAGAGAAATCTTGTCTTGAGCATTGAAAAAATGTTCGTTAATAATTATAATTGAAACCAAGAAAGAAGAAAAAAACCAAAAAACGAGGCTGAAAGGTAAGTGTCAGTCGATACTGCAAAAGTAAATTTTCAAATCAAAAGTCATTTTATAGACAAATTCATTTACAATTTTTGAATCAAAACAGTTTGTTTTTCAGTTGGATTTGAGCTCCCCAATGCGGATGAGGGTCTTGTGTAAGCCTTTTTTCGTCTTTTCAATTATAACAATAATCCTCTCAATTAACAATGTTTCTTTTTCTCAGGGGAGAAGAGACCGCATTGGCGGTAACATTAATTACAAAGTAACGCAGGAAGATACATCAGGTACACGACTTCAGGATTCGCTTCTCGCCCAGGATTCGATAAGAAACCTTCCAAGGGATTCAACCGCAAGGATCAAATATTTTAAGTACGAGCCGGGATACAACTACGGCACTTCCATAGGTGCGAAGTCATCAGCACTGCTTCTCGGCAGTTCGGCGCTCATTCAGAAGACGACCGATTTTGATGAGGATGGTAACATTCGCATTACGGAGACCTTTGAAGGGGAACCGATAAGGGCTCCGCTCGTCCTGCCGCTTGGAGCATATCTGACAGCCGTTTCAACGCAAAACGCAAATGTCGCACTTTCGCAAATAGCAGCAGAACGGTTCAGGGGTAATACGCAGGATGAATTGTCACAGTTGTTTGAGAAGTTCACTGATATTACAATTCCTCTGCCTTTCAAGTCCGAAAGTATTTTCGGACCGCCCACCTTCAATCTTAAGATCAACGGAGCTGTTGATATTACTGCTTCATATCAGGCAAACACTTCCGAGCAGACGAATTTGTCGGGATTCGGCAATTCAAACAACAGCATAAATTTCAAGCAGGAAGTACAGCTTACGGCAAAGGGAAGAGTTGGTGACAAGCTGACAATTGATGCCGATTACAATACTCAGAGGCTTTTTGATTTTGAGAATCAGCTTAAACTAAGATACGACGGCTATGCGGATGAAGTGATAAAGAAGATCGAAGGCGGTAATGTATCGCTTGAGACAAGGTCAGGGCTCATAAGCTCATCTCAGGCTCTCTTCGGAGTAAAGGGTGATTTTCAGCTCGGCGCACTTTCGCTCTCGACCGTTGTATCTCAGAAAAAGAGTAAGACCGAGACCAAGGATTTCAGTTTCGGGGCACAGGAACAGGCTTATACGCTTCAGGTGTGGGATTATTCAGACAACCATTATTTCCTTGATACAATTTACAAGCAGAGTTTCCTTGACTATTATAACAATGCCGTGCTTTCGCCCCGAACCGATTCTCTTCAGATAGATGACCTTACTTTTGAAGTGTGGGTGCAGGCCGATGTTACATTCTCGGGGTACAGGCGTGCCGGACTGCATGTGGATCTTGAACGCCTGCCATCATCTGGAAGATATGATGACACTCTCAAATCAGTACCGACTCCTCTTCAGGGCACAAGGGCTTACGGTATTGTCAGAAAGCTTGCCCAGTCAGAGTATACGCTGAACAAGTACGCGGGATTTGTTTCTCTCAAGATAAGCCTTCCGGAGAATTATTTTGTGGGAATTGCTTACCGGAGAACCGTAACCGGCGAGCAGTACGGAACCATCAGCACGGATTCGGGGGCATTTGCAGATGATACGCTCGTCCTTAAGATGATCAAGGTTGAAAACCTCACGCCTGCAAACACACTTGCATGGGAACACAAAATGAAGAACATATACAGGCTCCCGGTATCGAGAATTGCGAGAGACGGTTTTGAATTTGACGTGAAGTATATTGACAACGGTGTTTACAATCCAACCTATCCGCCGGCACTGCAGATCAACAGTAACCTCATAACTATTCTCGGCCTTGACCGTTTTACAAACGGGCGGACCGGGCCGCCGGACAACAAGTTCGACTGGATTCCCGGAATCACTGTAGATCCCGAAAACGGTTTCGTGATATTTCCGTCGCTTCAGCCGTTCTTCAAGACACTTGCGGAGTTCAACCAGAACGGAAGGACAATTGATTCAAGCTACTGGTACAAGGACATTTATACGGACCTCAAGAACAACGCCAAGCTCAGGCCAAATGCAAACAATTATCAGATCAGCGGTAAGGCAAGGGGTGAAGCATCAGTAAGCAATACGATAAACCTTGGCTTCAACATTGTTCAGGGCAGTGTGAGCATCAAAGTGGGAAATCTTGAGCTTACTCCGAACATTGACTATACTGTTGACTACTCCACCGGTACGGTTGTTATCAGAAATTCATCAGCGCTTGCCTCGAAAGACCTTAAGATATCGTACGAGACGAACGATCTGTTCACTCTGGCTTCGAAAACGTTTCTTGGTTTAAGAGGCGATTACAAGATCTCCGACAAAAGTTCGTTCGGATTCACATTTGTAAATCTCAAACAGGAGACACTTAACGACAAGGTCAGAATCGGCGAGGAGCCGACAAACAATTCCATGTTCGGTGTTGACCTTCAGACGGAGATACCCGTGAACTTCCTTACCGGCATCGTAAATCTTCTTCCGGGCTACAATACCAGACAGCCATCTTCTATCACACTGCGGGGTGAGATTGCAGCCATTTCTCCGGACCCGAACACAAAGAAGAGTGAAATACCGCAGGACAACGGTGAAGCTATTGCCTACATAGACGATATGGAAGGAACCAAGAAGATCATTTCGCTCGGAGGTACTTATAATACATGGACAATGTCCTCCGTTCCGCTTGACGGTACAATCGGCCCGAGAGACAGTCTCAATCTCAAATTTGCCAAACGCGGCAAACTCAAATGGTACAATATTGCAAACGGCGACCTGCTCACAAATATCTATCCAAACAAGGATGTGCAGACAACTCAGAATACGATCACACCGCTGTACATAACCTATGACCCGACCAGAAGAGGAAACTACAACTACAACGGAAGTTATGATACGATTCCGAACAAAGCCACAACATGGAACGGTGTGATGAAGTATCTTAACACAACCAGCAACGACCTTGTGAATGAGAACATAAACTTCATTGAGTTCAGCATGAGGGTTGAGAACCTGAATGCCCTGACCAAGAACGGCAAGCTTGTCATTGATCTCGGTTCGATCAGCCAGGATGCGATACCAAATCAGATCCTCAATACGGAAGATTCACTCGGAAACGGTGAGCTGAGGCTTCAGGATGACCTTGGTCTTGATTATCTTAACGATGAACAGGAGCTCGCAGTCTACAATCAGCGTAACGGTACAAACCTCACTCTTCAGCAACTGCCCGACCCTGCGCTAGACAACAACAATCCAAACGGAGTGTTTACCGTTGAGACCATTAACGGAACTCAGAACAACATAAACTTTGAAGGCGGCAGAAGGCCCGACACGGAAGACCTGAACAAGACAAACAACGTCAGAAATCCGAATGACTATTTCCAGTTTGAGATAAGCCTGGATACTCTGAACAATCCTTACATTGTTGGCACCGGAAAGGAAGGATGGCATCAATACAAAATTCCGCTGTCTGAATATGTGAGTTCATACGGCAATGCAGTTTTTACAAATGTGCAGTTCGCCAGAATGTGGCTTACGAACCTCACAGATACGGTAAGACTTGATATGTATGACATTAACCTCACCGGAAACCAATGGGTGAAGCCGAACAAGTTTGACACAACATACAACATTTCAACTGTCAGCATTGAGGAAAATTCGCAGATCTATCAAAGTCCTGTTGCCGGTGATGTTCTAAGGCAGACGATCCGCGGACAGAATAATGTTGATACAAAATCAAACGAGGCATCTCTTTCACTCGAAGTTTCCAATCTTACAAGCGGCGTTAGAAAGACTGCGAGAAAGGACTTCTCGAGTGTGCCGCTCGACATGTTCAATTACAGGTCAATGAAGCTGTTTGTCAACGGTGATCCTTCTTTCAATTACACAAATGAAACAGTGTATGATGCGACCATGGTCATTCGTTTCGGAAACGACTCTAACAACTATTACGAATACCGTGCTCCGATTCATCCCGACGCACGTCCCAGCCAGCCGTGGGATTCTCTTAACAATGTATCGATAAACTTCGCGGACCTTACCAAGATAAAGCTTGCAAGGGACAGCACAAATATCCCTGTCTCAATTCCGGCTCCAAACGGCCCGCCGGGCTCAGAGTACAGAGTTTTTGGAAATCCCGATCTTAAGTCGATCAGGGAAATAGTTTTGGGTGTTGAGAAGAACCGGGCGGCTCTTAACAGCGCCATTTCCGGCAGCGTCTGGTTCAATGAGATACGGCTTGTGAATGTAATAGACGATGAAGGCTTTGCATTCAATGTGAATGCTAACGTGAAGCTCGCTGACCTTATGGATCTCAATTTTGCAATGGCAAGGACCGATCCGTATTTTCATGCTCTTGACGGAAGATTCGGTTCAAGGAATACAGGACTGTCGTGGGACTTCAGCGCTACACTATATGCCGACAAGCTTTTCAACAATCTGTTCTCTTCGATCTTCTCCGAGAACTGGTCAAATTTCATCTCGCTGCCGATCGTTTACCGCCACAGCGAGAATATGGTTGAACCTCTGTACTTCCCCGGAACTGACGTCGAGCTAGACAAGGCAATTCAGCAAAAGTATGATGCTGTGCTTGCTCAAACCGGAAACACTGAAGAAGCTCAGATCGCCGCAGACAATGTCAGGACTGAAGCTCAGACACTGATTGTGAGAAACAGCATTGGCATAAACAACATGGGCTTCAACTTCCCGAGCAACTTCTTCCTGTTCAAGACCATAGTTAATAACCTCAGGTTCAATTTCAATGCCGACTTTGGCGGAAGCAGGGACATTACTTATGAAAGCAAAGAAGATTTCCGGTATACCGGAGGTGTGAGCCTGGCAACGGATTTCGGATTGTCGGATGTTCTTCACCTTAATATCGGTTCACTTCTTCCTTTGGGAGAAAGGTATGCAAATGCCAAGCTTTATTTCTGCGTGCCGTTCATACCGCTTGCTCCATTGTTTTCTAAGGGACTGAGTTTGTCAATGGACTTCAACAGGTCAAGGGCGGAGTCAAAGCAAAGAAAATTCGTTGATCCCGACCTGCCTTCAAGGCAGTTCTTTGCAAACAGGGGATTCAGGTTTGACTGGAAGATGACAGAGAACTGGATCATTGATCTTGGCGGGTCTTATGATTTCCGTGCGGGAAGTGACCTTACCGACCTTGAAACTTATAACGACAGCATTTCAACTCAAAGGCCTTCAAGTGAGGTCTTTGACGACATATTTTTCAATGACGGACTAATTAATTTCGGCGAAGACCTGGATTATTCTCAAAATGTCACATTTAATCCGGTCTTCAATTTTCCGTACATAGACAAGTTCCTGACCTTCACAGGCAATTACAGCGTAAGATACGGTTGGGTGAATCCGAATCAGATCGCAAATGTCGGCTACAACCTCGGCTACTCAAATTCCATCAACGCAAGCGCCATATTCAAACTTGAAGAAGTGTTCAATCTCTTCCGCGGCTCAGAGACGAGCGGCCTGAGCGCTGTTGGCATAAGACGTGATTCCGTTCCGCAGGAATCTGGTAATAAGCAGACCATTGCAAATATCCTGAAGGCTATCACTTCCTTCATACCACGGGACATCAATATGACCTACACGCAGACCAATACTGTTGCAAACGGCGGAGTGGGAGGGCTTCCGGGCTTCGGCAATTTCTGGTTCTATCCCACAACGAATGAACAGTACGGGCCCTCACGTCTTTATCAGCTTGGATGGAGCCTTGATCCCGGAAAGCGGGCACCGAACTTGTCGAACATTTCTGACAATTATACAAGCGGCAACGAGCTTTCGTTTACAGGCACGGTCAATCCGCTTTTTCCGGAAGCTGTTACAATGTCACTTACTTTCAGAAAGTCATGGGGATTCACAAACAATCTTTTCTATACATCAAATGCATTAGGTGATGTAGGCAATCCCACAAGCAAGAACAGTTCTCAGTTCACGGGCAATTCGATCTTCTTCCCTGGAAGCGTTGAAGACTTCAGCTTTGAGTACATTGCAGATAATCCTGCGCAGAGCAGAAGGAACATCACGGATGCATTCACAAGTCAGATCTCATCATTTCCATTCCCCAACTGGAACATATCCATCACCGGGCTTGAGAAGTTTCCGCTCTTTGCTCAGTTTGCAAATTCCGTGACGCTTGAGAACGCTTATGTATCCGAGTATAAGGAAAGCAGGTCGGTTGACATCAACAGCTATGACATACCAAATGCACTTTCGGTTACTCAGGCTTTCAGTCCGCTGGTGGGACTCAACATAAACTTCAGGGATTTTCTTGCGGGAAATCTGACTGCTGCATTGAGGCTAAGCTCGGGAACATCAAACAACCTGAACCCGATAGGCGCCACCATTCAGACCATTAATACAAGCGAATGGAGCCTCAATGCAAACTTCACGAAGACAGGGTTCAGCATCCCGCTGTTTGGGTTGTCTCTGCAAAACGACATATCCTTTGCGCTGACAATTACGAGGACAAACAACGAGCCGGTTCAGTATGAGTATGCTACGGGAATATCGAGGCAGGTGCCGGGCAACGGAACAAGGGTCACACAGGTTAATCCTTCAATCCAGTATTCACTTAGCTCGAAAGTGACGATGCAGTTGTTCTACAAGTATATCAAAACGAATCCGCTCGGGCAGACCGTAACGACCATTCCGAGAACAACGAACGAAGGCGGACTGAACATCCGCATCGCGATTCAATAGGGGAGTGTCTTATTCGGCGGAAACCTTTATTGTTTCGTTCAGTATCAACGCTCTTATGGAGTCAAGAGACTGCTTTGTGGAAGGGGAGATCAGAGACTTATTGTTTTCGTCATAGACGAAGCTAACTCCGTTGTCCGTAAGTCCGAAGGTTGTTATGCCGCTGTTGAACTTGCCATCCTTAAGGGATTTGATAGTCTTAAAGACCGCCACATCAACAAGTTTCACCATGCTGGATAGAACGAACCCGGGAGCTTCTTTGTACTGATCCATATCTACGCCAACTGCGAGCTTGCTCTTTTCCCGCGCAGCCTCAAATAGTCCGAGACCGGATAGTCCGGATGCATGATAAATGACATCTGCTCCTGCGTTATACTGACTCAGTGCAATCTCCTTTGCTTTGCCGGGATTCTTGAATCCGTCTGGCGATACGCTTACATATCCGCTCAGGATCTCTATTGAGGGATTCACATTCTTTGCACCCTGAATATAACCATTCTCAAACTTTCTGATCAGCGGTGACTCCATTCCTCCAATGAAACCGATCTTGCCCGTCTTACTTGTGAAAGCAGACAGAGCGCCGATAAGAAATGATCCTTCCTCTTCCTTGAATTCAATGGCGGCTACATTATCAGGTATCTTTGCATTCGGTGTGACGGAATAGTCTATGCATGCAAATTTCTTTGCAGGAAATTCGGAGGCAACTTTGTTAATGTCATCTGTGAAGATGAAACCCACTCCGAAGATCAATCCAATGTCCTTCTTGCTTGCAAGCTTGCGAAGTGCGGATTCACGGTCTGCTCCGTCACCCGGATCGATCACTTCAAAGTCAATTCCCAGATCTCTCTTTGCATCCTCAAGGCCTTTGTATGCGGCATCGTTGAATGACTTGTCACCTCTTCCGCCAATGTCGAATACAAGTCCGACTCTCATGGTGCCGCTTGCTTCATTCTGCACTTTGTTTTCGTCTTTCTTTCCGCAAGAGGTAAGACAAGTGGAAAGAACAGACAGGAACAACAATATGGCTGAACATCTACTTAACATCTGCATTCTCCTCCTTTGCTCCGGCATTCTCGTTTTGAGCTTCCGGATTCACAATGTGATGAAGCCTGCATCTTGCTTCGTAATGATTTGTAGCGCCCACAAGTATCTGCTGACTGCTTGCGGTGATCCTCTGAGTCCTGTTTGCCGGCGCGCCGCAAACCACACACACAGCGAGTGTCTTTGTAATATATTCCGCGACAGAAAGAAGGTCCGGTATGGGACCGAACGGCTGAGCCCTGTAATCCTGGTCAAGTCCGGCTACAATAACTCTCTTGCCCGCATCTGCAAGATTCTGGCAAACCTCCACAAGGTCATTTCCAAAAAACTGGCCCTCGTCAATTCCGATCACTTCCGCATCAAAACTCTTCTCAAGCATTTCCTCGGCGGACGAAATTACTTCCGAAGGAAAGCTCTGCTCACTGTGCGATACGATCTCAAATTCACTGAACCGGTTGTCAATCTTCGGCTTGAAGACCTTTACTCTTTGTCTTGCTATCTCGGCCCGTCTGATCCTGCGGATGAGTTCCTCGGTCTTGCCGGAAAACATGCTTCCGCAGATCACTTCAATATGGCCGGCCCTTTTGAATGTCCTGATCTGAAGAGATTCGTTCATGCTAAGTTTTTTTCGGGATGGATTTTCTTTCGAAACCAAATGGCAGCAGTTCCTTGAGTGTTACGATCTTGAATTCGGTCACTGAGCTTGCAATAATCACATCAATATCCTTTGCAAACTCGAACATGAACTGCCTGCATGCGCCGCAGGGAAATACAAGGTCATTTGAGCTTACGGAAATTGCTATGGCCCTGAACTTCTTTTCACCTTCGGAGACAGCTTTTGAGAAGACCACTCTCTCGGCGCACAAAGTGAGCGAATATGAAGCAGACTCAATGTTTGCTCCGCAGTACACTCTGCCGCTTGCGCCAAGAAGCGCGGCTCCGACTTTGAAACCTGAGTAGGGTGAATAAGATAGTTTTCTTGCTTTTAGAGATTGTCTTATCAGAGAGATGTATTCGGAATGCAAACGTATCGTTACTTTTGTTGATAATATATTGATTTCTCTGTATATTAAAAACAAATTTATTCATTCGGACACCCTGCTTACAGATGAAGCGTAGAGCGCTCTTCAGAATTTTTGACAAGTATGCCGGAATTCCAATAGTCATTTTCATGGCTATTTTCCTAAAAAGAAAGAGGAGGCTTCCGATACAGAATGTAAAGAAGATCCTTTTCATCAAGCTTGCCGCGATCGGAGATTCTATCCTCCTTATACCCACTCTGCGAACACTAAAGAAAGCATTTCCCGGTTCTGAACTGACTTTCATTTGTACAAAGATCAACTACGCGGTTGCGAAGAAGACGAAGTACATAGACAAAGTAGTCGAGATAGATGTGCACAGTTATCTGAGGAAGCCCTGGAAGTTCATAGAATTCATCAAAGAACTCCGCAGGAACAAATATGAAATTGTGATCGATGCCGGACAATGGGAGAGGATCAATGCAATTATGACAATGCTTGCGAGGGCAGACTATTCTGTGGGTTTCAGAACTGCAGGACAGTTGAAGCATTTCGGATACGACAGCGTGGTAATGCACACGAGGACCAAGCATGAGCTTGAGACTTTCCTTGACCTGCTGGTTCCTTTGGGGATCAACATCACGGATGAGGACAAAAAATTGGAGTATTTTTTGAATGATGAAGACTTTAATTTTGCAAATGAGTTTTGGTCACGGCACGCGCTTGAAGGCAGGACAGTAATTTGCCTCCATCCGGGATGCGGAGAAAACGGAAAGCCCAGGGAATGGTCCGTTGAGAACTATATCAGACTTGGCAAACGGCTTGTTGAATACGATGACAATCTGAGGATTTTGATCACGGGGGCTAAGCTTGAGGAAGAAAGATGCGAAGAGATAGCAAGAGGAATTGGAGCCAATACGATAAACACGGCAGGACAGTTTCCGCTTGACAACGTGGTTGCACTTGTGAAAAAGGCAAAGCTCATCGTCTGCAGTAATACGGGAATGCTGCACATTGCTTCATGTGTCGGTACCAAGACAATGGGTCTGCACGGTCCGACAAACCCCGTGAAATGGGGCTCTTACAACAAGAATGCAGTTCTCATACAAAGCGATAAGTTTTGCAGTCCGTGCCTTTATCTCGGACACGATTACGGCTGTCAGGCGCCTCAGTGTATGGCGCATATCTCCGTTGATGACGTTTTCATATATATCAGGAAGGCTCTGAATCCTGAGCTTTTTCCGGTTTCTGTTTAACTCAAATCAATGAATCAATAAAACAAAAATAACTTACCATGCAGAACTCCAGTTTCCCAACATTTGAACTGATTGAATCATACGGTCACGAACAGGTAGTATTTTGCTCCAACAAAGAACTCGGCCTTAAGGCCATAATAGGAATTCACAATACGACACTTGGACCGGCACTTGGCGGTACAAGAATGTGGAATTATACAAGCGATCATGAAGCGCTGATTGACGTTCTCAGGCTTTCGAGGGGTATGACATACAAAGCGGCTGTAGCAGGCCTGAACCTGGGCGGCGGAAAGGCAGTGATAATCGGTGATTCAAGGACTCAGAAATCAGAAGCGCTTTTCAGGGCTTTCGGAAGATATGTGGAGGGTTTGTCCGGAAGATATATAACGGCAGAAGACGTTGGCACGAATGTGAAGGACATGGAGTACATAATGATGGAAACCAGGCATGTTACCGGAATTCCGATCGAAGTAGGCGGCAGCGGCGACCCGTCGCCTGTTACTGCCTACGGAACATATGTGGGGATCAAGGCATGCGTTAATGAGGTTTTCGGAAGCGATTCGCTGAAAGGAAAGAAGGTTGTGATCCAGGGTGCCGGAGGAAATGTAGGCAAACATTTGTGCAAGTATCTCTATGAAGAAGGCGCGGAACTTTATGTCAATGATCTTTTTGAAGACAAGCTGAAGCCGATAGCAGATGAGTTCAAAGCAAAGGTTGTGTCGGGAGATGATGTTTATTCGGTTGATGCAGATGTGTTCTCACCTGCCGCTCTCGGAGGCATCATCAACGATGAGACAATACCGAAACTGAAGGTTAAGATCATTGCGGGCGCGGCAAATAATCAGCTCGGGGATGAGGAGAAGCACGGAAAGATGCTGAAAGACAAGGGCATACTCTATGCTCCTGACTATGTGATCAATTCAGGCGGATTGATCAACGTTTACAATGAGCTCGAAGGCTACAACAGGGAAAGGGCGCTTAAGCAGGCTTCCGGAATTTACGACATTGTGAAAAAGGTGATCGAGATCTCCAAGAAAGAAGATATTCCCACAGAAGAGGCATCGAAGAAAATGGCTGAGGAAAGGATCAACAAAGTATCACAGGCCAAGAGAATAAGGATCTACAGGGATATCAATCTCTTCAAGATGAGAAACCAATAATCACCGGATTCGGATGGAAACAGCGATCTGGACAATTTCGATTATTGCGGGAGTTGCGATCCTTGCCATATACATAATCACATCTGTGGGATCATACAGCAATTCTTTTGTGAAGAAATTCCGAAAAAGGGACGGCGAAGGACTGGACTGACGGGAAGTCAGTTCAGTTCTTTTGCGTAACAATGGTTTTTACCAGCGAGTATTTCCTTACAAGTTCTGTAATTTTTCCGAGGTCAATCATTTCAATGCACTCAAGATCAAAGGGGCATTGTTTCTTCCAGCACGGCGAACATTCAAGCCCTTCCGGATAAAGTCTTTCTCCGCGGTCAAACAGATCTATTTCACTCCAGCAGGAAAGTCCGAACCATGCGATCACAAATTTCCTGAGAGCAATTGCCAGATGCATTCCGAAACTGTCTCCGGTGATAACTATGTCGCAGATATCCATAAAACAGGCGCCGTTCCTCAGGCCGAGATTTGTGGGCGTGTAAATGACCGCCCCCTGAAGTTCCTTTCCGATCCCTTCGTAGATCTGAAGATTCCTTTCAGTGTCTTCCTTTCCTCCCAGCAGAACAAGTTTGAGATTGTCATGAACGGCAAGCCTTCTGATCAGTTCGATGTGCTGTTCAACAGTCATTTTCTTGTTAGGAAAAAGATTCGAGCAGCCGGTGTTGAAACCCACATATACTTTTGACGGATCGTGATTTACCTGTGCTTTGTACTTCTCAATGAAATCCAGTTCAGCTTCGCTGAAAGTGAATACATACCCGCTTCTTGAATAATCCAGTGCAAATGTTTCGTGAATGATCTCGCTTCCGGATCTCCTGTTCTCCCGGAATTTCAGATTGTCATCTATGCCCATGAGATAATTGTACATGGCGTGGGAATTTGCCGGTATGATCTTTCCGGATCCGTCTGTAAGGAAGCCGAACTTTTCGGCGGCGTTCACTTCATCAGCAAAGGAACATGCATACACAGATTTGTCGGAATTCAGCATTACGTCGTATCTCATGTTTCTGACGATCATACGGTCTTCATCGTTCCACGAGAACACTTTGTCTATGTAGTTGTTATTAGCGAGGATCGGAACTGCTGAGGGCTGAGTGATCCAATGAACGGTACTGACCGGATATTTCTCTTTCAGAGAGGGGAGAATTGAAGTATTGAGCAGTACATTTCCCAATGCATCCAGCGAGATAATGAGTATCCTTGCTCCGGGATTCGTGTGATCGCCTGCTTCCTTGCAGCCTTCAGTGATACAGTTGTAGTAGGGGAAGCACGGCTTATACCCGCTGAAATTCTTGCATGCCGGTATCTTAAGATCTTCGAAATTCATCTGGAGGAAAGGTTTTTGCTCATGAGATCAATGATCTTATCCAGATCTTTTCTGCTGTTCACAAAGTCCAGTTTGTCGGTTTCGATGATCAGCTTCCTGCCCAATGAATATCTTCTCACCCAGTCATCATAGCTTGAGTTGAGCCGTTTTATGTAATCCCGTTCAATCGACTTTTCAAAATCCCTGCCCCTCAGCTGGATCTGCTTCATGAGCTTCGGCAGTCCGGCACGCAGATAGATGAGAAGGTCGGGAGGTTTCAGAAAGGAAGTCATTTCCGCAAAGAGCTTCCTGTAATTGTCGAAATCTCTCTTCTTCATTCTTCCCATTCTGTAGAGGTTCTCTGCAAAGATCTCGACATCTTCGTATATGCTTCTGTCCTGGATTACTGACGTTCGTGACTTCAGGATCTTTCTGTGAATGCTGAACCTGTGCGATAGAAAATAGACCTGAAGATTAAAGGACCATCTTGACATATCGGAATAGAAGTCCTTAAGGTACGGATTTGTATCCACCTTCTCAAAATAAGGCTTCCATCCGAATTCATCTGAAATGATCCCGGTCAGTGACGATTTCCCCGAGCCGATATTACCGGCAACGGATACAAAGTATTTGCCTTCTCTCATGTAAATAAAAAAACCGCCACAAGAACTATGACGGTCGCAATCAGATTTTCTTTGCTCTGATTCAGGATTCGCTTTTTTCCTGAACCGGTGCCGCTTCTGCAACGGGCTCCGCAGGCTTCTCGATTATTGTTTCAAGGACTTTGGCTGTTCTCTTCTTCTCCTTGATCTTTGTTGCAGCCTTGCCGGTAAGTCCTCTGAGGTAATAGAGCTTTGCCCTTCTCACGCTTCCGTGCTTGAGGATCTCGATCTTTGCGATCCTGGGTGAGTTGATCGGGAATATCCTCTCAACGCCCACTCCGTTTGCGATCTTCCTTACCCTGAAGGTCTTGCTTATGCCGGCGCCTTTGATCCCCATTACAATGCCTTTGAACAACTGCACTCTTTCCTTGTCACCTTCGATGACGTTTACGGATATAGCTACAGTGTCGCCTACATGAAAATCGGGGATGTCGTTTCTCAGCTGTCCCGCCGTGACAAGTTTGACTATCTTTTCCATTTCTGTTTCTCCTTATGAATGAAATTATTTTTCTTTGTTTGATCTTTTTGCTTTTCTGAATTTTGCCACGGCTTTCTTCTCCCGCCACATTGCTATCTCTTTGTGATTGCCGGACAGAAGAACAGCTGGAACTTTCAGCCTCCTGTAAACAGCAGGCCTTGTGTACTGCGGATAATCAAAACCCGTTTCGACCTGGAATGAATCAGTTATTGCGGATTCACCGTCTCCTAATGCTCCGGGAAGCAGTCTTGTGACCGAATCCACAACCGCAAGCGCCGCAATGTCTCCGCATGAAAGCACATAATCTCCGATCGACAATTCAAGCGTTACAAATTTCCTGATCACTCTTTCGTCAATTCCCTTGTAATGTCCGCAAATCAACATCAGACTTCCCTTAAGGGAAAGCTCATTTGCCTTCCTCTGATCATACTTTACACCCTGAGGGGAAAGATATATGATCTCGTCATATTCTCTTTGGGAAAGCAATTCCTCAATGCATCGGAAAAGCGGCTCAGGCTTAAGCACCATTCCGGAGCCTCCTCCGTAGGGGACATCGTCTATCTGCTTGTATCTTCCTTCTGCATAATCTCTCAGACTGTGAACATGAGTGCTGACAAGTTCTTTGCTTTCAGCTCTTGAGATCAGTCCGTGCCTGAGAACATCTTCAAGTATCTTCGGATTTGCGCTGACGATATCAAATCTCATGTACTTTGTTATTATCTGAAACCGTCAATGAGATCAACTTCCGCCCGCCCTGATTTCGTGTCAACCGACTTTACGAATTCATCTCTGAAAGGGATCAGGACTACCTTTCCATTGCAGTCCACTTTCAGGAGGTCGCCGCTTCCGTAATCCACAACTTCAGAGATCCTTCCGATGCTTTCGCCTTTGTCGAAAACTTCAATTCCAATAAGTTCGTAATAGTAGTATCTCCCGTCAGGCAACTGCACCTTATCTTTCTCATCTATCATTATCAATGAGCCGACCAAATCCTGAACTTTGCTAATGTCGTCAAATCCTTCAAATCCCATCCGAAACGAATCCTTTACAGCATGACACTCCCTTATCCGGAATTCCTCACTCTTGTTCTGCGGGTGCACGGCAAAAGCCCTCTTCTTCTCATCATAAAGAAAAACTGTATGCCTTTCGAAGAATTTCTCGGGAAAATCGCTCAGAGAAATTACCTTAACAAGACCCTTGATGCCCACCGGTTTGACAATCTTTCCGATGGAAAGGCACTTCTCAAATTCCAACAGATCAGTGAGCTATTTGAGGTTCGCCGCTGGAAACCCTGTCCGGAATCTCCATGGTTACTCTCAATCCCTGCTTGGCAGCTACCGCTGAAAGCAACGTTCTGATTGATTTGGCCGTCCTTCCCATCTTGCCAATGACCTTTCCTGTTTCCTTGTCATCAACGTGAAGGACAAATCTGATCTTCTTGTCACCGTCATCGAACTGTTCGACTTTCACGGCTTCCGGATTGTCAACCAGGTGTTTTGCAATGAATTCAATAAATTCTTTCATCTTGGGGACTCCTCAGTTTAGGTTAAGAAATATTGAATTGACTACCTGAAAATCTGCCGTTTCGTCCTGACCCGAATGCTCTAAGCTTCTGTCTGCGGCGCCGGCGCTTCAGCCGCAGGTGCAGCGGCCGTAGCTTCAGATCCTTCAGCAGGCTTGGTTTTCTTGGCAAGCTTTCTTCTCACCTTCTTGTCCCTGGCCCTTTGGATCTTTTCGCCTCTTGACTCAATGAACTGCCTTACTTTTGATTCAACATTCTCTTCGCTTTCGCCTTTCTTCCTGAGATGTTGCCTGAAAAGCAGGCCTTCATACTTCAGAAGACTTCTGACCGTGTCAGTCGGCTTTGCACCGACCTTAAGCCAGTGCATTACCCTGTCCTCTTTCAGTGTCACGCCGATTGGGTCAAGGTTTGGATTGTAAGTTCCGAGAGCTTCAATGAACCTCCCGTCTCTTGGTGAACGGGAATCAGCGGCAACTATCTTGTAAACAGGATAGTGCCTCTTGCCCATTCTTCTCAGTCTGATTTTTACCAATTGTCTTAGAGCTCCTTACGAGTTTAGCTTATTAGTTTGTTTTGAATTCGTTCATTAGTTGTGCCGGAAGTTTCATTCTCTTCATCATTCCTCTGCCCTTGTCACGGTTAAACTGCTTGATCATCTTCTGCATATCTTCGAACTGCCTTATCACCTTGTTCACATGCTGAATCGTATTGCCGCTTCCGTTCGCGATCCTCCTTCTCCTTTGTCCGTTAAGCAGTGCAGGATTGCGTCTTTCCGCTTTTGTCATTGACTGTATCACGGACTCGATCTTTATAAGAACTTTGTCGTCAATCTGCTGATCCTTCAACGCCTTTCCTGCGCCGGGAATCATGGACAGAAGGCTGGAAAGTGATCCCATTTTTTTTATTTGTCCGAGATACATCAGAAAATCATCAAAATCGAATTTGTTGCGCCTTAGCTTAGACTCAATGTCTTCTGCTCCCGACAAGTCAAACTCCGTCTGCGCCTTTTCCACAAATGACACAATATCTCCCATGCCAAGTATTCGAGAGGCCATTCTGTCAGGATGAAACTGCTCAAGAGCTTCAAGCTTTTCTCCGATTCCGACAAACTTTATCGGTACATCAGCCACGGCCTTGATAGAAAGGGCAGCGCCACCACGGGTATCACCGTCAAGCTTTGTGAGCACTACTCCGCTGTAATCAAGCCTGTCATGAAATGCTTTGGCAGTATTTACTGCATCCTGTCCCGTCATTGAATCAACCACGAACAATATCTCCTCGGGTTGAAGCGCATACTTAAGCCGTGTAACTTCATTCATCATTTCCTCATCTATTGCAAGCCGGCCGGCTGTATCAATTATAAGCGTATCACGTGCATTGTTCTTTGCATACTGAACTGCCTCTCCTGCAATCTTCAGCGCATCCTTCTCATTGTCATCCGAATAGACCGGAACATTGATCTGCTTGCCGAGTATTCGGAGCTGTTCGATGGCGGCCGGCCTGTAAATGTCGCAGGCCGCAAGCACCGGGTTTCTGCCCTTAGACTTGATATAGCGGGCGAGCTTGGCAGAAAATGTGGTCTTTCCCGAACCCTGAAGTCCTACAATCATAATTACCGAAGGTATCCTCTCCGAAAATCTGATGTCTGATTTCTCAGATCCCATCAGTTTGATCAGCTCGTCATTGATGATCTTGACAATAAGCTGACCCGGTGTGATGCTCGTGAGAACATTCTGCCCTAAGGATCTTTCTTTTACATCGTTTATGAACTTCGTTACAACCTTGTAATTCACATCAGCATCAAACAGCACGCGCCGGATCTCCCTGAGCGACTCATCAATATTCGCCTCGGTGATCTTTCCCTGCCCTCTGATCTTCTTGAGGACAGAATCGAATTTATTGGTCAGATCGTCAAACAAAACGATGTTATTTAAACTGTTTGCATATTTTGCGGCATTCAAGATACCAATCATGCCCTTCTTATTCAAGGATATTGACTGTGCAATCGGCCCTTTTTGAGAAAGTTCAAGGGGTTTTTAATATGTTGCGGGGAGACTATTTTGCAGGAAAAAATGCTGATCTGCGGAATAGATGAAGCAGGAAGAGGCCCATTGGCCGGTCCGGTTGTGGCGGCTGCGGTAATTTTAAAGAAAGGTGTGAAGATAAAGGGGGCAATGGATTCAAAGAGACTAAGTGAAACTCAGAGGGAGCAGGTATTTGAAAGAATTTTATCCGGAGCGGAAGACTATTCGGTAGGGCTTGCCGAAAACGCAGAAATTGACGAGATCAACATCTTGCGTGCAACTATGAAAGCCATGCAAAGGGCTTTTTCCGGCCTCCGCATCAAGCCCGACCTCTTTCTCATAGACGGAAACTACTTCAGGCTTGAGGGAGGAATGGAAACCTCTATGAACTGTAAGACAATTGTGAAGGGGGATGCAATTGTACATGAGATATCCTGCGCTTCCATAATTGCAAAAGTTACGCGAGACAGGATCATGAAACAGCACCACAGGGCATTTCCGCAGTACGGATTCGGATCGAACAAAGGATATCCCACGAAAGATCACATAGAGAAGATAAGGGAGGTCGGGATCTGCAGTCTGCACAGGGTTTCATTTTGCAGAAAATTCCTAATGCAAGAGATGATAAGAGATGAGCAAATGCATTTATAAGAACCGGCTTGGAAAGGCGGGAGAAACCGCAGCGTGCGATATGCTTCAGTCAAAGGGTTTAAGGATCATCAGGCGCAATTACAGATTCGACAGGGCTGAAATTGACATTGTTGCCTGTGACGTGAAATCGAAACTGCTGGTCTTTGCAGAGGTTAAGACAAGAAGGAATAAGAATTTCGGAGAGCCGGTGGAGTCGGTAACTCCGGCGAAGCAGTCAAACATACTTAAGGCAGTGGAGGGATTCCTGTACACATTTCCGGAATATTCCGGCTACGACGTGAGAATAGATGTAGTATCCATTATGTCAGACGGCAGGGTCTTTGAGATCGAGCACATTGAAAATGCATTCTGACTAAAAACAAAAAAAGGCAGGACTTTGCCTGCCTTTTCTGAAATTCTTTAGATCTGAATGTTACTTTATGAGCATCATCCTCTTGGTGCTTACAAAACTTCCTGCATTTATCCTGTAGTAATACACTCCGCTTGAAAGAGCCGATGCATTGAAATCGAACTTATACGCGCCGGCTGAAAGCTCACTGTTCACGAGCTCTGCCACCTGCTTGCCGGAGTTGTCGTAAACAGCTATGCTTACAAACGAGCCCCTCGGCAGATCGAATTTGATAGATGTTACAGGATTGAACGGATTGGGATAGTTCTGATAAAGCTCATACTTATTCGGGATCTGTGAACTGTAGTTTGAGATTCCGACATTCACAGTATCAAACACAGCCTTTTGTACAATGACAGCATTCACATTTACAATCGCTTCCGGATTTGTGCCGGAGTATGAACCGAGGCCGTTTCCCTCCCATCTGTTGAAATAGTATGTCTTGCCGTTGTGCTGGACCTGAAGCGCCGAAAGCGTAACACTTTGTGTGGATGCTGAATCATAGAATGAACCAACACCGTTAAATGTTACCGGTAGTCCGAGAGGTTCAACGGTTCCGAACATTCTGAACTGAGCGCCGTAGTTGGCCGTGAATGAAGTCGTGTTCTCTGTGATGTTGATCGTCTGGGTCTGTGAACCGCCGTTGCTCCAGTTCTCAAACACATACTTAACATTTCCGAACTGCTGAGGTGAATTTGCGCTTATCGTGTGGCTTGAGCCAAGATCCCATGTGAACAGTCTGCTTGCATTGTAGGAAGCTCCGTCAACAAGGAATGTCAGAAGGTTTCTGTCCGGTCCGATGATCACATAGTTCTTTCCGACAAGGTAGTTGACCATTGTCTTGTGCACTACGCCGTTTGCGCTTGTGCCGGTGATTATGACCTTGTACTCACCAACAGGAACTGTCGAACTTGAGGCAACTCTTAGAGTCAGTGAATCCGGAAAGTTGTTGAGCGTATTGCCGTTTGTAAATGTTGCCTCTATGCCTGAAGTAGCCGGCTGAACTTCCGTTGTGAAGGTGACTGCTGAATTGTAGTTGCTTGCAACAGACGGAACGATGACTTTGAAATCCGCGCTTCCTGCCTGTCCCTGCTGAACGGTCTTATAAGCAGGCGATGAGATCAGGTTGTAATCAAGTGTCGGGATCGCAGAATTCAGTATCTCAAAAGGTGATGACTGAACAAATACCATTGGCCTGACCTGATCAGCAACCCATGAAGAACTGATAGTGTAATTATATTCCAAAGATATCTTCCTGCCGGGGAGAAGAACAACCGGAGTGCCCAGGGCTGAAGGAAGCATCTTTCTCATTACATCATGAAACTGAGACTCACCGTTTGTACCGGGAGGGCTTGAATATGTAACCAACTTCTCAACAACTGCGAACTGCACAGTAGCGTTGGGAGTGCCAACCGGCCCTTCGCAATAGATATCAACCTTTGCATTTACATTAGCACCGTTCCTGGTTTCAGTTACAACGATGGTTATCGGGCTCAGTATGCTCTTCCTTTGAGCCAGGGCGGAAGCAAGCTCACCGCCGGAGAAGCCGTTGATATTGATCACTCCGTCAAATTTCCAGTTCGGGATCGAGTTCACATTGTAATGCGACCTCCTGGTATTATTGTCATTAGGATTTGCAAGATACATCGGGTCATTACCGGGAGCAGGCCAGTTCATGTGGTAACTGATGCTGACAACATCGTTCTGGCTTGCTGAACCCAGAAATGCTTCAAGAGTGGGATTATAGAATCCGCACGGCCCGCAAGTTGAACTTGTGAACCTTTCAACTATGACTCTTCTGTCACCAGCATGAGTTGCGGAAGCAAGTGCAATCAGAAAAATGACTGCAAGAGTCAGAATTGGTAATTTGATTTTCATGATATTTTTTTATTTGAGATTTTTCTCTTGGGATTGGATGAAAAATAAAGCAAATCTACTTAACATAAAACATATTTATCGTCTCAACCTCAGCGCCTGACGACGCTTCAAGGAAGTAGATGCCGCTGGAAAGCCCTGATGCATCGAAGATATGATCGTGGACTCCTGCATTAAGGCTCAGCTGTACTGCCGGCGTAACGATCCTTCCGCTGATATCATAGACATTTATCCTGACAACTGCGCTCCTTTTAAGTTCGATCCTGATTCTGGTTGACGGATTGAATGGATTCGGAAAATTCTGGCTGATGCTGAAATTGTCCGGGAGTGAAACGGAGGCATTACTGACGGAACTTACCTCGTCATTCCGGAAAAAGAATATTCCGCCTTTTGAATTGCCAACAAAGAGGTCCTTATCCCCGTCGGCGTCATAATCATAGAAATCGGGGCAAGAATTTCGGTCAACGTTTATGTTGCCAAAAGTATCACTCACAAGCGTGAATGAAGGTGAGGCCGGGCTTCCGGAGTTCCTGTAGAAGCTGATCTTACCGTCCTGCTTTCCTATGAACAGATCCTTGTCTCCGTCATTGTCAATGTCGGCAAACCTTGGTATGCTTTCGTCGCCCGCGTCAATGTTCGAATAGAAGTTGCTTCTGAAGGTGAAGGCAAATGAATTAGCCGATCCGGTGTTCTCGTAAAAAATTATTCTGCCGTTGGTGCCGCCTAAGAAGAGGTCCAGATCATTGTCAGCATCTATATCAACAAGTGCCGGGGTACTGCTTTGCCCGAGAGTTGTAAGCCCGATCTGATGGGCCCTTGCTTCCAGCACAAAACTGAAGCTGGTTGAGGTCCCGGCATTACGGAAAAACCAGAGAGAATCCTTGATGTAGCTACCGAGCATCATGTCCTGGTCACCGTCGCCGTCAATGTCTCCGAAAGCAGGGGAGTAATTGAAACTTTCAGAGAGTATGCTGAGTGAATCTGCTTCAAGGTTGAATTCGGGCGCTCCGGGTATCCCCGTATTGCTGAAGAACGACAGCTTGGCAAAGTCATTGCCAATGAACAGATCAGGCGTGGATTCACCTCCCCGCACGTTTGCAAAAGCGAGGTTGCTGTTGCCTCCCACATCCACATTGTTCAGATAATTGTCCGTGATCCTTGTATAAACAGGCGCAGAAACAGTTCCGTCATTTCTGTAATAACTGAAGTTCTTTGAGTTCTGCGAGAGATAAAGCACGGAGATGAACATATCCTTATCGCCGTCAGCATCCATGTCAACAAACCTTGTTGAATTGTACCCGCTTGAAATGTAAGGTGAGTTATGGGGATAAAGCGAATCAACAATAACAACATTCGGTTGTGAAGGTGTCCCGTCGTTTCTTATGAAGTAGATGCCTTTGGAAAAGAGATCTCCCCAGAAGAGATCGAAGTCAAGGTCGTTGTCTATGTCAACAAACTCAATTGCATTTGCTCCGTGCCTGTTGTCAAGCGCGGGTGAGATTATTATGAGATTCTGCCAGAAATCGCTTATGAATTTGAATGAGAATCCGGATGCGTTCCCAATGTTCTCGTAATATGTGATAGTGCCGAGGCTTTGGCCGGTGAAGAAATCCTTGTCGCCGTCATTGTCAATGTCGCATAAAGTGGGAACACAATTTGCCTCGCTGTAGATCACAGTGTCCGTTACAGTCCTGAGTTCCGGAACAATGAGTTCGAACGATGCATTTGCAGGTGTGCCTGAATTTCTGTAGTATTTTACAGTCTGATCGGCTCCCCCTGTGAACAGATCAAAGTCTGTATCACCGTCCATATCCGCAAAGGCAAACCAGTTTGAAAAGCTGAGCCCCTGATACCTGATGCTTTCAAGTTTGAATGATGGGACCTGCGGCGTGCCTGTATTTCTGTAGTAATAAAGGCTTGTATCGCTGTCAAATGTGAACAGGTCCTTGTCACCGTCAGCATCTATGTCTATGTACTGGTAACGTGCATTGTTCATTCCGCCGTTAAAAGGTGCGGGTGATTCAGTTCCGTTTATGTTGAATCTAATACCGTCAAATCTCTGAATGAAGGGTTGCGCATTCAGATTTTCACTTACAAGGAACAGGATGAAAAGTAAGAATAATATTCTTTGCAATGATCTAGTTTGTAATCCCATGTCCGTACTTGAAATCGTCTGAGATTGTTACAGGAAGTTTGCCGTAGAATCCGGCATTGCCAAGGAGCGCATCTATTGCGGCAGATATCGATGCCTCAGAATCTGAATAAGCGCAAACGTATGCCGGAACACTGCTGAATCCCTGTATGAGATAAGGGTTGCCGAATGAGATAACTGCTGTTTTTCCCGATGACGAGAGTGCGTTGATGAGCTCAAGCTGAGATGCCGGGAGTCCCACTGTGCCTGTCTTTATCTTTACTTTGGCATAGACCGGAATTACTACACAGTCATACTTCATGGCATCTTCTGTCAATCCTTCAACATTGTTTATATCTCCTGAAATGTCGTAAAAAGAGTATTCGCTGAAGTTGCCTGCATCTCTCAGTCTGCTTAGAAAAAAATCCGAGTTGGCCTTCTCATTGCCGTTGTTAAGCGAGATCACGAGGCACTTTGTGCCGTCTTTTGACTTCAGCGGAAGAAGAGTATCTTCATTCTTAACCAATGTCACTGATCTCCGTGCAATCTCCTTAGCAAGATTATTTGCAGACTCCGAATTCACAGTGCTTCTCACTTCAGCTTCATTTGAGAACTTCTTCTCTCCTATCTTTAGCCATTCCTTCGCATTGAGGATCCTTCTTACGGATGAATTGATCTTCTCTTCGCTGATCCTGCCCTGATTTACGGCAGACTCAATTGCGTCAATGGTCTTTCGTTCGCCCTGAGGCATGAGGATAAGGTCAACTCCTGCATCGGCACATCTCAGTGCGACTTCTTCCGTTGAGAAATGCTTCACAACTCCTGCCATGTTCAGCGCATCAGTTACAACAAGCCCTTTGAAACCGAGCCTGTCTATCAGCAATCCTTCTATGATCTTTTTCGAGAGTGATGCAGGTACAAATGGTTCGTCGTCCACGACAGGAAATGAGAGATGCGCGATCATCACTGACATCACGCCGTCCTTCACTGCATTCCTGAATGGATAGAGTTCCACTGAATCCAGCCTTTCCATATCAAACTTCAGCACGGGAAGGTCGTTGTGCGAGTCTATATCTGTGTCACCGTGCCCGGGAAAATGTTTTGCCGTAGCTATCACATTTCCTTCCTGCAGGCCCCTGATCATGCTCAAGCCCATTTCAGAAACAAGGGCGGGATCTTCGCCAAATGACCTTACATTGATGATCGGGTTCAGAGAGTTGTTGTTAATGTCCATTACGGGCGCATAGTTCTGATGTATTCCGATCGCTCTGCACTCTTTTGCAATTTCCTGTCCCATTCTGTATGCAAGCCCCGGTTCTCCGGTGGCGCCAAGCGCCATATTGCTCGGGTATAAGCTCCCGTCGTCAAGCCTCATCTTTGTGCCCCGTTCAAAATCTGCGGACATGAGAAGGGGAGTCTCCGAAAGTTCCTGAAGCTTATTGATGAGCCTTGCCTCCTGAACTGAATTGCCCTTAAAGAATATGAATCCCCCGATCTTGTCTTCAGTGACAAGGGTCCTCATTCTCCTGAATTCATCCGAGTCTTCGCTTACATCAAACCCGTCGGAATTGGAAATGATCATCTGTGCTATCTTTTCCCTGAGACTCATTGAGGCAAGCTTCGACTCCGTTTCAGGATTCTGTGCATTGAGGTCCGGCAAACTGTTTCCCGGATTAACGGGGCTGTTGGTTTGTGCGTCCCTGCCTGCTTTTCCGCTGAGCAGGGAAGCAATGAATATGAAAGAAAGAATTGCTTTGGAGAAAAGGATCGTCATAAGCGGTTACGACTTGTTTTCTTTGTCAATTTTGGTTGTCATGGATGAGAAGTATCTCATTATTTCCATCGGCAATGGTATTATCATGGTGGAGTTCTTCTCCGCCGCGATCTCAGTCATTACCTGGAGATACCTCAGTTGAAGCGCATTCTCAGTACTGCCGAGGATCTTTGCAGCTTCAGCGAGTTTCTGTGCCGACATAAATTCACCTTCGGAATTTATGATCTTTGCGCGCTTGTCACGCTCCGCTTCAGCCTGTCTCGACATTGCCCGGATCATTTCATTCGGAAGGTCAACATTCTTCAGCTCCACATTCATCACTTTGATTCCCCACGGCTCTGTTTCATGGTCAATGAGGTCCTTCAGCTTTGAATTGACAAGCTCCCTGTGCGCAAGAAGGTCGTCCATGTCGCTTTGTCCGAGAACTGTTCTGAGTGTCGTCTGAGAGATTAGAGAAGTTGCATACATATAGTCTTCAACCTGAATGATCGCCTTGTTCGGGTCAACCACTCTGAAGTAAACAACGGCATTGACCTTCACGGAAACATTGTCTTTAGTGATAATGTCCTGCGAGGGAACATCAAGTGCGATCGTTCTCAGTCCGATCTTGATCATCTTGTCAAGGACAGGTATAAGGACTATAAGCCCGGGACCCTTAACTGCGCTGAACTTTCCCAAACGAAAGATCACTCCCCGCTCATATTCATTCAATACACGGAAAGATCTCAGAAGCATGATCAGCAATATGAAGCCGACAAAAAATCCAAGGCCCACAATCAGGCCGCCCAATACTTCCATGGCTGTTAGTTTATTTGTTAGAGTTAGAAGTTATACTGCTCTGTTTCAGACTGTTTCAATTCCTGCTCATTATATTCTACCTTAAATCTTCTGAGCCTTTCTGCCAGCGGTTCAAATTCTTCGTACTGCATAAGCTCAAGCCTGAATCTGGATACGTCGCGCAGTCCGCGGAGATAACCCGAATAGTGCTTTCTGAATTCCTTCACTCCGTATTTCTCTCCTTTATATTCCACGGAAAGCCTGAGATGTTCAATGCAGTGGTCAACTCTCTCCCCGACGGCAGGTTCATCATAGTAACCTGCACTGAGGTACTGCTTTGACTGTTTGAATATCCACGGGTTGCTGATAGCCGTTTGTCCAATCATGACTGCATCCGGCATAAAGTTCTCGAACACATGCTTTACATCCTCCGGGCTTTTAATGTTGCCGTTAAGGATTACCGGAATGCTGACGCCTTCGTCTTTGATCCTCTTGACCCAACTCCAGTCTGCATCTCCTTTGTTTCCCTGTGACCTGAGCCTGCAATGTACTGTAAGCGCTCTTATTCCGATATCCTCAAGCATCTTTGCCACATCCACGATCACTATAGAATTCTCATCCCATCCAAGCCGTGTTTTCAGAGTTACCGGAAGCTTAACTGTTTTTACGATCTTCCCGGCAATGCGTCCCATTTTTGGCAGGTCCTTAAGCAAACCGGCTCCCGCGCCTCTCATTGCCACATCCTTTACCCAGCATCCGCAGTTGATATCTATGAAGTCAGGTCCGGCGCTCTCTGAGATCCTCGCGGCTTCAGCAAGATTTTCTTCATCTCCCCCGTAAATCTGAATCCCGAGCGGGCGTTCTTCTTCATGGAAAAAGAGTTTGGCCTTTGCTTTCCTTGCATCCCTGATAAGCCCTTCTGCATTTATGAACTCGGTATAGACCACGTCTGCCCCAAGCCGCCTTGCAGACAGCCTGAACGGAGGTTCAGTTACGTCTTCCATTGGAGCAAGCAGGAGTTTGCCTGCGAATGTATCCTCGAATCTGATCATATTGAATTGAAATTAGCCAATGAACCTCTAAGAATAAATCTCAATTTGATTTCTGCGGGAGCAAATTGTGTTGGAGTTGAGAATGAGAATGATCAGGCAGATTCTTTCAGTCTACTAAGCCCATAAAGCGTCGCCGGACGTCATGCATTTCGCCATTAATGTGAGTTACTGAGACTATTTCTGGCCGGCTACAGGTGAGTTTTCGCCTGAGCCGCTCCAGTTCTTTGCGGAGAATTCGTTGAATGTCTTCACGATCTTTTTAACGCTGGTCTCGGACTTCGACAGAAATGTGTTTGGATAGACACCGATCCACACAATGAAGATGAGTATCGGCACGAATGAGAAGAACTCTCTTAGGGAAATGTCTTTCAGTGACCTGTTCTCTTCCTTGTCAACAGGGCCAAGCATTACTCTCTGAAACATCCACAGCAGATAAACAGCGGCAAGTATCACAGCTACTGTTGAGATTATGGAGTACGCATGTGAAGCGAGATTCGGGGAATAGAAAGAACCAAGCAAAATGAGATATTCACCTACAAATCCGTTGAGTCCCGGCAAGCCTACAGATGATAGCATCACAACAGTGAAGATCACGGAAAATACAGGCATGACTTTCATTATTCCGCCGAAGTCCGCTATCTTCTTCGTGTGCCTTCTTTCATAAAGCACGCCAACGATCATAAAGAGAGCTCCCGTTGAGAGTCCGTGGTTGATCATCTGTATCACACTGCCCTGAAGTGCTACGTCCGTGACTGCGAACGTTCCAAGCACTATGAATCCGAGATGGCTTACAGACGAGTAAGCAACAAGCTTCTTAACATCCTTCTGAACGATCGAAACCAAAGCCCCGTAAACAATTCCGATAACTGCAAGCACCGCAATTACAGGTGTAAGTTTGATGAACGCCGCCGGAAAGAGAGGCAATGAAAATCTGAGCAATCCGTAAGTTCCCATTTTCAGCAACACTGCCGCAAGTATGACACTGCCGGCTGTCGGAGCCTGTACGTGTGCATCCGGTAACCATGTGTGGAAAGGGAACAACGGCACTTTGATGAGGAAGCTGAGAGTAAAAAGTATGAACAGATAGATCTGCGTATCAAGAGGAAGATCAGGTGCATGCTGTATAAGAAGATTGAGGTCGGTGGTGAAGAAACCTATCTTCGGCAAACAAAGGAACCCGAGCCAAACAATTCCAACCAGCAAGAGCAGACTTCCGAACATCGTGTAAAGGAAGAACTTCACTGTCGCATAGACCCTGTCTTCCGCGCCCCATACACCAATGATAAAGTACATGGGAATAAGGATGAACTCCCAGAAAATATAGAACAGGATCAGGTCCAAAGAGCAGAATACGCCTGCAAGCGCTGCATCCAGCATCAGGAGCAGGAAGTAATAAGACTTTATGTTTTTTGTGATGGAAGTCCAGGAAGCAAGTATGCTCAGCGGGAACATAAATGTTGACATCAGGATCAGAAGCAACGAAATGCCGTCAATTCCGAGATAGTAATAGGTGTTGGAGAATGACAGCCATTTCACTTTTTCAACAAACTGGTAATCCGGCATTGCGGGGTTGAATATGAAGAACAGGTACACTGCGATTGCAAAGGGGATCAGAGATACTGTAAAAGCGTATGACTTGATGAGCTTTTCGTTCTCTTTTCTGAAAATCAGTATCGGCAGTGAAAGTATTACCGGAAGAAAGATCAGAAGC
>CAZTQR010000028.1:0-7173 GCA_964615795.1 uncultured Ignavibacteriaceae bacterium
CCGATAACCTGATTGTTGCCTGCATCAATAACAGAGACAACCGAATCGGGCCCGGTTGAAAATGAGCCTGCATTGCATACAAACACCCTGTTCCCGATGCCCGTCAGCTCCTGAGGATAGTTTCTCACATTCACAGTGGAAAGCAACTGAAGATTGTCGCGGCTTACTACCGATACAATATCAGACGGCCCGTTGGTTACATAAAGCCTTCCGTTGGTTTCGATCACATTAAACGGATTCACCCCGAGGTTGGATGCGATGATCGCAGTTCCGTTAGTATCAAGTTTGTAGATCTTTCCCGGAGAGCCGAAGTTTCCCTGCTCTGTTATATAAAGGTAATTCCCGGTTAATACGATGCCGTCCGGAAACAGTCCCAAAGTGCCGGGTGCATAAATATCGGGATAGAAAGTGTCATTGCTGAAATCGTAGAACGCCAGTTTGCTTGTGCCCGGAACAAATCCTCCCTCGCACAATACATACACTCCGTCCTGCACTGTAGGAGCAGGCGGCACAACAATCACTTCATCTCTCGTGCATGAGGAAATTGCAACTGCGAACACGATCAGCACCGCTATACGGATCTTATTTTGCTTCATGATCAGTTGATTTGATTAAGGGGATTTCGGTCATTCCGGTTGAAAGCATGATGTTTATGTATGGAACGCAAAGACGGCAGTTCCTTGCAACGTCAACTTTCTTCGATAAAGCATCTGCATCCTTGATCTGCAGTTCTCCTGCAACCTTAAGCAGTTCTTCAAATCCGACATTACTGCAAACGCACCTGTTCACTTTCATGATTCAGAAATCAATTCCTGTTCTTATCGGAATACCTTTGTCAAAGTAATGCTTGACCTTTCTCATTTCGGTGATCAGGTCGGCCTTCTCTTCCAAACCTTCCCAAAGCTTATGCCCGGTCATAACAAGCTCAAACCTTCTGTCTTTGTTGTACAGATCAATCAGACCTTCAATATCCTTCTTCTCCAGCAGATGATAAACCACCGCAGCGATAGCTTCGTCAAGTACTAGCAGATCCTGGCTGCCTGTTTCTATAAGCTCTCTGGCAATCGCCAGTCCCCTTCTTGCTTCTGCAAAGTCTTTCTCGGAGTTTTTGAATCTGAAGGTTCCGTCCTCATTCATCCTTTCACATCCGGTCGAATAGAATTCAACATCGCAACCTGATTCTTTCAGCTTGCGGAGAGTGTTGAGCTCCGCATAATGTTCATTGACTCCTTCGTAACCCTTGTCAAACTGGACCAGACTGACTTTCAGTCCGGCTCCCAGTGCACGCATGATAAGACCCATTACGCATGTTGTCTTCCCCTTACCGTATCCGTAATAAATGTGAAAGCAGTGCTTGTCCTTGTCTGATAGCTTCTTGTAGCCTTCGATCGTCTTAAGCACCTTCTCCTTGTACTTCGAGCCGCCCGCATTCTTTGCATTTTCCAGATCTGTGTTCATTGCTTACCTGTATTCGAGTTTGATTTTGAACTCAAAGTTTCTCAACGGCATTGGATAACCTGCGATCATCTGATAATCTTCATTGAGAAGATTGTTCACATCCATTCTGCCGGTAATGCTAATTCCGCCAAGCTCTTGCCTGTACTGAATTCCGGCATCAAGCAGTCCGGCGGCCGCCAGAGAGATGTTGTTTGTGAAGGTGGCAAACCTCTCGCCGATATGCTCATAGAAGATGTTTCCGCTTATCCCTTTGTAAGATGCCTGTATCCCTGCTTTGGATGTCCACCGCGGAACATACGGGAGTATATTGCCTGAAGTGGCATCACCGCTGAAATCCGGGCCAGATTTCCGCGTGGTGTTGTAAGTCGCGCTGAGGTTGGCGGATAAGGAGAAGAACCTGTTGATGTCTCCGCCCGCATTCGCAAAGACAGTTACTTCATCTGCTGTTGTAGATCGTATGTTTTCCGGTGTCCAGAATCCACCTGCTCCGGGCAACCAGACTACCTTGTCCGTAGTGCTTGTGTGTGAGTAACTCAGTTCCATTCCCAACCCTGCAAGTTCATTTGAATCAAATCCTGCCCCTAAAGACACACTTACCGATCTCTCCGGCCTCAGTTCCGGATTGCCGCCGTTCTTCCAATGAAGCTGATTGAATGTGGGAGCAGAGAAATTGTTTCCGATCCTGCCTTTGAAGTACATATTGCTTCCGGACGGCCTGAAATTGACACCGAAGTTCCCGGTGAGGGCACCTGTTCTGAGTTCACTGTAGTGGTCATATCTGAGTGACGGAAAGATCCTGAAAGCATTTGTGATCCCGATCTCACCAGCAGAATATATAGCCGGCTGATAGCGCTTTGCATCACCGCTGAGTTCGTTGCTTTTGAGATCATAAATTCCGATGGAAGCTCCTGTTGTATTCGTCAGAATTCCTTCCCCGAACTGAATTTCCCATGTTCCTGTAAATCCGGAGTTCTTATAGTAACTCTCTTTTGACAAGCCGTCGAAGTATTTCGAGAGGTCGTTTGAATAACTGAGTATTGCGTTGACTGCCATGTTCTGCCCGGCACTGTAGGAATAACGGAGACTGCTCAGCCAGTTCTTGTCGGCCTGATCCGAGCCGGACGGCTCTGAACCTGTTTCAATGCCGGGAACGCCCCGCGTTGAATTCAGAAATCCGGAATTGAAGGTCAGAACTGAAACAGGGGATATACTGTAACTTCCGCTCGCGTAAACATTGTTGAGTTCGTAGGAAGAATTCTTGCGCTCCTTCTCAACGTAGTTGTTTCCGTTTCTGAACAGGTAACTAAAATCATTCTCTGATCTCTCATTGCCCCAGCCAAGCTTTAGATGCAGATTGCCGAGCGAGAAGTTTCCCGTGATTCCCGCAGTCCGCAGTCCGTAAGAGCCCGCCCCCGCCGTGATCTCCGCCCATTGGTTGCCCGGCTTCGGTTTGGCGGTAATGATGTTCACAACACCTCCGATCGCTTCTGACCCGTAAAGCGAACTCATTCCTCCGTTAAGAACTTCTATCCTTTCAATGCCTTCCTTAAGTATCTGAGAAGCATCAAACTGATTATTCTGCGGAGAGTTAAGCCTGATCCCGTCAAGCAGAATCAGTGTATTGTCGGCGCCTGCTCCGTTCATCGAGATCGTGCTAATAGACTCTCTTCCGCCGTAACTCCTCACTGAAACACCGGCAAATGTTTTCAGAATCTCCGAAAGCCTGTCGCCGTTCATCATCTCGATTGACTTCCTTTCCAGCACTTGCACAAATGCAGGCAGGACGGAAGTGGAAATTGCTCCCCTCGTCCCGAATACTCTGATCTCATCGGAAGAATACGACGCTGTGTCCTGTCCTGCAGAATATCCTGCAGACAGAACCAAAACAATGATAACGGATATGTATTTGCTGAATTTCAAATGCATAAAAAAAACTCCCGGCAGGCCATCTTCTTCATGGTGTGCAGAATGTATGATAGAAATGATCAGCCGGGAGTTTCCCGATAATTTCAGTCAATCTTTTCCCACGAAGATCTTTGAAGCGCATTACAGGCAGGTCTCCTGACTCGAAAGCATTTTCCGCCGGCCTTCCCGCTATCTCATGAGCAGTGGCTGATCCGGAGGTCTTCTTTCTTACAGTTGCGGGGACAGTTCCGGCATTTCACCGGATTCCCTATTAATCCGTTCCTGACAAAAGGAACCTGGAACCTGTATGCTTATAAAGAACTGTACAAAATTACAAACTTAAGCGGGCAATAGCAAACCCGGGTCATTGAGTCCTTACTTCTTTTGGATCCGGAGATGTCCTTGCAAACACAAATTCATCTTTCTGCGGATCGTAATATTTCCTGAACAGAAAAACTTTCTTTTCTCCGCCAAGTTCATATTCGATCGCATACTCGGATGTGGATACTCTGTCTATCGTGACCTTAGAGCTTTTCTTCAGCTCCTCATACAAATTCTGTTCAATGAATTCCTCAAGTTCTGGCTCATCATCCTCTCCAAGTATCCCCTGAACAAGCGATATGCTCAGTGACTCCTGCGGCGACAGCGATGTATCCTGCAGGCCTGAACTTTGAAATTCTGGGTCCCCGGCGGTCTCAGTCTCATTCTTGTTGCAGGAAGCAAAAAGGATCAGATTCAGTGAAAACAGCAGTGCGATATATGCAGAAGGCCTTTTCAACTTCTGTTCAAGTTTTTCATGATGAAGTTTTCATCACCGGAATTCTATTTAATGATTCCCATTTGCCTGCCGATATCACCGAACACTTCGAGTATCTTATTGAGATGCTTGTCTTCATGCGTTGCCATGTATGAAGTCCTGAGCATTGCCATATTCGGCGGCACACCGGGAGAGATGAACGCGTTAACAAAAATGCCGGCATCAAAGAGCTTTCTCCAGAAAGCAAAAACCAGATTGTCATCGCCGAGAATTACGGGAACTATCGGAGTCTTTCCCTCAAGTATCCTGAATCCCATGGAGGCAAAGCCCTCCCTCATCTTCTTTGCGTTTGCAAGAAGATTGTCGATTCTTTCCGGTTCGGCTACAAGGATATCGAGCGCCGCATCAGCCGCGGCCACAGAGGCCGGTGTGGGAGATGCCGAAAATATGAGAGCCGGCGAATGATGCTTGAGATAATTTATTACAACCTTCTCTGCTCCGACAAAACCGCCAAGCGAGGCAAACGTTTTTGAAAATGTTCCCATCACCATATCCACTTCATTTACAAGTCCGAATTCTGATGCAGTGCCTCTTCCGCCTTTTCCTACAACGCCCGTTGCATGAGCATCATCAATAAGTATCCTTGAGTTGTATTTCCTGCAAAGTTCCACAAGCCTTGGAAGTTCAACAAGTTCTCCGCTTGTGGAAAATACTCCGTCTGAGGCAACGAGCTTTGATGCATCCGCCGGAATTGACTTCAGCACCCTTTCGAGGTCGTCCATGTCGTTGTGCTTGTACCTCTTGAACTCGGCAAAGCCGCCCTTGGCCATCATATTGGCAGCAATTATGCAGGCATGATTGTCCTTGTCTGAGATTATATACTCGTCCTTTGATACAAGCGTCGGAATAATTCCCTGAGCGGTCTGATAGCCCGTTGAGAATAGAAGGACCGACTCTTTGCCCAGAAAATCAGCAAGCTTCTCTTCAAGCTTTATGTGAAGATCTAGAGTACCGGTGAGATACCTCGAGCCCGAACATCCGGTCCCGTACTTTTCAATCGCTTTTATTGCGGCTTCCTTAACTTTAGGGTGAGCTGTAAGCCCGAGATAATTGTTTGAACCGGCCATGATAATGTCCCGGCCTTCAATTCTTACAACAGGCCCTTCGTTAGCTTCAATTGCCCTGAAATACGGATAAACGCCTGCGGCCTTTACCTCATCTGCTCTTGTGAAATTCCTGCACTTATCAAACAGATCCATTAATGATTCTTTGATTTCAAATTTAGATTTGCGTTACAGATCCTTAGCTTACGCAGTAGTCTTTGGAGTATTGCTTACGACTATGATTGTACATAGAAAATACAAAGAATAATGAATAACTTCTATTTAATTAACCCTTCTGTATTGAAAGCATTCATTACCGGCGCAACAGGTTTCGTCGGAAGCCATCTTGCAGACAAGCTAAAGGCTTCCGGATTCGATGTTATGTGTCTTAAGAGAAAGTCATCTTCAACAAAATGGCTTGACGGAAAAGGGTTTGAATATGTTGAAGGCGACCTGTTCTCAAATGAAGCCCTGGAGGGCGCTATCGCACGGGCAGACTATGTTTTTCATGTTGCCGGAGTCGTTAAGTCAGTCAATAAAGAAGGATTCTACAGGGGAAACCACGAAGCTACGAGGAACCTTCTTGAGATCACAAAGAAGGTTAATCCCGGACTGAAGAGATTTGTGCACATCTCGTCACAGGCGGCATGCGGTCCTGCGATCGGCTCTGACTCTGTTGACGAAAACACTGTTCCGAATCCGATCACCACTTACGGCAAGACCAAGCTCATGGCCGAGGAAGAGGTCATGAGGTTTGCATCGGATCTTCCCGTAACCATCATCCGGCCGCCGGCAGTCTTCGGACCAAGGGATACGGAGATCCTCATATATTTCCAGACCTTCTCAAAAGGACTCAACAGCGTCATTGGATTTGATGAAAAATATCTGAGCCTGGTTTATGTGGAGGATCTGGTTGATGGGATTTATCTCTCAGCTGTGAATGAAAAGGCGGTCAGCAACACATATTTCATCTGCCTCGACGATCCTTACAACTGGGACGAGATCGGCGCACTTACATCCAAACTGCTCGGAAAGAAAGCGTTTAAGATCAGGATCCCGCACTCGGTTGTTTACAGCGTTGGATTCATTGCGGAAACAATCGCCTCTCTTTCCGGAAAGGCGGCAACACTGAACGTTGAAAAATGCAAGGACATCACTCAGCTAAGATGGGTCTGCTCGAATGCCAAAGCCCGCAAAGAGCTCGGCTTCAGCAACAAACACACATTGGAGGAGGGATTTGCAAAGACAATTGAATGGTACAGACAAATGAAATGGATCTGAATGATGAAAGACAATCTTAAGAAGTATCTCGAAAAGGAAATTTTATCTGCGCTTGACAAGCTTGGCATCGGCCGAAGGGAAATTGTGTTTGATAAGCCAAAGGAGGAGAAGTTCGGTGACTACTCCACAAACATTGCCATGCTCCTTGCAAAAGAGCTGAAACAGCCGCCGAGGAAGATCGCGACGGATATTCTTCAAGGCATGCAGATTGACAATGCAAAGATCTCAAAAGCGGAGATCGCAGGAGCGGGTTTCCTGAATTTCTTCGCCGCCGATTCCTACTGCATTTCACGGCTTGAAGAGATCCTCAAAACAGGAAGCAGTTTCGGAAGGTCTTCGGTTAACTCCGGACTAAGGGCAAACCTGGAATGGATAAGCGCAAATCCGACCGGACCTCTTCATACAGGCCACGGCAGGGCGGCGGCACTCGGAAAGGCAATTGCAAATCTGCTTGAATGGACCGGCTATGATGTTACAAGAGAGTATTATTTTAACGATGCCGGCAATCAGATGAACAATCTTGCGAGATCAGTGTATGCGAGATATATGCAGATCATGGATCCCGGATTTGAATTTCCGGAGGAGGGATATGTCGGAGATTATGTGAAGGAGATCGCGGCGGACATACACAAAAAGCATGGAGACAAGTTCAGAGGCAACTTTGACAGT
>CAZTQR010000028.1:7273-9998 GCA_964615795.1 uncultured Ignavibacteriaceae bacterium
GGCGACACATACAAGGAAGTTCTTTACGGAGTGAAGTGCCTCGGGCATGACGAATCAAAGATCAAGGTGATCATTCATCAGATGGTGACATTCAGAATGGGTGATGAATCCGTGAAGATGAGTAAACGGAGCGACAAAGTGTACAGTCTCGATGAACTAATGGATGACATTGGCGTTGACGCCACGCAGTTCTTCTTCATAATGCGAGGCGCGAACACTCATCTTGATTTCGACATCAGTCTTGCAAAGGAAAGGTCTGAGAAGAATCCCGTTTATTATCTGCAGTATGCCCACGCAAGGATCTGCGGAATACTTCGCAATGCCGAAGAGAAACTCACCGGCGTTTCTGCATCTGAGTATGGGTCGGAAAAATTGCCCGGGAATGAAGATGAAATAAGGCTGATCAAGGTGATTGACAGATTTCCGGAAGAAGTTGAGCAGTCGGCGGCTTCGCTTGAGCCGCACAAGATAATCAACTATCTGAATGAACTTGCCGAAAGCTTCCACAGGTTCTATCACAACAACAGGGTTGTTGACCCCGACAAACCTGATATTTCCCGTGCACGTCTTAGTCTCTGCAAGGCCGCAGGACAGGTTTTCAGAAACGGATTTGAGATCATAGGAGTATCGGCACCGGATAGAATGTGATCTTTTTGATACCTGATCTGAAACGGTGAGATAAATGTTCATCGAAACTTTGCATAAAGAAAAAGACCGGAAAGCAATGCTCTCCGGTCTTTATTCTTTTTACAGCCGAATCGATTTTATTTTTCCCCTACCGGCACGCCGATAAGTTCAGGGTACTCGATCTTCACTGATTGCTGTGATCTTTCATTCTGAACAGTGGTCTTGCTCATCTTGGTTCTCTCAGGATTCCTGAGATTGAGGAAGTCCTCATAGCTCATTCTTTTCTTTGTTTCAGAGCTGTTCGAGACCTGCTCCTTGGCAAGCCTGATTGCAGTTGCGATCTTTTCTCTGACCGCTGCATCTTGTTCAGTTGCCAGTTGCTTTTCCAAATCCTGGACATTCGGTACAGGCAGCGGCTCTGCTCCCGGAGGCGCAACTTCCTGAACGAAATTAGCGGCATTATTATCAGCCATTGCGAAGTCAGTTCCGTCACAGAACAAATCTCCTGTTATGTCTGTCTGAATATAGCCGCCGGCAAAGATTGCCGCATCATTGTCAATTCGAAGAAGATCGAAGCCGTCAATAAATCCGTCGTTGTCAACATCACCGCTGAACATGCCTCTGTAAAGCGGGCTGGTGCTCACTACTGCCTGATTATTGCCGTAAGCCTGTCCGTCCGGCTGGATGAAGTTGTAGTGTGAAGAAGCTCCTCTTGTAAATGCTATCCCTGTTGCAGACCATGTGCGGATGCTGTTCCTGTGCTTTACGATCTTGTAATAGTTACCGTCAAGAGCTCTTGTCATCAGAGCATTATTAGAAACAGCGTTGCCTCCCATTGTAGTTATCAATGAATCAACGATCACATTCGGGTAATCTGCTCTTGCCAGATAGATCCTTACAGTATCCAAAAGTCTCCAGTATGGATTTGCAGGAATGAACATTCCCTGTGATGCAAGTCCGACGGTTGTAGTTGTGCTTGCCGGCAGTGTCTGGATGCAAATGTTATCCAGCCAGATGTCGTTACCAAATCCGCTTACTGCACGAAGTCTTACCTTGTTTGTTCCCACGGGCAGAAGATAGATCTTCGAACCCCATTGCGAAGCAGTGGGAGTGAATTGTCCTCCGCCTACAAAGACAGTATTCAAAGGACCCGCAGCTGCGCCGAGTCCACCCCAGAGCCTCTGAAGAATTGTGTAACTTGTTCCGCTGTTTGAAGATGTTTCAACTATCAGCGAATCAACGTTGCCGCCTGACCACGGAGCATATGCATGGTCAAATGTCAGATAGGTGTTTGCTGCCGCGGCCGCAATATCGTAGGAAATAAGCGATTGGTTTGTTCCGGAAGAAGCGCTCCAACTGTTGAACCTTGCTGAACCGGTTCCCGAACCCCATGCGCTCGCCAATGAACGCCTGTTCCAGTAATTAGTTGTAACAAGCTCCGAAAAGAACGTGTTAGTTGTCATTGCTATTACGGATGTTCCGGTGTCCTTGGCACAGGCAAAATCTTCACAGGCCGGGATAGGCATTGTAATATCTACCCTTGCCGTATATGCCTGATACCTGCCGCCTGTTGACGTATTCTGCTCGCACCAGTACGGGAAAAGTTTGCCGTTACCGCCTGAGGTTATTCCGATATAATCACCCTGGTAACCAGTGGCAAGTCCTGAAATAGGTATCGGTTTGAATTTATGGTCAGATACCTTTATGTCAACCCATGAAGTACCTCCATTGGTTGAACGTGAAAGATAAACTTCAGCTGAGTCATTTGTGGGCACGTTTCTCGTGCTGTAATAGACGACGTTAACTCCTCCGGTGGCATCTACATGCACGGCCGGGAAGTATTCATAAGAACCGGATGCATTCTGATTAACCCGCGTTCTCGTCCAGGAGCTTCCACCGTCCGGTGTTTTCATAAGCACGATATCAGCATTGTCCAGAGCCGGTGCAAAGTTCTTCTCGGCGGCTACAACGTATTCGTCATCGGCAGAGGAAAGACATGTCTTGTCCCCGTCAATGCGCGGGAAGCCGTTTGCCCTGATAACAGAAGTGGAAGGAGTCAAAAGGTCTGAGGTCCTTATTCCGTTCATGTTGACTTTGC
>CAZTQR010000028.1:10008-40853 GCA_964615795.1 uncultured Ignavibacteriaceae bacterium
TTGCTGTTGGACTGATCAGACCAGCTTACGCCGCCATTTCCTGATTCAGCCCATCCGAGTGAGTCCTCAGTTGAATTCTGCCCGTTTGTTGTGCAGTTAGCCCAAACAACTCTGACCCAACCGTAAATGTCAACCGTGACATCGCAACCCTGATGATGATGGCCGGCTGATGGAGGCGGGCTGACAGGAACAACTGCGGACCATGTTACACCGCCGTCGGATGACCATGAGCAGACAATCCTGTTTGTGTATGCACCTGAAAACTCAGTATAAACCGTGTAGCATCTTCCGTAATAAGAGCTTGTGGGAATGCCGTCAACCGTTGAGAGGTTCTTATCTGAAGCTGTCGTTGAACCGGGGAATGTGACTGTTCCTGACCAGGTTGAACCATAGTTCGCGGAATACGATGCGCCCATGGCTCCGGTGCTTGTGATGTAAGAGATCAGCATCCTGTCCGTATGCATGATCATCGGTGCGGGATCTCCGAAGTTGAATACGGTTGTATCATCTCCAAACCATGTCACTCCGCCGTCAGTTGTGATGTAATGACCACAGCTGAAAGAAGTTGTGCCGCCTACATTGTAGGTGTTTGCTGAGGCAAACATGATCTTGGGATTGTGAGGATGCCTGGTTATAGGCGTTTCACTTTGCGTTCTGGCGGTGGTTGGGTGGACCCTGAATGTGGGCCCGACTGCAAACACGCCTTCCGGTGTGCGATAATAGCGGGTTTCATTGCTGAAATTTGCATTATCTCCCGCGGGGAGCTCGACATATTGACCTTGCGGGTTAACGTCAATACGTGTTCTTGGATCAATATTCCATTTGGGAGAGTTGTCCTGCGCGAATGCGCCGGTGGCAATACCAAGCTGGAACAAGAGTCCAATGACAACAATTGTAGTTCTTGTTTTCATTGGTTCTTCCTTTCTCGGTTAAGTTGATTGAAGTAGGTTGTTGCATAATTAGGAAATGGAGCTAAATATTTCAAGTTAATTCTGAATATTTGCGAATTTTTTTCCGAATCCTAAAAATTCAGAAGCCGGCAATGCTGATCAAAACATTTCAGCAATAGCCGGCTTGCAAACTTCCGGTAATGAATATTCCTGATATCTATTTCACTGTAATCTCCTCACCTGATGTGTTCCCGTAAACTTCAGGATAGTACATAAGCGATCCTTTCGAAGGATTGATCGTGTATTTGCCGGGAATCTCAGCACGCATAAGATAGGTGAATTCATGCACTCCCTTTCCGAAGTAAGTTGCAAAGAACACGATCCTGTCATCCCTGACATCTTTATCTGCATACCACCATCTCCAGTAGTATCTGTCATATCCGCCGTAGCCATTCTCATTATCTATCTTAAATGCCCAGTCATCCTTCACATATTCAAAGCCGGAGGGGAAGGGATCTTCAAGCATGAAGTAGTTATTCTCTTCGTCTTTCGTGTGCACCTTGATCTTAAAGAGCATTACATCACCGGTATTAACCGTACCGGTAAATGCTGATGGCTTGTATGATATCCTGTCGCCTCCGTATTCCCTGTATTCCTTCAGCACATACATCTCTTTCTCAACCCTGAATCCCTCTTCTTCAGGTTTGACCTCACTCAATGGCAAATAGTAGCTAAGATCTGCCGAGAAGTAGATCTTTCCTGTACCGTTCTTCTCAATTCTGATCTCATTGCTTCCGCTTCTGAGCTCACTTCCGGAAATCCTCACGGACTTGCTTTCGCTGAATACATCACTGCGGGTTATCTGCCTGTCAATCAGCATCTTGTCGTTTACGAAAACTCTCAGAGTGTAATCGGGATCAAGCTCCGAAGAGTATTTCAGATAGTCCACCATCGAATATATGATCATTGCGGTTTCCTGCGTGCTCTTCCAGGAGGTGCCCTGCCTCTGCATTATCAGCCATCTTATCACCAGATCTTTGAGAGACGAATTTTCATCAATATTGACAAGTGCTTTGAGCGCCATTGCAGTGGTCTGAACCTTGTCATCCTGCCAGTTGTAATGGAACTTCTTCCCTTCCCAGTATGCGCCGCCTTCCCCCGGAAGCTTAACTGCCTGGCTCTTAAGCTCCGTGATCATTTCCTTCGCCTCTGACATTCTGCCGATCTGCTTGTACGCAAGCGCGACAAGGCTTCTGCCGTAATTGTTGAGCCCCTTCTTATCCAGCTTATCAAGCTCTCCACTTATGAAGTCCTTTTCATTGGCAACCGCCATCGAAAGCGAATAAAGCATATATGCCTTTGTAGTCGCATCTGTTCCGGGATCTCCCAATTGTTCTTTGATCGAGTTTATGCCTCGCAGCATTGACAACTTGTCTACCTGATATCCGGTTTGTGCCGCAATTGAAAGTCCGTAAACTACATAAGCAGTCATGAACGGATTGTTGATGTCATTCTGCCACCAGCCCCAGCCGCCGTCAGAATGCTGAAGAGAAAAAAGCCGCGAAAGCCCCTTGTTCACCATTGACGGAATTTCTCTCTTTGTCGCTTCGCTCAAGGGAGCGCCGAGGTTTTCGAATGCATTTGCAACTATCACAGTCGGCAGGAACCTGCTCATTGTTTGCTCGACGCATCCGTAAGGATAACCGACAAGATCATCAAGAGAAGTGAGGATTGCGGAAGCGAGGGACGGGTCAACGTTCAGAACAAGCCCTGTGCTTCTGAGGTCTGTGCCGGGCGGTATGTCAATAGTCTTGGATTCGGTTTTTGTCGCGTCCGCAAAGTCTGCCGTAACTCCCTTCTGAAGTTTCAGGCCCGCCGGCAATACAGGCATTTTCACTTCTATCGCATCCGACTCTTCATTGGTCAGAGCTTCTGCGTAGAATCTTGCTTCGGCGAGAGGAATACCTGCCTTCACAACAAAGTCAAGTCTCTTCTCTCCGTCGGCAGGGATTGAAACTTCATCCGACTGCGAACCCGATATCAACTCCGTATTGTCACTGTTAAATGAAACGCGAACCTTTTTGTCGGATGACAGGTAATTGTGGATGATCGCGGAAACAGTGATCTCATCATTCTCCCTTGCAAACCTCGGAGTCTCAAGCCTCACCAAAAGGTCTTTTCTTGTTATGACGGTCTTCACATTCTGCCCTGCTTTTGTATCCTTTGTTATTACGCGGCAGGTGATCCTCCACGTTGTGAGATTGTCCGGATACTTGACATCCACATCCGCATAGCCCTGTCCGTCAGTCCTTGCAAATGGCGACCAGAAGATTGCATCACGGAAATCCGAACGCACTTCAGCTTCGGCATATCCCGAAGTCGGCTCGGGCGCGCTTTTGTCAGTCCCTTTCATCTTAACACTCATTCTCGGAGCCTCCAATACCACAGCATCCGTTTCATCTCTTCCGCCTCTCATCTCAATCATCTCGCCTTGCATTCCCTGTTCTTCCGGCTGTCTGATGATCTCGTCCTGTTTCACCGAAAAATCAACTTTGGATTCCTCATCACGCGAAACGCTGACTCCCCTGCCATACTTAACTCCTTTGTATCCGAGCACGCCTATTCTGTAATTCCCTGCAGGAAGTTCAAAGCTGTATTCTCCTGCTGAATTTGTCCTCGCGGCATAGTAGAGTTCATCTATCATGATCACAGCCGCTTCAACCGGCAATCCCTTTTCATCAGCAACCTTGCCTTTGACAGTGCCTTTGACCGTAAATTCGCCTAAGCCGAACTTCTCATAAATGGTCATCAGGCGGGAGTTGCCCTGGCTTGTTCTCCCGGAATTGAAAGCTGTTGACACGGAAGCTCTCTGCCTTCCGTAAAAGAACTTGTCAATGCTCTTTGTCTTGTCAGGCATGATTGCATAAATGCTTTCATCAACTATTCCCAATGACACTTCCGCATCACTCACGGGCGATCCGGAATAGTCAACCACCCTTACTCTCAGCCTGCCTTCCTCTTTGGGCTTGTAAACGAGCTGTGATGGTTCGATCATAACCGTGAGCAGTTTCTTCTTCGGAATCACGATCAGATTCTTTGATGCGCTCTTGTTCACGCCGTTCCTGATGTAACCCGCGCTGACAGTGAAGCCTGAGAGATATTCATCAGTTACGGGAATTTCAACTGTCGCAGTAGTCCCGGTGAACTTCTTCACCGCATTGAAGATAATGTCACCTGTCTCTGAAGTCACATACATGTCAATGCCCGACTCAGGAGCCACGATCACGGCTTTGCAGATCTCTCCTTCCTCGTAGCTGTCTTTGTCGGTTACTATCATCACATCTCCGCCTTCGGATCCGAACCAATTGTAATCGCCTGATGAAATATAGAAATACGCGCTCGCCGTGACCGGCTTCGCTCTTTCGTCAAGCGCTTTCACTTCCACAATGTATGATCCCTCGCTTCCCGCTGACGGTGATTCATACACCACACTTCCCTTTCCGTCAGCTTCAGTACTTCCGTTAATGACCGTTACAAGCTGTTTGTCATCGGAATTGAATCTCGAGATGCCGTACTTGTAAACGGTTGCCGTAAATTCTGTCTTCACCGGATTTTCCGAAAAATCAGAAGCATTCACTTTTATCATAACGGCATCTCCCGGCTTGTAAAGATAGCTTCCCGCCTGAGCCGAAAGCAGGAAACTCCCTCGTGTTACAAACACTTCCGAACTGCCGCTAACAGAGTGCCTTGCATTGTCAGTTACTCTTGCTACGACTATATACTTGAAATCGGAACTGCCGTAGTAAGGCCTGTACCAGTCAAACTCATTCTTTTCTTTGAATTCTTCATTGATAGCAAAGCTGATCCCGAATTTTCCGTCTGCATCAAGCTTTCCTTCGCCGGTGTGAATAAGTTCAGCACCTGCCTTGTCGTAATCATTGTCCTCATAGTAGTCCCTGTACCAGTCAGCATATGGAGAGAACATCCACCAGGGCCTGTAATACCGCACACGGTGGATCTCATAGTTTACATCTGCCTGAGCAACCGGACTTCCGAAATAATAATCTGCACTGACCTTCGCGTTAAGCACCTCGTCGCCGTAGTACCGGCTTTTGTCTGCCGTCACATTCACTTTATATTCCGGCTTCTTGAACTGCTCAACAGTGAATTTTCCTCCGGCAGATGCTCCGCATTCAAACTGCACCTCAATAGTGTAATCTCCGGTTCTCGCCTCTTCATCAAGGATCACTGTGCCGTCAAAACTTCCGTTGTCGTTTGTTTGCTTAAGCTCATTGTATATCTCCGCTCCCTTATCATCCTTCACCTTCACAGTAATTTCTTTCCCGGGCACATTCACATATCCGCTGCGGGACCTGCTTCTTATGGTTCCTTTGAAATTCACCGTTGAGCCCGCCCTGTAAACCGGTTGTTCGGTGAAGATGTAAGTGTCGTACCTTGTGTCGCTGTAGCCAAAAAAGAAATACGGATCCGACACTGCCATGTCGCGGCCTGAATAAGCAAATACCAAAGGCCTTGGATCGTCTGCAGGAAGGTCGGCAGGATTGAAGGAGATCATGGAAGTCCCTTCACTTGATGATGAAAAGCCGAGCTTCTTTGTTCCGGCATAGAATGAGAAGCTTGAGTTCATGGCTTTGCCGGTTGTCCTGTCTGCGGCAAAGCCTGACATTGTACTGCTGCCCGCTTTTGTTATCACTCCCAACCCTGTAATTATGAAACCGCAGTATGCAATGCTGTTGCCTGATACGGCCTTTACGAGATATGCTCCCTTGTCTCTCACTTTGAGGTTTACATTTTCGCTGATAGCATAATATCCGTATTCTTTCTTAGGTGTGAATGTGCGAGTGAAGCTTTCCGTTTTCTTTACAGAACCAAGCAGGCTGACCGTATCTTTTGAGATCAGGTCAGTTACATAGGATGATGCCTGGCTTGAATAAAATTTTTCAGGATCAGTGATCTCGTAAACAGTGAACCTGACTTTGAACGGACCGTATGAATTGTCTTTTTCGCCGTAGCTGTATGAATAGAAGTTGAGTACGATCTCCTCTCCGGGCAGATAAACCGAATTGGCGGATAAAGAGAAATTTCTGACTTCTGCATTAACCGTGCTTCCAGCAAGCATCAGCAGAAACACAACGGTTGCCTTGATTGATCTCATTGTCTTGTCCATTCCTTTTGAGGAGATGAGTTAGTGAATTATTCTTTAGTTAATTTAAAGGCTTCATATCCTTATATTCGCACTCGATTGCTTTGTTCCAAAATACTTCAAACGCCAAGAACGATGCTGGGAGATCTCCTGAGAGAAACATTTCCGGGCTTTGACAAAGAAGCGCTGAAATTTCTTAAGGATCTGAAAAGTCCTTCAAAGAACAACAAAGAGTGGTTTGACAGGAACAGGGAAAGGTATGAATCCTTTCTCAAAGAGCCTATGAAACATCTCATAGACACGCTTGCTGATGAAATAAAGAAAACTGACCCGGACATTGTAGTCAATTACAAATCTATTTTCAGGATCAACCGTGACATTCGTTTTTCAAAGGTCAAGACGCCTTACAAGACAGCCTCTTCTGCGGCATTTGCTTTCGGAAGGGTGAAGTCGGCAGAGATCCCGCAGTTCTATTTTCACTTCAGCTCAGACGAATTCCTGTTTGCATCCGGACAGTACAGTATGGATCAGGATCAGCTGAAAAAGATCAGAAGGCACATAGCGGAAAATTTTGATGAGTATGAAAGCATTGTGAAGAACAGCAGGTTCAGAAGAAAATACGGTGAAGTTCAGGGTGAATCACTCTCGCGCCTGCCAAAGGAGTTTGCCGCAACTGCCGGAAAGAAACTGAAGCCGGCAATGGAGAAGGCGCTGATGATGAAGCAGTATTACGTTTTTGAAACGGACAAGCCGGAAGTTGTACTTAACGAGAAGATCGTGAAAAGGATCACAGACGGAATTGAGCTCACATACGATTTTACAAAGTTTCTGACTGAAGCAATAAGAAAACAATAAACAGCGACGACAAAAAATGCATACAACAAAGGTCGAAGGACTGAGCGTTAATGACACGGGCGGAGACGGAAGTCCGCTGATACTGATACACGCATTTCCTCTTTGCAGCAGAATGTGGGACAAGCAGGTCGAACATTTCGGAAGAATGCACAGAGTTATAACCTATGATGTAAGAGGCCTTGGATACAGTACTGAAATACCAAGCTATCAGTTCACTATGGAAGAGCTTGTAAATGATCTGATAATGATCATGGACCATCTCGGTATTGAAAAAGCGCATGCATGCGGAGTTTCTATGGGCGGTTACATACTTCAGAGGGCTGTACTGAAGAACCCGGGCAGGTTTCTTTCCGCGGTGTTCTCAGATACTCGAGCAGAAAGCGACAGCAACGATGCTCTCATTGCAAGATCAAACGACATAATTAAGATCAAGTCAGGCAATATGGAAGAATTTTTCGACGTCATGCTCAGGAAGCTTATAACGGAGAAGAGCTATGAGAACAAAGAGCTGAGGACATTCATAAGGACAATGATGGGATGGAACAAGCCGGAAGGAGTGATTGCCGCGCTGATTGCAATTGCCACGCGTACAAACAGCTATTATTTGCTAAAGGAAATCGAGATTCCGTGCCATGTGATAGTCGGAAGGAATGACGTGATCACACCTCCGTCAAGGTCGTTCTTCATGAAGGAAAATCTTCCGAACTCAGACTTCACTGTACATGATGATTGCGGGCATCTGCCCAATCTTGAGCGGCCTGAGGAATTCAACGCCGACCTCGAGAGGTTTCTTCGAACCGTCAAAATCTGAACTGCTTATGAAACCAACACCACTTGCAGACATTGGACTGCTGCTAATCCGGCTTGGAACCGGGATCTGTTTCATCTTCATACACGGTCTTGCAAAACTTACCGGCGGGCCCGAAAGGTGGGAAGGACTTGGAAAGTCAATGGAGAACATCGGAATCACTTTCCTGCCGGTGGTATGGGGTTTCCTGGCGGCATTTGCCGAGACTTTCGGAGCATTGTTCCTCGCGGCGGGCTTCATGTTCCGTACAAGCTCATTCATGCTTGGCTTCACGATGTTTGTTGCAATGATGGTTCACCTCGGCAGACTTGATCCGTGGGGAAGAGTGGCTCATCCGATGGAACTCATGTTCGTCTTCTTCGGACTGATGCTGATAGGACCGGGAAGGTACAGCATTGACCACTGGCTGAGATCAAGAGCGCTCAAATCGGATGACAAGGCTTGAAGTTCAGGTTAGCTCTTGAGTATGACGGCACAAGATATTCGGGATGGCAGAAGCAGAAGAATGCAAGAACGATTCAGGGAGAACTCATCGGCGCGGTTGAAAGGGCTTTTGGCAAAACAAAAGGAACGAACATACTGACTGACGTCCAGGGCGCAGGCAGAACGGATGCAGGAGTGCATGCGATCGAACAGACAGCACACATTGAGTGCAGTACAATGCTTGCACCTGAGATTCTGAAAATGAAGATAAATGACGAACTACCCACCGACATAAACATCCTGTCTGTTGACAAGGCTCCGCAATCATTTCACGCACGGCATTCCGCAGTTTCAAGACAATATCTCTACAGGATCTCAAGAAGAAGGTCAGCCTTTGAGAAGAAGTATGTGTGGTGGATAAAAGACAGTCTTGACATAAGGCCGATGAAGGAGTGCGCCGGCCTGCTGACAGGCAGAAACGACTTTGCCTCTTTTTCCGAGCCTGATCCGGATGAAGGATCAACGTTGGTTGAGGTTGAGTCTGCTGAACTTTTTGAAGATGATGATCTGATTATTTTCAGGATCAGGGCTTCTCACTTCCTGTGGAAGATGGTGAGAAGAATCACCGGAACATTGGCAGAGGCAGGCAGAGGAAAGCTGACGGTTGCTGAATTCGAATCCTATCTGATGAACTACTCGAAGGAACCTGCACGTTTCACAGCTCCCCCTTCAGGATTATTTCTGGAAAAAGTGTACTACTAAAAAAAATCAGCCCGGTTTGCATATCCGGGCTGATGGATTTCTTCGTTTAAGGATTGGGTCTTAATTATTGTTGATCCTGCCTGCTCCAAGCTGCTGCGTTCCTGTAGCTCCTACAAATCCTCTCGCATACAATGTCACGATCTTTCCGTTGTCAAGCTGAATTCCCGGAAGTGACAGCACAACTGTAGAAGTGCCCGCGAGCCGGACCTCAAGATTGTAGGTACCTGCATCCACCGGTGTAAAGTCGGAAGCCTGCTTGAATACATAATTTGAAAAAAGCACCGGGCCGCCTGTGACTGCAACATCAACGGCCGGAGCATTCGGAGACAGGTGTATGAATCTCACATGCGCCTTGCCTGAAGCAGGTGCCGCTAAATTGTCTTCGAGTCTGATCGCTGATATCTTACTAACCGAATCAACTGCAAATATCGAATAGTTCTTGTTCTCATCAAAGGGCAGTGTCAGATCAATAACCGATGTGCTCGTGCCCGCCACATTCACTCTGATCCTGTTGTTTCCGGCATTAAGTTCTGTGTATGGAAGCGTTGAAAGATAAGCGACATTCGTAGCCGCAATGGCATCGTTCACGAGTATGTCAACGGCCGGGGCGTTCGGTGAAGCATGGGTTACTGTTGTTTTTGACTTTGCCTGAGTGGGTGAAACAGGGTCTGTCTCGTCATCACTGCAGCCTGAAAATGAAAGAGTAAATATGGAAAGAGTTGCAAGTACAGCAAAACAGCTTAGAGTGGAACTGCATTTCAATCTCTTCATACTATTCAGATTAGTTTTTAAAATACGATGCGAAAATGTATACAATCCTGTGAAAGTTCCCACAGTTGCAGATTAAAAAGTTGTTTACAAAAATTTAACATTCGCACTTAAATAAATTTCCCGGATGGAACGTACGAACCTCAATGAGTAACTGAAATGAACCGGATCCTGAACAGCTAATCGAGAGATCATGTGCAGTCAGATTCCCTTTACATTAATTTATCCCCGTGAAATTTCTATATTGCACGACAATAATTTACCGACCGGAGTAATTTGAAAAAGCGCATCCTTATGACCGGAGCCACCGGCATGATCGGAAGCGCTCTTGCAGGCGAACTTTGCCGGCAGGGCGCTTATGTACAGATACTTGCACGGGACCCGGATAAAGCACGAAGAAAGTTTGAAGGCCATTTTGCCGTTGAGATCCTGGCGCAGAGCAGGTTCGATGATCCTGAATCTCTATCCAAACTCATTCCCGGTACTGATGCTGTAGTGAATCTTGCCGGGACAAACCTTGCATCTTCAAGATGGACAAAGTCATTCAAGAACGAGATATACGAAAGCAGGATTGGCATTACCGAGACATTAGTAACAGCAATATCGCTTTCCGGAACAAAACCTTCCTGCCTGATAAACGCTTCTGCGGTAGGGATCTACGGCAATACTCATGATGAGGAAGTTTCGGAAGAATCTCCGACCGGATCCGGCTTTCTTGCAAAGGTCTGCAAAGACTGGGAGATGGAAGCAATGAATGCCCTGAAATACGGGGTAAGGACTGTGACTGTCAGGACGGGCATAGTGCTGGGCAGGGACGAAGGCGCATTCCCAAAACTTATCCTGCCTTTTAAGTTCTTTGCAGGAACATACTACGGAAGCGGAAAACAGTGGTTTCCGTGGATACACATTAAGGACACAGTCATGATGTATATCTTTGCAATTGAAAATGAATCAATAAGCGGTGCGCTTAATGCAGCAGCTCCCGGGTCAGTAACCAACAAACAGCTTATGAAAGCGATCGGCAGTGAGCTTGGCAGGCATATATTGTTGCCGGCTCCTGCCTTTGCAATGAAGCTTGCCGCGGGAGAATTTGCTGAAGGGCTTCTCACCGGACAGAAAGTAATTCCGGAAAAAGCACTTAAGCACGGATTCAGGTTTGAGTTTCCGGAAATCGGTACTGCGCTGAAAGACTTACTGAAAAAATAACAACTGTCTTACTCAAGAGAAATAATACTGAACACCCTGCGGCTGATGCACAGGGAGGCATTCGGGTGTGACTTTGACAGCGTCTCTCCCCTCAGGGCTCATTCTTCCGAGAGAAGGATATTCAGACTCAGCAGCAGCATTGGTACCTCGGTCGCCGTTTACAACGAGAATACGGCTGAAAACCGCGCCTATACCGGATTTACGGAGTTCTTCATTTCACAGGGACTGAGCGTTCCAAAGGTCTATGCGGTTTCCGGTGACGGACTTGCATACTTAGTTGAGGACCTTGGCAATACGACCCTCCATTCTTTTGCAGAGAACTCCGGCACAGGACAGGCATACAGTTTTTACAAAGCGGCCGTCAATGACCTTGCCCGGTTCCAGTTGTCGGGCAGATCAGGATTTGATTTTTCTCTCTGCTATCCTTCTTCTGTGTTCGGAAGGAAGATCATCGCCGGTGATGTTGCGAAGTTCCGTGAGTATTATGTGGAAAAAATGGGAAACAAGCTGACCTTGTTCAGCGAAAACGAATTGACAGACCTGTTCTTCTCTATTGCGGAAAGGAACATTTCGGGCTTTTTTATGTACAGGGATTTTCAGCCAAGGAATATCATGATAAGAAACGATAAGCTCTTTTACATTGACTTCCAGTCAGGGATGAACGGGCCGGTTCAGTACGACCTCGTTTCATTTCTCTATTCGGGCAGCATCAGTATTGACAGGCATCAACGGCAGGAGCTTTCAGATATCTATTTTGACGGGTTCTCAAAGACCTCAGGCACTGACATTCAAGCTCTGCGTGATGACGTGCCGGAGATCGCTTTGCTGAGAATGGTTCAGGTGATCGGCAGTTATTCATTTGTGCACAGCCGAAATCCGTCTGCCGGAACCCTTGTCAAGATCCCCAAAGCTGTTTCAAACGTCGAATCGCTTTTGCCTGATCTGAAAGAGGGAACGCTGAAATGGTTTGCCGTTGAACTTTGTGAAAAGTTCAGGAAAGATCACTCATAGCGTAGAGCATCTATCGGATCAAGTTTTGCCGCTTTGTATGCCGGATAAACTCCGAACACTATCCCAACCACGGAGCATACCACCATGCCTATGATTGCCCAATCGTAGGGAATTACAACGGGACTGCTCAGATATAATCCTACCAGGTTTCCTGTTACAATTCCAAGTATGATGCCGATTATTCCGCCAAGCTGACACAGTATTATCGCCTCGATGAGAAACTGAGTGAGGATGCTTCCGTTCTTCGCGCCTATTGCCTTTCTTATCCCTATCTCCTTTGTCCTTTCCGTCACGGAGACAAGCATGATGTTCATTATTCCTATACCCGCCGCAAGCAAAGCAATGAATGAAATGAATCCCGCGCCGTATTTGAAGTACTTTGTGAAGCTGTTGACCTGTCCGATGAGAGATTCATTGGAGTATATCTCAAAGCTGTCAGGCTCACCGGGCTTGTCTTTTCTGATCGACCTCAGAACACTTACTACATTCTCAACGGACTCATTGTATGTTTCCTTGCTCGGTGCCTGAATTGCAATGTTCATTGACCTGTTGTTCTTGCCGTAGATCTGCTGCATTGTTGTGATGGGCAGAAGCGCGAAATTATCATTGCTTTGTCCGAAGCCCTCGCCCTTCTTCTCAAAAACTCCTATCACTTTGAACTCATTATTATCTATGGCGATGTACTGCCCTATTGGATTCACTTTCGGAAAAAGCCTGTCAACAATGTCCATTCCTATCACTGCCACCTTACTGTTGTTTTCAATGTCGGTTTCAGTGATGAACCTCCCGAACTGGACGGCCCTGTTGTTGCATTCAAGGTAAGAAGGCATTACGCCGCCCACATAGTTGTTGGGATTTGTGTTCTGATCCCTGAACTTGAATGTTTTGTTGTAAACATAATCCTCAATCGATATGTACTTGTAAACGGTTGCCTTCTCCATCAGCCTCAGGCCCTGGTCATAGGTAATATCTTCCCTGTTGCGGTATTTCCTGTTAGAGCCGGGCCCTCCCATCTGAATGGCCGGAAACTTCTGCAGCTGAAAAGTATTGCTTCCGAGTTCGCTGAGGCCGCCTTCAATGCCAGCCTGAAGCGCGTTGAGCAATGTCATAATGGTGATGATGGAAAACACGCCGATGATTATCCCGGAAAGTGTAAGCGCGGCCCTGAGCTTGTTTGCCCGCAGTGTGCTGAGTGCTATCGAGAGCAGTTCGCTTATCGGCATTATTCGTATCTTAATGATTCCACGGGATCCATCTTTGAAGCGGAGAATGCCGGGAAGAAGCCCGCCATCACTCCAAACAGAAGAGACACAAATATTCCAAGAACAATTACCCAAAGCGGCATGGCCGTCGGCAATACGTATGCGTCAATTATCAGACTTATTGGGAATGATATCATGATCCCGATTAATCCTCCGAGCAGACAGATGGCAACCGACTCGATCAGGAACTGATACATGATCGTGCTTCTCTTTGCGCCGATCGCTTTCCTGATGCCGATCTCCTTGGTCCTCTCCTTGACCGAAACGAACATTATGTTCGCTATGCCCACAGAGCCGACAATAAGCGACAAGGATGTGATCAGCGTGCCGATAATCTTTATGAGTCCGGTAAGGCTTTCGTATGTTGTCTTGAATGCTTCCTGCTGGTTTATACCGAAGTCATCCCTCTCTCCGTAGTCAACTTTCCTCGCCTTCCTCATAATGGACCTTACCTCTTCCTTCGTTTCGTCAAGGTTGTTGATGTCAGCCGCCTTTATGTTAATTGAAAGGCTTCTCTTTCCCCCGTAAAGATTGAAGAATCTTTCTATCGGAATTATGACCCTGTTGTCCAGACTGAATAAGCCGAGAAGGCTTCCCTGCTTTTCAATAACGCCGATTACCCGGAATGAATATGTTCCGATCTTTATTGACTTCCCAAGGGGATCCTGATTTTCAAAGAATGCATTCTTAATGTCCATACCTATCACACATACCGGATATGCACCCTCTGACTCGCTTGCCGTGAAGAACCTTCCCTCTTCCATATTCAACCCGAAAGTCTCCTGATACTCATAAGTGGTGCCCACCACAAATACATTTTCAAGGACAAGATCTTTGTATTTGAGGGTCTTTGCCGTGCCTGTGGTAGGACACATCACCGCGGCAGTCTGTGCGTTGTTGCTGAGATAATCATAGTGCGCCATTGTGATGTCCTTACGGTTCCTGTAAAACTCAAAATCCTCTTTGCCAAACCATTCGAACTTCTGAACATACAGAACATCTGCGCCCACAGCGGATATGCTCTTTTCAAATGCGCGGTTGATGCCCTCGATCGCTGTCTGCATAAGCGTCACCGAAGTGACTCCGATCACAATGCCGAGCGTGGCAAGGAACGATCTCATCTTGTTAGCCGTGATCGCCTTATAAGCTATGGCAAAGTTTTCCTTTATTTCGATCCAGAAGTTCAACGGCTATTGGGTCTTTGCATTCTGAAATTCCTTTCCCCGCTTGCTCAGATAATCATCTTCAATATCACCATCCCTGATCTTAACGATCCGTCTCGCATGCTGTGCAATATCCTCCTCGTGCGTGACAATTATGATAGTGTTCCCCTGAAGATTAAGGTCTTCAAGCAGCTGCATTATCTCCTGCCCCGTTCTTGTATCGAGGTTTCCGGTCGGTTCGTCTGCGAGTATTATGGATGGATTATTGACAAGCGCCCTTGCGATTGCAACTCTCTGCCTCTGGCCCCCGGAAAGCTCGTTGGGCTTATGCTTCATCCTGTCCTGCAATCCCACGTCTATCAATGCCTGCTCCGCCCTTTCAAGCCTGTCTGTCTTGTGCATGCCGCTGTAAACAAGCGGCAGTTCCACATTGTGCAGTGCATTGCTTCTCGGAAGAAGATTGAACGTCTGAAATACGAATCCTATCTCCCTGTTCCTGATCTCTGCAAGTTCGTCATCATCCATCTCGCTCACATTCTTTCCGTTAAGGAAGTAATCTCCCGATGTCGGTGTGTCCAGGCAGCCGAGAATGTTCATCAGTGTCGATTTGCCCGATCCTGACGGGCCCATGATGGCTACATACTCATTCTTATCAATCGCAAGGCTGATTCCCTTAAGGGCATAAAGCTCTTCGGAACCCATAACATATAGCTTCGTGACATTTCTGACTGTTATGAGATGAGTCGAGCCTTCAATATTGCTCCCGTTGGAGTTACTCATCATCTTCTTCCTTGAGTTTCTTCTTCGGCTCGTTGTCAACCTTGACTTTGGAGCCTTCTTCGAGTTCCTTGTTTATCGCCTTGAAACTTCCTTTGACTACTTCCTGTCCTTCGGAAACGCCTTCAGTTATCTCAATGTATGCGTCGTCGCTGATGCCGGTCTTTACATCACTCTTCTTTGCAGTACCATTGTCAATAAGGAATACAATCTCTTTCGGTTTGATCTTTTTGTTGAGCCTGTTTGCAGATTCCCTTGTAAGGTTTTCGTTCTCCTCATCACTCTTCATTTCATCCTTCTTTTCATCTTCCCTCACCGTTACAGACTGTATCGGCACTGCAAAGATATTGTCACGCCTGTCAACAACAATGTCAACCGTACAGCTCATGCCGGGCCTGAGCTCGGTTGCGCTGTCAATTATCCTTATCTTCACAATGAAATTAACAACTTCCTCCTGTGTTCCTGTACCTTTGGAAGTGGCGGTGTTTGCAATTTCATAAACATATCCCGTGAACACCTTATCGGGAAATGCATCGATCTCTATCCTTGCAGTGTCGCCCAGGTTCACAAGGGTCACATCCGTCTCGCCTACTTCAACCTGGCATTCCATTTTTGAAAGATCGGAAATCGTCATTATCACCGAGCCCTGATTGGAAATTGTACCGAGGACCTTCTCCCCTGCTTCATTATTGAGCTGTGTCACAGTACCGTTTATCGGTGAATAGATAGTTGTCTTCGAAAGATCATACCTGATCTTGGAGAGCCCGGTCCTTTGCTGACTGATCACCGCCTCGTTTGAATTGATCTGCGCGAGTACCTGGTTCACTGCATTCTGCGCGTTGTCAAGTTCGCTCTGTGTTGCAAGGCCTTTGGCGCTGAGTTCCTTTATCCTGCTCAACTCCAGCTGATTCCTCTCGAGAGCAACTTTGTTAATTTCCAGATTGCTTTCGGCAACTTTGATAGCCGCATTCTGTTCCTGCAGCATTGGCGAGTAGGCCTCCTGCTTGATCTTCACAAGCAGGTCATTCTTCTTCACTTCATCACCTTCCTTGAACGGAAGCGAGATTATCTCACCGCTTACTTCCGCGCTTATATCCACCTGCGTTTCAGACTGGATCTTGCCGGTTGCGGTGACTATTTGAGTAATGTTACGCCTTCCGACCTTTTCAGTCTGAACCGTGACCATTTTCTCCTTCTTTCCGGACAGGATGACCGCCGCAATAACTCCGGCAATCACTATCCCTCCTATTATCCAGAGGAGCTTTCTGCTCTTCTTCTTCTTTCCGGGTTTCCGGTTGCCTCCGTTGTTTTGTAAACTGGTTTCCGCCATTGTCTTTTCGCTGATGGTTTTCATTAGTAAGTTAGATTGCCGGTATAGTACTGAAGCTGTCTTTCCGCCAACAGAAAATCATAGTAAGCATTGATAAGGTCGATCTGAAGCAGGTTCAGCTTGGTTGTGGCTGTCTGAACGTCAAGTAGAATACCAAGCCCGAGCCTGTAGTTTTCTTCCGAGAGTATCTTGTCCTGTTCGGCTGACCTTATATTCCTCTTAATGATCTCTATCTGCTTATACTGCGTTTCAAGGTCAAGATATGCTTTCCTGATCTCGCTCTTTATCTGTATCTCGAGAAACCTGAGGTTATCCTCCTTCTGCTTCACAGCTATCTCAGATGACTGTGCCCTGTTGCTCAGACTGAAGCCCTGAAAGATCGGATAGTTCAGTGAGAATCCGAAGTTGAAAGTTCGCGAGTTCGCAATATCTCCGAGCCTTGAGGCGCTCAGACTGTAGTTTGCAAAACCAAGAATGGATGGCCACCATACGGATTTGTTGTCTATTTCATACTGCATTCTGCTCGTTCTTACGTCCTGCAAGCCTGATTTGTAGTCGAACCTCTTTTGCAGTGCCTGATTGTAAAGTGCATCGCTGTTTGCGTACTTCTGAAGTATCATCTGTATCTCGGCATCTGTCAGATCGCTCTTGATGCTCAGGTCAGCCACTCCGATCTGCATATCAACGTTTTCATTCATTACACTCAGCAGGTCCACTTTGCTTTTGCTCAGGTCGTTCTTTGCACGCTCAACAGCCAGCTCATTCTGCGCTACCTGCACATCCTGCCTGTAAACATCTGCAAGGGTCCTCTTCCCCACATTCAGATATTCATTGATCCTTTCAAGCTGATCTTTAGAGTCTTTGAGATTCTGTTCATTTGCGGCAACGATCTTGTCTTTCTTGAGTACATTGAAGTAAGCATTGTTCACATTGTATGCTATGTCGTTCGTTTCCTTGTCGAGCTGAACCATCAGGGTCTTTTCATTCTCCTTCTGAAGATCAAGCTTTGCATAATTGTTGAACCCGTCAAATACCGTAACCTGTGTGCTGAGTCCGAGCCGGAAGTTGTTTATCCATGTGTCCTGCTTAGGAATTATTATGGGCACCCCGTTTTCAAATCTCACTGTTCCTTCTGAAAATGTGTTGTTCCTTGTCCAGCTTGCGTTCATGGAAAGGTCGGGAAACAAACTGCCCCTTGCCGTGCTTGTTGAAAGTTCCTGTATCTGAAGACTCTTCCTGAGGTTTGACACTGAAGTGCTGTTTCCAAGTGCAATTCTTACGGCCTCATTAAGAGTAAGCTCGCTTTGGGGAAATGCAAGCCCGGGCAAAGTAACGGCAATTATTGCCAGAAAATATTTGAGTTTTCTCAATAGCGGCATGATAATGTTCATTTGGATTAACGAGAATCAAAATAATAAGTTTCAAGCTGAAGTAACACTGAAAACCAATCGGGACGGACAGGAAACATCTGCCGGAGTGGATCTGAAAACTGAACACATGGTTCACCGGACCCCCGTTCATCCTCCGCCGGTCGGCAATGCAGGCCAATTCAATGCTGACTGCAATTCGCAGGGAGCTTCCTAAGCAGATCAAACCAATTCAGTCGATCATCTACACATATGAGTCAAGTTCATTTTTTGTACCCGAAGAGATTTGATTCTTCATTTCAATAATCATCTGATAAGTATATCTTATTTAAACCCAAAAGGCGAATGCTGTACATCACAAGACGCGAACATTTTTCTTCCTCACATGTGCTGAATAATCCGGAGCTTTCTGCTGAGGAGAATGCAACTATATTCGGGAAGTGCAACGGGTTCCACGGCCATAATTATTATCTCGAAGTTACGCTTGCCGGTGAGACAGACCGCCGCAGCGGATATGTTATGGATCTTAAGGTTCTCAAATCCGTAATAAACGACTGCATAATTAAGCTCGTGGACCACAAGTTCCTGAACGATCTTGAGATGTTCCGGGGAATTATCCCGACTACGGAGAACATGGCAATGGTGTTCTGGAAGATCCTCGAAAGCAGGATCACGCTTCCAAACGCCCGCCTTTATTCAATTAAGCTTTTCGAAACCGAAAAGAATTTTGTAGAATACAAAGGAGGATAAGTGTCAAAGACCGGGGTCAAATATCTGGAGAAGCTTAAGCTCAAAAAGTACAGGGAATCCGAAGCAAAGTTTCTCATCGAAGGTGTCAACATTCTTGAGGAATGCCTGAAGTCGCAGGTGTACCGGAAGTACATTGAGACGATAATCCTCAGGGACGAATTTACTGATGATCATCTGCTGGACAGGATCAACATCGCTGCTCCCAAGGCAGAAATAATCAAGCTCGGCTCCTCGGCTTTTTCAAAACTCGCCGACGCTGTTTCACCGCAGGGGATCATTGCTGTTGTAAGGGTGCCTGATGAACAGCTCATTCACCATGAGATGCATTTCAGCGAGAATGAGCCGGAGACCTCAAAGGCGATAATTGCGCTTGACGGAATCAACGATCCCGGAAATGCCGGCGCTCTGATCCGTGCCTGCCACTGGTTCGGGCTTGAAGATATCATGATGGGAGAAGGTTCGGTCGAGCTCTATAATCCGAAGGTGATACGCTCAACCCAGGGATCTCTGTTCCATGTGTTTGTGAGGGAAGGCGCGCATCTGAAAAGTGAATTGAAAAACTACCACGATGCGGGATACAACATAATGCTGTTTGACCTTGAGACGAATATTGAGTTCAGCCCGGAAACATTTACCGAACTCTCAGAGAAATTCAATAAATTCGTTCTCGTTTTCGGGAATGAATCGAGAGGCATAAGCAAAGATATTCTCAACAACCAGAACTACTTCAGGTACAGACTGAGAGGTTACTCGCAGTGCGAATCGCTGAATGTATCAGTCGCCGCAGGGATTGTAATGAATGCCTACAGGAACGTATTCAGCAAATAGCAGAGCATTCTAAAAAGCAAAAGGCTGTTCTCCCTGAAGGGGGAACAGCCTTTTTTGTTGGCTAAATTTCCAAAGCCGTGTTACTTGATCAAAACCATTCGTTTCACTGATTCATACTTCTTATCACCCTGTACATTGATCCTGTAGAAGTAAACGCCGCTGGCAATGTTGGCGCCGTTGAACAGCACTGCATAACTGCCTGCCGCTTTGACTTCATTCACAAGATTGGCAACTTCCCTGCCCGACAGGTCAAAGACCTTGAGAGTCACCTTCCCTTCAACCGGAATGGCATATTCAATCCTTGTGCTTGGGTTGAACGGATTCGGATAGTTCTGTGACAATGAGAATTCTTTCGGGATCTCAGTCACAGTGTTTTGGTTGTTGTTGATTCCTGTGAAAATGTCGATCGAGTGCCAGGCCCTGTTTGTAATTTCAGTATTTACCTGATTGTTTTTCAGAGTGTAGGCAAATACCTTGGAGTAAGGGTTCGGAAGAGAATCTCTCCATACAAGCCCGATCGGAGCCTGCGGAGTGAAAGCTGTTGCAGTTGTTGTAACAGCCATTCTGATCACCTTGATTCCGTTTGGATTCGTGGTCGGCACAAGGTACCCGTTACCCGGACCCGGGAACGTGTTTACAGCAAGCCTCAGCTGAGTACCTGAGATCTGCGGATTCCTCGGCCTGAAGTTTGCCGGAAGGTCCGATGTGTCAGGACCGGAATATGCATAGGCAAGTGTTCCTCCGTTTGCAATTGCCGGATTGAAATCGAAAAAGTACTGAGCTCCTGCGTAATAGAATGGTGTTTCAGTTGGATTTGTGTGTTTGATCCTTACTTCAAACTCATATCTGTTCGGAGCCGGCAATGCCTGTCCGGTCACCTTAAGAGTGTAAGTCGGTTTTGCATAGACTGTATCTGTAGCGCTTGCATTCTTTGAAAAACCGGCAAGAACCAAAACAGCCAAAACCATTGACATTACGATTTTCATTGTAATTTGGGTTTCGTTTTTGATTTATAAATTGCTTTGTGTGCAATATAGCTTTTTCATCAAATCAAAGATACTTAATTTTTTTCAGTTTCTGTGTAAACTTTGATCCGACTTTTTTCAGTCCTGCCTTACGGCTGAATGACAGCTACAAAATTGAATGCATTGTTATCGGCAATGATCAGGTCTGTTCCGTCAATTGTATAGTCTCCGTTCAGGTCAGTGACGAGGAATCCCGTGGCAAAGGCAAATGCATCGTTGTCGATCATCACATTGTCGGTGCCGTCAATCGCCCCGTCTCCGTTGACATCGCCGCTGAAAACACAGTACTTAGAGCCGACCAGCTTCTGATTGCTTCCGTATGCCTGTGAAGCCGCTGTGGTGAAATCGTAAGCGTTTGAGATTCCTCTCTGAAGAGACTCCCCTCCCGCTTTGCTCCATGTATCCAGGCCGTTTCTGCTGGTTACCCTTATATAATACAGACCGGTCGGAGCATTGTTGAAAATGAAGAAACCTTTGAGCGTAGCTGAGTCAATTACTGCGGAAGCTGAATCAACAATTATGCCCGGCGCTGTAGCCTGATGCAGGTACACCTTAACGGTATCTCTTAAAGCCAGCCTGTCAAGCGAGGGATTGTAAAAGCCTTCGATAGCCAATTTCAGGTCAAGTGTAATGACCGATGTGTTGACGATCTTGTAAATGAATCCGGTGGTAGAGCTGTATCTCAGTATGTACACCTCTTTGTTCTCATCTTCTCCGAAGGATGAAATTGACCAGCTTGTATCCTGAAGTGTTGTATTTACCGGCGGATTTATGAAATCGTAAGTCAGCGACCAAAGAGTTCCTGCGCCGTAATCGGCATAAAGATACTTTCCGTAAAGCCCGGGAAGTTGTGATCCCCTGTAAACATATCCTCCTGTTATTGATATGCCGAGAGAGTGGGAGTAGTTGTAGATCGGCCTTGTGAATCCTTTCCCGGTGGTATCGCAAGTGCCGTAGCAGTAAAATCCTTCCATCTTGTTCCACCCGTAGTTCTTTCCGCTTTCAATTATGTCAATTTCTTCCCAAGCACCCTGCCCTACATCACCGGCCCATATCCTGCCGGTTGTGTAATCGAAATTGAACTTCCAGACGTTTCGAAGTCCGTAAGCGAATATCTCCTTTTTCCATGAGGGTCTTGTTACAAAAGGATTGTCCGGAGGTATTGAATATGCATTGCCGCCGCTTGCTGAATCAATGTTGATCCTGAGGATCTTTCCGAGCAGTGTCGTGCTGTCCTGCGCCCTGTTCCCCGGATCGCCGCCGCTTCCGCCGTCTCCGTAAGAGATGTAAAGATAACCGTCAGGGCCGAAGGCTATCTTACCGCCGTTGTGATTTGTGTAAGGCTGGCTCAGAGTAAGAATGATCCGTTCAGTACTCTGCAAACCTGTATCAGGATTTACACCGCTTGCTTCATACCTCGCAATCCTCGACCATGTTCCTCCTGCGGAATCAAATGTGAAACTCAGAAAAAAGTATCTGTTGGTTTCATAGTTGGGATGGAATGCCATACCGAGCAATCCCTTTTCGCTTCCCGACTGCGACACGTTAGTGTTGTTCATGAAAGTCTTCCTCGTGCTGGCTGACGGGTCGTTCGGGAAAACGTAGATCAATCCTCTCTGCTGAACAACGAATACCCTGTTTGTCCCGTCACCCGCGTTCGTCATTTCTATCGGGTTGTTGAACGCCGGCATGTTGGGATAAGCGAGCCTCATTTTGTACTGAGCTCCGGCAAACTGTGCAGTAACTGCGATCATAAGCGCAACTGCACAAAGAAGTGTAGTCTTCTTCATTTTGAATTAAGTTTAGTTCTTCAAAAATCATTGAAATGGCCGGATCTTCCGGCAGTGAGCATTGGGGAATGAAACGTCAGGGAACTATCTTTGAAACAAAGTTGAATGCGTTGTTGTCTGCAATCGCCGCATCTGAAGCATCTGCAAAGCCGTCTCCGTCAAGATCCGTTTGTATGTATCCCGAAACGAAAGTAAATGCGTCATTGTCTATCATACTTAGGTCAAACCCGTCAACGGTGCCGTCTTTGTTCGCATCTCCCGAATATATGCAGTACTTGCCGGATCTCTGAACCGTGTTGTTTCCGAACGCATTGCCCTGCAGGGAAGTAAAGTCGAATGTTCTTACAGATCCGTGTGAGAATGATACCGGAATGTTGCTCCACGTCTCGATGCTGTTCCTGTGCCTGACCGCAATATAATACGAGCCGCTTTGAGAAACACTGAAAGAGAATGAGCCGGTGAACGTGACCGAGTCTATCACAGCCTTTGCCGAATCCATGACAGCAAATGGTGAATCGGGGCTCATGAGGAAAGCAGTCACCGTATCCCGCATGTTCAGTCTCACGGTGGATTCATTGAGCAGGCCTTCCGGAATAACGGATATCTCGGCCTTCAGTGAGAGTTCCGTAAAATAAATATCATCGAAGACCGCGGAGTCGCCTGCGCCTGTAACGTGATTCCAAAGCGCTCCTGCATGAGGCAACGCAGTAGATGTAAATGTGCTGTCGGATGCACTTCCTATCTGAGTTGCAGAATTGCGCGGATCTGATTGCGGGAATCCTGCCGAACTGCTGTCAACATAAAGTGACCACAGATTGCCGGAAGGCTGGAATGTGACCCTGACACTTAGATACTGATTTGAATAATCCCCGCCGGATACAATGTTTGTGAACCTTGAATTGCCGATCATCCCTCCGGTAAATCTCGCAATTCTGATCGCATCCGTGCTTCCGCTTTGTCCGAGCACCACGGCATACCCGTTTCCGCTTGAAAGGTCCTGAGTTGATTTTCCGAGGATGAATGCAATACCGTAATTGTTGTTGTCGTGTCCGGAAGGATCAGCCCTTGTCTGCCGCATATTGAATGCCCAGACAAGAGTCGTATCTGCATCTGCAAAGATCTGTCTGTATCCTTCAAGCTGTGACAGGTCCGCAAATGCGGCATCCCTGCCGGCTGTTGTGGAAGCAAGCTTCATCCGGGAAGAGCTTACAGATACTGAACCGGGGCTCACTGTCTCGGTTTCAACCCAGGGAATATTGGCGGGAAGAAGTGTATTGCCGAGAGAATTGCTGTTTGCCCTGCTGAAATTGTCTGCAAGTATTGTTACAGCCGCAGACTGAATGCCTGTAGTTGTGCCCGATGCCTGAGGCGCAAGCGGGACGGTTTTGTAATTGATCTGAGTGCCTTCGCCGTTGTATGAATACAGCCTGAAGTGATAGCTTGTGCCTGCAAAGAGTCCGGTGAAAGTGTAATTGTTTGCCGCGGCATAGGGGATGTTCACTCTTGCCAGCCCGTCTGAAAGTACAAGATCATCAATATATTCCAGGCCGTCGGACGGCGAAGTTGTATCACCTGAGTTATTGCCAACGAGCAGGTATCCTGAAGGCGGTTGAGTGCCCGGCAGGGCATCTGTCCAGCTTAGCTGTATTGCGGAAGAAGTAATGCTCGTAATGCCGAAACCAGTTGCATGGTTGGCCGGCTCAGTTGCCAATGTCGGATTGACGAGAACATTTGTCTGCGGCAATGATCCGTCAATCTTGTAATTGATCTGCGCTCCCGATCCGTTATAGGAATAGACGGTGAAATAGTACCTGATGTTGTTAACAAGATTCGGGAAAGTAAAGGAGTTCGATCCGCTGTAAGGAACGAAGACCCTTGCAAATCCGTCGGACAGCAATGTGTCCTGTGCATACTCTGATCCGTCAACCGGCAGGTAATAGTTGTTCTTATTGTATGCTAAGATCATGTATCCGGCCGGAAGCTGTGAACCTGTTGCATCATTCCAGTTTAGAGTAACTGATGTGCCGGAGGCCGAAGATGCAAGGGAAGTAACATGGTTCGACGGCTCGGCCGCAAATACCGGGCTGAGCTTCGTAACATTATTGAAGTCAATGAATGACGCATATTCGGGCCTGTCTATGAACGGGTTTCTGTTCAACTGAACTGACTGAACATAATTGCTTCTCTCAATTTCCCACTTATCCGGCGGATCGAGCCTGTGCCATGCAAGAAGCAGCTGAAGGCTCTGCGGGTCCTCACCAAGCGAAGGAAGTTTAGTATTGTTGAGCCAGTTGAATGACCATGAGTTTCCTGAAACATCATCATACCTGACGACGGCATAAAGCAGTGCACGCGCAAGATCGCCTTTGAAATTGTCCATAGGTTCGTAAACAATATTGCCGGAAGAGTCTGTGCCCACTTTGCCTTCAAGGAACTGGTAAGTGACGTTTACAACATATCCGAAAGGATGATTGCTTCTCCTTGCATTAGCATTGTTCTGATGCGTGGGATAGAGCATGTACTGGTCAGAATACTGATCGTTCTGAGTTGACGGGAATGTCGGCATCCAGCTGTGAGCCCATGTATGTTCGCGGCTCAGCACAGTCCATGTGAATGCCCCGGAGTAAATGTATTCGTAACCGGAATAAACGCAGAATACGGACCTTGTTCCGTTGCCGTTATTTATGGAAGCGTAGTTTGCAATTACTGTCTCATCATAGTTGTCGTAAGAGACCCTGTTGTACGGAGAGCGCACTCTTGACTTCAGGTCATTTACAAAGGTCGGGGAAGATGTTGAAATGGAATTGTAGTAAGTTCCGGCCTGTCCGAATAACTCGCCGGAAAGCATTGACAAAAGCGCCGCAAAGGCAACGAACACCGTGAACGCGATATGACTTACTAAGGCCCCGGATAAGCCGGAAATGGCTTTACGGAGAGTGAAATTAATTTTCAAGCAAAGAATTTGTACAAAAATAGGCTTATCAATCCGTATAATCAACGAACTCGGCAGTTTAGGCCAGCCATAAAAAAGTTACGCCGCAGACAAAGACTCATCTGCGGCGTATGGAGGGTTCAGCTTGCGCTGAACTTAAGGCCTGATAACTCCCACATAATCTTCAGAATTGTTGTGCGTGATCTCAACGTCCGTCGCATCCACAAATCCATCACCATTAATATCCTGGGGAAGGTAGCCGTAAGAATAGTTTGAGGCGGCGTTATCCGCAGAAACAACATCAGCGCCGTCAATCTGAAAATCAAAATTTATGTCGCCGCTGTAAATGCAGTACTTCGTTCCTTTGAGAACGAGATTACCGCCGTATGCCGTGGATGCGGAAGAAGTAAAATTGTAAGACGCCTGAATTCCGCTGAATACAACCGGCGCGGAGCTCCAGGTCTCAAGGCCGTTCCTGTGCCTTACAACAATATAGTAGCTTACACCCGTCTGCGCATTCCTGAAATTGAAAGAACCTGTTCCCGAAGAGCTCATGTAAGCATCTGCGGAGTCCACAAGTGCGTAAGGAGATGTGAACCGCCTAAGCAATACAGTGAGAGTGTCCCTCATGGAAGTGTTTGTGACCGGATTGTAAAGCCCCTGAACGAGGGCTGTCAACTGGAGATTCTTCAGGCCCGTTCTCAAAGAGTCATTTGTCTGAAGCGAAACTTTGAAAACCGGTTTTGAAGGATCATTGGTGCCGATGTTCAGCGTTGCCTGCGAAACGGCGGTTGAACCAACGGCTGTATTGAGCCTTACTCTGAACAAGCCGCTGTCTCCTGCGCTGATGCTTGAAGGCGGCGTGTTGATCAGGGAATACATTGCTGATTGCTGTCCGGTAATGCTGTGAGACGAAACGCTCATTGCAGATGTACCGGAGTTTTTAAGATAAAAATCCTTTTCGTATGTTCCCGGAAATGCAGAGTTATCGAAATATAAAATCGAGTCGGAAGGATTGTTGAGCCTTGCGCAGGGAGATTTTGCCCCTGTAGTCCTGTACAGCGTGATCCTTACGCTGTCGAAGAATGCATAGTCAGTTATGCCGCCGTCAAAATGGATCATCCTCCATGCTCCTCCTGCGTTCATCCCTCTCAGCCCCGCGAGTGTATAATCCGGTTTGAAAGTTCCGTTCAAGTATGGCGGAGTACCCTCTCTCCAGAATTGTGAGGCAGAGTCAGTTACATAAGCACCATAGATGTTATCGCCGCTCCCCCCGTTATTTGCAAACAGGCATTTTCTGTTGTTGTTTGCGTCAGTGGACGGCGCATAGATCTGAAAAGATTCATTGTCAAGGTAAGTGTGCCTCATGTTTATCCTGAACTTTGCATCCAGAATAGTAAATGCATTGAAGTTGACTGCCGGTGAAACTGTGCCGCCATAATCAGCGCCTGTGAATGCAGGCAGTTTCGCAGACTCGCTGGTAATGTTGCCCACAGCAAAGAAGCAATAGTACTGTGAATTTTTCGAATGCAAAGGAAAACAAGCCCTGTTCCCTGCATTGTCGCTTGCGGAGATGCAGTACTTGACTTCGCTTTCCCAACCAAGTGAGGGTATTCTGAAATAGAAAGTGTTTCCTGAATTGCTGTATGAGTAGGCAGAATCAAACGCAGACCAGTTACCGGTTCCTTTCTTTATCATATAATGGATCTTTGGAGACTGGGTGCCTGTGGCCGGAACAGCGGAACCGTCTTGGTCTGTAATATCGGCAGTTACAACAGTTGCATAAGTGCTTGAGTGAGATGAAACGTTTCTGTGAGAGATCACAGGCGGAGCCGCATCCGTCCCCGCGGCAAGCCTAACCGCCGCATTCACATTCAGTCTGCCGTATCCGTAATACGGGTTCCATCTTCCGTAAGTCTTAATAGCTGAGTAATGAACATTGTCCGGCTTGTCGCATCCTCTCAAGATACTGCCATAGACATTGCTCCTCGAAAGCGAAGGCGCGGCCGAAAGCACAAGCGCAGCTGCACCGGAAACATAAGCGGCGGAAGCAGACGAACCGGTGAAATTCGGCTGATATCCTCCCACTGCGAGAGAGAAACAATTTGTCGGTGCAATGATGTCAAGGTCTCCGTTAGAATCTTCTCCGTAGTTGGTTCCCCAGTAGAACTGGTTTCCCGTACCGGGAGATTTCTTCTGGTCATGCGGAGTTGAAGAACCTGCACAGATCACGTTTGAAAGTGTTGACGGATATACGGGAGGATTTCTCCCGTCATTTCCGGAAGAGAAGATCACAGCGCAGCCAAGGCCGCCTCTTCCCGAAACCGCCGCATTGTTTATTGCATTTGTAATTGCAGGCTCAGGCAATCCGCCGCCCCAGCTTCCGTTTATAACATCGGCGCCGTTTGCAACCGCCGTGTCGAAAGCCCTTGTTATGACCGAAGTTGAAGTTGTTCCGTTGTTGTCGTACATGCATACAGACATCAATGCACAGCCGGGCGCAACTCCTGAAATTCCGATGCCGTTGCCCTGCAATGCTCCGATGATTCCGGCAACTGATGTTCCGTGATTGAAGTAATCCTGTGATGAACCGTAACGGTTATTGAAAGCGTCATAGCCGGTGAGCAAATGCCCCTGCCCCTGAAACTCCGTATGTGCTGAATCAATCCCGCTGTCAATCACGGCGATCTTAACTGACGGAATGCCGTCCGTCACTTCCCACGCTTCAACTGCATCTATGTCCGCATCCGGAAGTCCGTTTGCAGAAGCTAAATCGCCAAAGCTCTGAAAAGTACTGCCCGTCTGAACAGATTGTCCGGTGTTATTCAAAGCCCATTGATTTGAGAAGTACTGATCATTTGGCAACGAAAGAAGAAGGTTTGCATCAGGATAAAGGAAGTCGGGCTGAACATATTCGAAGATGCCTCTTGATGAATATAACTGAGTGAGTTCAAGAGTGCTGAGATTGTTTTCCGGATTTGTCCTCAGCAGAAAACCAAGAAGACCGTTGACATTGCCCGTGACGTAACATCCGAGCTCTGCATTCATTGTTTCAAGCTTTGCACGGTCTGATTCGGACCTGAGCTTCACAATGAGCCGGTCTGTCGGGAAGCAGTAAACTTTTTCCGAAGTGCCGGTATAAGAGCTCACAACTGACTTTACGCCTGCCTCTTTGCTTCCGATTTCATTCATCAGCCAACTGATCTCGGCGTCAGACTTTCTGCTGAAAAACTCAAGCATGAAAAAATTTCCTTCGAGGCGGCTCAGCTTATCGGAACTTCCAAAGTAACCGCCAAGCATTCTTCCGGCTTCAGTCAATGAAACTTCCTGCTTCATTACTATGCCGATTCGCTTACCGTCTGATTTGAGTTCTAACATTGTACCGCCTGTGTTGAGAGTTACTGTTCGGGCAGGAATCTCACCTGCTGCAAAAATCAAAAAAGCACAGAGAAAAAGTTTTCTCATTTCGCCCCTTTAATTAAAAAAGAAATTATGCTTCGGAATCACTTAACTCCTTTCTTTATCCCGAGAAGCTTAATTGTTGTTTTAGTTGGGGGTTGATTCAGGTGAGCTAATATAATGAAATTAACCTAAAGTAATACAAACATTTTTTGGGACACCTGCAAAAATACTGTTTCTTAGTTAAAATCTGGCTCCAAAATTTCCAAGCAAACTGTTAACTATGTTTACTTTAACGAGGTTATCACTTTCTCCTTAATACTTACTTAATGTTAATAACTTCTTAATAAGTTGCCCGGCAGAGGGCAAATGAATCACTAATTATTGCGCCTCAACAGCAATAAAAAAGCCCGGCCATAGCCGGGCTAAGAAGGACGAGTCTTAGACTCAAGCGAGCCCTTCAAATGCTGCTTAGCGGAAATCAGCATCCTATCACGGCCTTATGACTCCCACAAAATTGAATGCATTGTTTCCTGCGATTGCCGCGTCTGATCCGTCAACGAAGTCATTTCCGTCGAGATCAGTCGGCACATACCCGGAGACGAACCCGGTGGCATCGTTATCGATCTGAGAAAGGTCTGAGGCGTCAATGGCTCCGTCCTGATTCGTATCGCCGCTGTAGGAGCAGTACTTTGTTCCCTTGAGAACGGAATTGCTTCCGTATGACTGCGCCGCCGAAGTTGTGAAGTCATAAGATGCCGCATTGGAAGTGAACTGTACCGTACTGCCGCTCCAGGTTTCAAGCCCGTTCCTGTGTATGACCTGAATGTAGTACGGGGTTGAATTTGCCAGCAGGTTATAGATGAACGCCCCTGTTCCGGTATTGCTGAGCTTGACCTTCTTGCTCTCGATGAGGGCAAACGGTGAAGCCGAGTTTCTGATATTGACAGTGACAGTATCGCCCACCATCAAATTAAGCCCTGCGTCGTAAAGGCCTTCTATGAGGTGAGTCAGCGATAGATTGTACTGCGGGAGTGCGGGGTAGATCTGTCCTCGTATCTCACCTCCCGGCCTGAAGGATGTATGGATATTTACATACCATAGGCCACTGAGCAGTTCCGTCTCCTGAGAGGCAGTAAGCGTATGAGACGGAGAGAACGAACCAGATGTAACTCCCAGCGGAATATTTGTGAACCCTATCCTTACTCCCGCTGTTGAACCGGCTGCAGCCGGGCCATGGTAATGTCCAGCCGATGTGGTGCCTGTCAGCCCGCTGAATGTGATAGTGGCGCTCAGCAGATTTGTGACATCGTCGTAAGTTCCAACGATTGTACCGCTGCCGCTTGTTGTGACCGGCGGCACTTCCTGGGAGCCGTTGATCACATTGTTGATCGTCCAGACCGTAGCCTGTGACGCCCCGGCAAGCATGAGAATGAACGCTGACACAAACAGGTTGAAGAAGAGTGTTCTTGGTGCTTTCATTTTTCCTCCTTTTTGGTTTTTGTTTAGGAAAAAATTATGTGCCTGTCTTTGGGGACTATTCATGTTTAATACACTTAAGGATGCAGTAATCCTAAAGAAAAATAAATCAACTCAAATGATGTACAAAAACAAATTCCGCGATTCTGTAGGATTCAAGTTTTGCGGTCTGAACGAACATCCGCAGAAGGCACTTCGTGCCTTATCCCGTCCGGCCCTTCGGGCCGGCCCCCCTCACCCCTCCAGCCCCGCCTTCGTCCTCGAAACCCAGTCCGGCGCTTCGTTCATCTTCATGCGCAGGAACAGGTTCAACTGAGCAGTATGGTGCTGAACATGCCTCATATTGTAAAGGAGTATCTCGAACCTGCTGTAATTCCTGTATGCGTTAATGAAGCGCTTCTGCTCGTTCACATCGTCCAGGCCTGATATGAGGGCCCTGCACTTCGCCCTGCAGTGCTCAAGATAGCGCAAAAGCTCATCCTTGGTGTAAGTGCGTTCGGGCAAAGCTCCTTCCTCGTCAAACTCCGAAAGGGAGAACGGCTCCGGCGGCCTGAAGCTGTCAGAGTCTTCATCGAGGTAGTAGTCTAGGTAGAACAGTGTGTGGTATGCAACATACCAGAACTTTGAATCATCGTCCCAGTATTGCTGACTGCAGTGCCTGACTGCTCTTTCAAACATGTCAATTGCGGCTCCGAACTGAAGCCAGAGCTCTTTGCGCTGTGTGGTGTTCATTGTGGTTGGATTAGGTTTCAAGTTATGTAATTTGGGCGGGGGATGCAATCCCCCCTGCCCCCCTTTCTAAAGAAAGGGGGGTGGCGAATTGATTTCTGAAGAAAGGGGGGTGGCGAATTGATTT
>CAZTQR010000029.1:0-38866 GCA_964615795.1 uncultured Ignavibacteriaceae bacterium
TTGCCGGCAAAGCCATAAACATTTCAAAGACAACCGCCCCGCATGCCGTGTCATACACCATGACGAGCGTTTACGGCATTCCTCACGGACAGGCGGTCTGCATTACGCTCGGTGAATTTCTTAAGTACAACAGTGAAGTTACCGAAGACGACAGCAACGACAAGCGCGGCGCAGAGCAAGTCAGAAATGCCGTAAGGAGAATTCTGAATATACTGAATGCAAATGATCCTGAAGAATGCGGTAAGAAGATAAATGCACTGATAAAGAATTGCGGACTGAAAACTACACTTACGGATCTGGGAATCAGCGGAATGAAAGAAATTGAGCAGATCGCTTTGAATACAAATGCGGAGAGGCTTGGAAACAATCCCAGAAAGATCACACAGCAAAGTCTGCTTGATATAATGAAAAGAATTCTTTGATTGTTCTCATCCGCGAAAAGGAAACTGCGCACGGATGCGGTCAGACTCCGCATGAAGGCCGACAAGATTGCAGGCAGGAAGGTTGTAATTCTCGACATAGAAGAGCTTTCATTCATACCCCACTTCCTTCCGCTTTACAGGAAACTGAAAGAGAGAACAAACAAGATCTCATACTATATTGCAACGCACTATGCAGGAGATGAACAGCTTGAAGTATTCGGCGTTGATAAAAGCAGGCAATTCCCTGTGAAGATGAGCAGGGAGCTGGGAGAAGCAGACCTTTTCATTTCTGCGCACATATACGGTGTGGGAAGCAAAAACTCTTACAGAATTCACATTAATCATAATCAACCCGTAAAGTATCAGTCGTATCAGAAGAGCGAATTCGTGAACTTCGACGCGCACTTTCTCACAAGCCCATTGCACAGAGAGCAGACGGAGCTTACTATCATGAACTACGGTTTGCAGGATCGCAGGATCGATCTTTATGATGTCGGCTATTCAAAGTCAGACGACTTGCTGAACGGCAAGTACAACAGAGAAGAAGTTCTTAAGGAGCTCGGATTGTCAACTTCGCTCAGGACGGTCATTTACTCGCCTTCATGGGATGAGGGCTTGTCGCTCAGGACGAAGGGCAAAGAGATCATCAGGGAACTGTTGAAGATCCCTTCAGTGAATCTGATCGTGAAACTGCATCCGATAAGTTACTGCAGACCTGACGGTCCAAGTTATCAGTTCTACACCGGCGGAGTTGACTGGATCAAAGAGCTTTCGGAATTTGAAACGGCAGAGAATTTCAGGCATGTGCCGGTAATGAACATTGACCCACTCCTTGCCGCGGCTGATGTAATGGTTACGGATGTGAGCAGTGTAGCGCTAGAGTTCATCATGCTTGACAAGCCGGTTGTTTACATTGACTGTCCGGAGTTCTTTGAAAAGACGCTTGCGAAAGTTTATTCAGGTTTTGGAGAAACCACGGCTGACCTCGTTAAGAACGATCCCAAAGCAAATGCAGGAAGACACACGGGTATCGTCGTGAAAGATGTTTCCGGACTCGCTGATGAAGTAATGAGAAGCATCAATGAGCCCGGTGAATTTTCTCTTAAGAGAAGAGAGTTAGCCGCAAAGCTTTCATATAATCCGGGCAGAGCCGGTGATGCCGCCGCAGATACAATAATGAAGATCCTGAATATCTGAAAAATGAATGAAGATGTGATTACAAATCCGGAGATCGTTGACCGGCTGGCAAAGTCATGGATGGAAAGCGGACTTGAGGACGGTGATACTGTATTGGTGCACAGTGCGCTGTCGGGATTTCTGCGAAGCTTCAAAGAGAAGGACATTGAGATCACGCCGGAAGATGTACTTGATTCACTCATTACTGCTGTGGGAAGATTCGGGACACTCATCTTTCCGACTTACAATTTCGGCTTCACCAGGGGGGAGACGTTCGACGTACGCAACACAAGATCGGAAACAGGAGTGCTGACTGAGTGCGCACGAAAGAGAAGCAACGCCGTGCGTACAGGGCATCCGCTGTTTTCCTTTGCCGTGATCGGACATCACTCGGATAAGTTCAAAGGCCTTGAGAACTTCAGCGCATTCGGAATTGATTCGCCCTTTGCAAAACTGATGCAGTTGGGCGGAAAGATAGCGGCAATAGATGTTGCCGGAGAGTTTTGCATGACATTCTATCATTATGTGGAAGAGACGGAGAATGCGCCGAACAGATACCACAAATTGTTCCGAGGAAATTATGTGAATGCCGAAGGCGTGGAATCAGTGAGGGAGTTCAATCTCTTTGCAAGAAACCTGGAGATGGGAGTGGAAACGGATGTAAAACCTATGGAAGAATACTTATGGTCAATGGGAATGTTCAAAGGCGACAGACCGGGTACAGGCAGCAGGATGCACGTGATAGATGCGTCAACCGTTTACAGGGAAGCCGCAAAGGTCATACGTTCGGGAAGATCGGAAGGAATGCTTTACAGAATTGACCGGCATTGAGCGCCAATGACAGTAGCGGGGCAATGAAGAAGGAGATGGAAGAATATTTCGACAGGCTCTGGCCTTTGAACAGAAGCCTGACCGGCGACGGCAACAGGGAGACTCTGAAGATCATTTCAGAATTGGCTGACCTTGAAATAACTGAGGTGCCTTCAGGCACGCAGTGCTTTGACTGGACAGTGCCGCCGGAATGGAATGTGAAAGACGCGTGGATAAAGGACGGGGCCGGAAGGAAGATCGTTGACTTTGCAGAGAACAATCTCCACCTGATGGGATACTCACAGGGCTTCAGCGGAAAGCTGTCACTTTCAGAACTTCTTCCTCATCTGCATTCGATCCCTGATCAGCCCGAACATGTTCCGTATCTGACCTCATATTACTCACCCGCATGGGGATTCTGCGTGAGCCACAATTTTCTTAAAGGACTTAAGGATGACACTTACGAAGTATTCATAGATGCATCTCATAATCCCCAGGGATCAATGACAGTGGCGGAGGCCGTGCTGAAAGGAAGATCGGATAAGGAGATTCTCATCTCCACTTATATCTGCCATCCCTCAATGGCAAACAACGAACTGTCCGGGCCGATAGTGTCGGCCTTTCTTTACAGGCTTCTCAAGAGCGACAGCGACAGGCACTTCACAGTCAGATTTCTTTTTGTGCCGGAAACGATCGGTTCGATTTGGTATCTGCATGAGCAGGGTGAGAGACTGAAGAACGAACTTATTGCCGGATACGTGCTGACATGCATAGGAGATCCGGGAAGGTTCACATATAAGAGAAGCAGGACAGGTAAAAGTCTTGCAGACAGAGCGGCAGAATATGTCCTTGAAACTTCGGGAGTTGATTACAACATCGAAAATTTTTTCCCGACAGGCAGTGATGAACGACAGTACTGCTCGCCCGGGTTCAACCTGCCTGTGGGTTCTCTGATGAGGACACGCTACGGGAAGTATGAGGAGTATCACACATCTGCAGACAACAAGAGCTTCATTTCGTTTGAATCAATGGAAGAGTCTGCAAAGATGTGCCACAGGATCGTGAACACGTTAATGATGAACGGACGCTACGAAAATCTCATGCCTAATTGCGAACCTCAGCTCGGGAAGAGAGGCCTCTATCCTTCTGAAGGTTCAAGAAAAGACACTGCCGAAAAAGTGAAGGCAATGATGTGGACTTTGAACATGTCAGACGGAACATCTGACCTGATAAAGATCAGCGAAATGTCGGGGATACCGGTAGAGGTTCTTCACGACAACGCGCTTGCTCTTGAAGATGCAAAACTGCTGAAGAGAATTGACTGACTGCATGGCATGAGCAGGTATCTGATAACGGGAAGTTCAGGGTTTGTTGGGAGGAAGTTCATTGACTGTCTTTGCCGCTACAGCGGCAATGTTATCGCAGGGATTGACATTTCAGAACCTTCGTACGCGAGTGCAGAGTTGCCGGACTGCTTCAGGTTTTTCAGGGTTGACATGCGTGACAAGAACAGGCTCTGCAAAATTGTGTATGACTTCAAACCCGATTTCATTGTTCATCTTGCTTCGTACAGCAGTGTTCGTGACAGCTGGAAAAGCCCTGAGATAAGCTTTCAGAACAATCTGAACACATTTGTAAATCTTGTTGAGTCGGTGAGGTCCGCAGGAGCGCAATGCAGAATACTTTCCGTCGGCTCCTCCGAAGAGTACGGCAATGTTGAGTTAAGGGATCTTCCGCTTAAGGAAGATCAGTCGCTGAATCCGGCGAGCCCGTTCGGTATAGCAAGGTATTCGCAGGAACTTGTTGCAAGGCTTTACTCGGATGTTTACGGTCTTGACATCGTAATGACACGCTCTTTCAATCACATCGGACCGGGAATGAACAGTGAGCATGCCGCATCATCTTTTGCAGCACAGCTTCTTGAGATCAGGCACAGCGGAAGGGGAGAATTGCTTGTGGCAGGGGATACGAGCATTGTAAGGGATTTTGTTGATGTTGAGGATGTGGTCCGGGCATACGACCTGTTGCTGAAGCACGGGAGAAAGGGCGAGACATACAATGTCTGTTCCGGCACGGGAATATCACTGCACAACATGATACGCATCATGTGCGATCATCTGCAGATCTCAGTGACAGTTAAGGAGAACAGACAGCTTCTCAGGCCGAAGGACAATGCAGTGATAATAGGAAGCAATGAGAAGATACGAAGGGACACAGGATGGACAGCAGAGGTCCCGTTTGAAGAAAGCGTGAAGCGCCTTCTTGACCATTTCGGTTCGCGATACTCGGGTAAGCAGTTCGAATATTCCGGGCTTTCCAGAAAGTACTGATGAAGGATCTGCAATGAGCGACGTCGTAATACGTGCGAATGAAGTTTCGAAACTGTACAGGCTCGGAGTGATAACTACCGGAACTATCGTAAACGATTTCAACAGGCTTTTCAGAAAGATCACGGGAGGTGAGGACCCTCTTGCCAAAGTAGGCGCAACAAATAACAGACTTTCCGGAAACGGCTCAGAGTTTGTGTGGGCACTTAAAGACATCGGATTTGAAGTGAAAAGGGGCGAGGTTCTTGCGATCATAGGAAGGAACGGCGCAGGGAAGTCAACTCTGCTGAAAATACTTTCACGCGTTACTTCTCCGACCAAAGGCTCGATACTTGTGAAGGGAAGGATTGCCAGCCTTCTTGAAGTGGGAACGGGATTTCATCAGGAGCTAACCGGAAGGGAGAACATATACCTTAACGGTTCGATACTCGGAATGACAAAGAGTGAGATAAAAAAGAAGTTTGATGAGATCGTTGAGTTTTCCGGGATCGGTAATTACATTGATACTCCGGTAAAGAGGTATTCTTCAGGCATGTATGTAAGGCTTGCATTCGCGGTTGCGGCGCACCTTGAGCCGGAGATACTCATTGTGGACGAGGTACTTGCAGTCGGCGATGCTGAGTTTCAGAACAAGTGCATCGGAAAGATGCAGGACGTATCAAAGAATGAAGGAAGGACAGTTTTGTTTGTGAGTCATAACATGGCAGCGGTGAAGAATCTGTGTTCAACAGGAATGATCCTGGAATACGGAAAGCTTAAATATTCGGGAGATGTTGAATCATGCGTTGCGAACTATCTCTCCGCAGGTTCAGGGGCAGAAAGCGGATTGCTTGCCGAAAGGATGGACAGGGCCGGTTCAGGGGTATTCCGTTTCACAGACCTGAAGTTCAGAGGCGCCGGCGGTGAGGAAGTTACACAGGTGATCTCCGGAGAAAAGCTTACGGTTGAGCTTAGCTATCGGTGTTCAGAGACAGTAAGCGGGAATCTGATACTGGCAGTTCATTTTCAGGACCTGTTCGGAAATGCGCGGGCATCATTTGTTACAGACGAAATGGGAATGAAACTGCCTGACGTGAGCGGTGAGGGAAAGATCGTGCTTGAGATACCGAAAGTACTTTTAAGGGCAGAGAATTATGTGATAAGGCTTTTTGCAAGTGTTGACACTACAACAACGGAAAATGTACTGGACTCAATTGACAACGCGGCCCGGCTTACTGTGATCCAGGGCGATTACTGGAAATCAGGAAAGCTGAACAGGCGCGGCAGTTACAGTCTGATTGACGGAGAATTCAGGATGATAAGAGCATAGATGAAGGTTCTTTTAACAGGATCGGAAGGATTCATCGGAAGCCACCTTGCAGAAGAGTTGGCTGAATCCGGTGCAGATGTAAGATGCCTTGTGCTTTATAATTCATTCGGCAGTAACGGCTGGCTGGATACTCTTGACGAAAAAGTGTTCCGCAGTCTTGAGATCGTCAAAGGCGATGTGCGTGACAGTTCGCTCACAGACAGTCTTGTAAAAGGCGTTGATGTTGTATTTCACCTTGCGGCGCTTATTGCCGTACCTTACAGCTATGTTGCCGCCGAGAGTTTTATTGATACAAATGTTAAGGGAACGCTCAACGTGCTGAACTCTTGCCGCAGGCATGAGACTGAAAGAGTAATGATCACATCAACGTCGGAAGTTTACGGAACTGCAAAGTATGTACCGATTGACGAGCTCCATCCGAGACAGGGGCAGTCGCCATACGCCGCATCCAAGATCTCGGCGGATGCGCTCTCCGAGTCTTATTACAGAAGTTACGGACTTCCTGTCACCATAGTCCGGCCATTCAATACTTACGGACCGAGACAATCGGCACGGGCTGTGATCGCGGATGTAATAATGCAGGTGATCAGCGGAAGCGGAAAACTCAAACTCGGAAATATACTTCCGACCCGTGACATGGTGTATGTGAAAGACACTGCCAGAGGGATCATCGAAGCAAGCAGATGCGAAGCTCTGACCGGCGAGGAAGTCAACATCGCAACGGGCAGGGAAGCCGGCATACTCGAGATCGCGAAGATGATATGCTCACTGTGCGGCGCTGATCCGGAAATCGAGATCGAAGTTGAAAGAGTAAGGCCTGACAGAAGCGAAGTGGAGAGGCTCATGGGAAGTTCTGCAAAGCTTGAGAAATATACGGGCTGGAAGCCGGAGACAAATTTGAATGACGGTCTGAAGATGACAATTGAATGGTTCAGGGAAAATCTGCAAAACCTACGCAGAAGAAACACAGGTTTTCAGTTGTAGGATTGAATTGAAAAGAAGGTAAGCCCCAAATTAGTTTCTTCAATTAATCACGGCACGGTCATGAGGTACAAGCAGGATCTGGGAGAAATTCTCGGGAAAATCTCGGTTGACGTATCTGACAGCATTCTGAACACGCTTAAGAAAATGGACGAGCTCGGAATGAAGCTTCTTGTTGTAAATGAAGAAGGAAAGTTCAAGAGCCTCATCAGCATCGGAGATATTCAAAGGGCAGTCATAAAGGGTACTGACCTTCAGCAAAGTATTAAGGGAATTTTGAGAGATGAGATAACAATTTGCCATGACGACCAGACAGATGAAGAAATAGAGGAATCAATGATCCACAACAGGGCTGAATTTATGCCTGTGCTCGATACCAATAACAACATCAGCAGGCTGGTGTTCTGGGAAGACATAATCCACAATGTTGATACACCATCGAATGTGATTCAAGCGCCGGTTGTGATAATGGCAGGCGGCAAGGGAACAAGGCTCCGGCCGCTGACGAACATAATTCCGAAGCCGCTGATCCCCGTTGGCGACAAACCGATCATCGAGATCATAATGGAGACATTCGGAAGTTACGGTATCAGGAAGTATTTCGTGATCGTCAATTACAAGGCTTCAATGATAAAGTCATACATTGAAGGATTGGACAACAAGGAAAGAGAGATAAGCATAATAAAGGAAGAAAATGAATACGGAACCTGCGGAAGCCTGACAATGCTCAGAGGAAAAATAGAAACGTCTTTCTTCATGACCAATTGCGATACGATACTTGATCAGGATCTGTCTGAAGTCTATAATTTCCACAAAGAGAACTCGAATGAGCTTACAATAATCGGAGCACTGAAGCATTACCCCATACCTTACGGAATGATCGAATTCGAAGAAGGAGGGAAGTTCATCGGCATTACCGAAAAGCCCGAACTCACGCTTGCAGTAAACTCCGGAACATACATACTCGAACCGCATCTCCTTGAAGAAGTGCCCGAGAACCGCTTCTTCCACATAACAGAGCTGATATCAAACATCACTTCCCGGAAAGGAAAAGTGGGAGTCTTCCCCGTGAGCGAAAGATCATGGCTTGATATCGGCGAATGGGCCGAGTATAACAGGACTCAGCAGTTCATTGCGAAGAGAAAGAGAAATGACTCCTTCTGAGTCCGGGGGCGGAAGAAAGGTGCGTGCGCTGTTCCTTGGCCATTGCAGTTACTTTCATACAAAGAACATATCGGGACTTCTTCGAAAGGAGATTCCCGGCCTTCATATTACCGTTGCAAATCTTGTAAAGCCCGACGGCAGTGAACTGCTGGCTCACGAGACCGGTGACTTTGATAAAGTAATGGAATTCCCGAGGAAGAGAAACATAAGTCCCGGGGGCCCGGAGATCTTGTCAGGATTCTTCAGTGCGCTTTCAGACAGGACAAGGCGCGGAGCTGTTCTGAGCGCACTGTTTCGGCTGAAGCCCGGCAAAGTGAAAAAGCTTCTGAACAGTTACATTGAGAACGAGAAATTTTCTGGAATGCTGAAGGATGCGATCTCCGGTTATGACATACTGCATTTCCATTTCATAAGCGCGGAGGCGCTGATCCCGCTTGCACTTGCCGGTAAAGATCAGTTTGTCATACTTCACTTCTGGGGTTCTGACCTTCTTAACATGTCCGGCAAAGAAATATATCTTAAACAGAATGAAGCAATTGACAGGGCAGACATGATACTTCTTACAACTCCCGAAATGACGGAGCACTTTCTTGTGAAGTTCGGGAGAGATAAACTGGACAAAATTCGCAATGTTCATTTCGCGGTTGATAACGATTTCCTCGACAGGATCCTGAAGTCGGACAGAGTAAAACACAGGGATGAATTCTGCAGAAAGAACGGAATTTCCGGTGACAAAATAATCATTGAAGCCGGTTATAATGCTTCAGTCTGGCAAAGGCATCTCAGGATAATAGAAGAACTGAAGAAACTGCCTCCTGAAACAAGAAAGAGGGTCCATGTCATCTTCGTAATGACATACGGACTCGGCCCGGAGCATAACGGATATTTGAAGGAAGTAAAAAATGCCGCTGAAGGCGCAGGCATAGATTACACATTCTTTGAGAAATATCTTGACAAGGAAGAAGTGCTTCTTTTAATAGCCGCAACCGACATAAAGCTGAACCTGAGGGAGACCGACAATATGAACAACGCCATGCTTGAAGCTTTCTGCTCCGACACTGTGGTCGTGAACGGTTCATGGATGCCTTACGGTTCGTTGCGACGGAAAGGTGTCTATTACCGGGAGATCGGGTCTTTGGATGAACTGCCGGGAGAACTGACTTACCTGTGTTCAAATCTGCAGTCTGAAAAAATCAAGACATCGGGAAACGGAAGGATCATTGAAGAGGAATTCAGTTATGCAAAATTGTCTTCCGACTGGACTGCGGTTTATGAGGAAGCAATGAAGCGGGCAAAAGTAAGAAAGCAGGGAAATGCGAATAATTAAATTTGACACTGTCAATCCGGAGAAGTACCTGAACTCCCTCATTGAAAAAAATGAGGAGAAAGTAGATAAGATGAACAGGCAGGAAATGCTGGAATGGATCATCGCGACACGTTCGAATTTTTCTGACTTCTACACTTTCAATTTGCGGCAGATGGGCTGGGAAGCGGAAGAGTTCATCGTTACTGACCGGTATCTTGAGAAAGTCGAGAAGGATCTTTACGGGTCTTCGAAAGCGGTAAAGAACATTAAGGACATGCTTGCAGATACGGTGCGGCCGGTAAAGGACAGGAGGAAGCTCAACATCATTAAGGATTATCTTAACAGGTACAAACCGGATGTGATCTTTGTAAGAGAGCAGATAGGAATACCGAGCGAGTTCTGGGGCAGTTTCTCACGCAAGAGCCTGATAGTATCAAGGATAGCCGCACCGGTTCCAAGGTTCTGGTCGCCGGCAGATTTCGATCTGATATTCACATCCACCGAGATCTACAGAAAGTTCTTTGAGCTGAATAATGTGAGATCGGTGATAAATGCAAACGGATTTGAAGAGAGAGTGCTCGCTGAACTCAGGCACGGCGAAAAGCTCTACAACACCACATTTGTCGGCGGGCTTGGCGATAAGTTCTGGCTGAACCGCACCAGATGCGCAAGGTACCTTGCAAAGAATACTGACATAAAATGGTGGGGATACAATGAAGAAGTTTTCGAAAAGAATGATCCGCTGATAAAAGTACACCAGGGATTGACTGCAGGCCTTGAGATGCTTCAGATATACAGGGATTCAAAAATCGTGTTCAATGATTACTGTGAGATCGCGGACGGGATGGGAGTGAATCAGAGAATTTTCGAAGTGCTCGGCGTGGGCTCGTTCCTGCTCACAAGAAAGGCGGACAATCTTGAGGAGACATTCCCGAAAGGACTGTTTGAAGTCTTCACTGATGAAAAGGACTGCCTTGACAAGATCAATTACTTTCTCAGGAATGAAAAGGAAAGGGAAGAGATCGCTGCCGCAGGACAACAGCACGTGCTGAAGAACTACAGTTACAAAAATCTTGCTTCTGAAATTGACAGAGTATTGAGAGAAAATTTTAAGACAAAGTTCGGGAGAGACTTGAAATGAATGCAGAGTACATCAGGGACGGAGAACAACTGCTTGCGATAATACTGCCGGCAGAGTTCAGCAAACCCGGAATCCACTTCTTCACAAGCAATGAGCTGTCGCAACAGCTTGGCTATATGAATCATCCTGCAGGAAAGAAGATCGAACCTCATATCCACAACCCTGTTTCAAGGGAAGTTCTTTATACTCAGGAGGTGCTGATAATCAAGAAGGGCAGGCTTAGGGTTGACTTCTACAATGACGATCAGCAGTATCTTGAGAGCAGGACTATCGGCGCAGGGGACATAATCCTGCTTGCAACAGGCGGTCACGGGTTTGAAGTGCTGGATGACATCGAAATGGTGGAGGTGAAGCAGGGTCCGTACAACGGTGAAAATGACAAGACACGTTTCAGCGCTCCTGCGCAGAAGAGTATCAGGAGCGGAGATTGAAATTCATTCCGGTCAATCAGCCTGTTCTCGACGGTAACGAGAAGAAATATCTCGCCGAATGCATAGACACAGGGTGGATCTCATCGGAAGGGCCGTTTGTGACAAGGCTTGAAAGAGAGTTTGCCGATTCGTGCGGAAGGAAGCACGGTATAGCTGTCTGCAACGGCACGGCGGCTCTTGAAACTGCGCTTTTTGCTTCAGGCATTAAGCCGGGAGATGAAGTGATAATGCCCGCATTCACTATCATCTCATGCGCGATAGCAGTTATCCGGCTTGGAGGAACGCCTGTGTTTGTGGATTCCGATCCTGTGACATGGAACATTAATGTATCAGGGATTGAAGAGAAGATAACCTCTGCAACTGCCGCAATCATGCCTGTGCATATTTACGGACTGCCGGCAGATATGAATTCAATCATGTCAATTGCCGCGAAGCACGGACTTACGGTGATAGAAGATGCGGCTGAGCAGATCGGGCAGACGTATGACGGAAAACCGTGCGGCAGTTTCGGAAGCGCCAGCGCATTCAGTTTCTATCCGAACAAGCACATCACTACAGGCGAAGGGGGAATGGTGCTTGCGGATGATGACCGGATTGCAGAGAAGGCAAGGTCATACAGAAACCTTTGCTTCAAGCCGGAGAAAAGATTCCTTCACGATGTGATTGGATATAATTTCAGAATGACGAACATGCAGGCGGCCGTAGGAGTGGCACAGCTTGAAAGACTCAGTGAGTTTGTAGAAAAGAAGAGGCACATCGGCCGAATGTATGACAGGCTTCTTTCCGGATGCAGAAAGCTGAAGCTTCCGCCAAAAGCTGACAAGCATTCCGAAAGCATTTACTGGGTTTACGGAGTTGTTCTGACAAAAGAAGCCGGAATGAATGCGGAGACTGCAATGAAGAAACTCAGTGAAATGGGAATCGGAACGAGGCCGTTCTTCTATCCAATGCACAAACAGCCGGCGCTCATTGAACTTGGGATAGCAAAGGATCAATGCATGCCCGTGAGCGAAGAACTTTCAGAGATGGGTTTCTATCTTCCGAGCGGTCTTGCGCTGACTGATGATGAAATTGAAACTTCTGCATCGGCCCTTCTTGAGATCCTCGGTTGATCCGTTAACAGGGCTTTGATAAAATGACAATAATAAAACAGATTTCTTAACTGAATGAAAGTCGGGATAATAGGATTCGGTTACTGGGGTGCAAACCTGGTAAGGAACTTTGCGAACCTGGCGGGAGCTGAACTGAAGCGCGTAGTTGATAACAGAAGCGAAAGGCAGAAGTATCTTGCCAATCTTTGCCCTTCCGCAGTGTTCTCAACTGATCCGGATGACATATTGCTTGACCATGAAATTGACGCAGTGGTCATTGCGACTCCTGTATTTACACACTTCGAACTGGCAAAGAGAGCTTTGATGAACGGCAAGCATGTGCTGGTCGAGAAGCCGATGGTATCACGAATAAGCGAGGCGCACGAACTGATGGAAATATCTCGCAGTGCGGCAAAAGTCCTGATGGTTGACCACACCTATATATACACAGGCGCCGTTCAGAAGATGAAGCAGTTGATCGACTCGGGACAGATCGGGAACATAAAGTACTTTGATTCCACCCGGATAAATCTCGGAATTTTCCAGCCCGATGTGAACGTGCTGTGGGATCTCGCAACGCACGACATATCGATACTGAATTTCATAATCGGTGATGAACCGAAAAGCGTGCAGGCCACCGGCATCTCGCATACAAACAACGGAATAGAGAATATTGCTTACCTGACGGTCAACTACGGTAACGGATTCATCGCTCATTTCAACTGTTCATGGTCATCTCCCGTGAAGATCAGAATGATGCTTATCGGCGGTGATAAAAAAATGATCGTGTTCAACGACCTTGAGCCGACGGAAAAAGTGAAAGTTTATGATACCGGCTATGAGCACAAGACGGATGAAGAGAAGAAGAACATACTTGTTGATTACCGGGCGGGTGACATCTACATACCCAAGCTGGATACGCGCGAAGCATTGTCGCTGATGGCGGCGGAATTCAGGGATGCAGTCACCACCGGCAAACGGCCTCTCTCTGACGGAGAATCCGGAATGAAGGTGATAGAGATACTGGAAGCCGCACAGCATTCTATAAAGAACAAAGGGATCGAAGTTGATATTTGCAGAAATGGCTGAAGCACGACTGTGATCCCGATCGCAAAGCCATATCTTACAAAGGAAGAAGCCGATGCTGCGGCGGAGACAGTGCTTTCAGGATGGGTTGCGCAAGGCCCGAAGGTAAAGGAATTCGAGCAGAGGTTTGCCGAATACACGGGAGCCAGGCATGCGGTTGCGGTTTCCAACTGCACTACTGCTCTTCATCTTGCAATGATAGTAACCGGAATTGGACCTGGGGATGAAGTAATATGTCCTTCAATGAGCTACATTGCCTCATCCAACTGCGTCCGCTATGCGGGTGCAATGCCTGTGTTCGCAGAGATTCGTCCGGTTGATTTCAACCTTGACCCGGATGATGTAAGAAAGAGAATAACAGGCAAGACGAAGGCTGTGATTGCAGTGCATCAGATCGGCATGCCGGCGGCAATTGATGAACTGAAGAGAATCTGCGATGAGCACGGGCTTAAGCTTATCGAAGACGCTGCCTGCGCCGCGGGAAGTTCATATAAAGGAAAGAAGATCGGAAGTCATTCCGGGATTGCGTGCTTTTCGTTTCATCCGAGAAAAGTGATCACAACCGGTGAAGGCGGAATGATCACTACTTCAAATGAGGAACTAAGTGAAAGGATCAGGCTTCTGCGTCAGCATGCAATGAATGCCGGAAGTTATGACAGGCATCTCAGTGCAGGCGCCCTGACTGAAGAGCATACAGAGCTCGGGTACAACTACAGAATGACCGACATACAGGCGGCGATAGGTATCAGACAACTGGAGAAACTTGACATGATAGTAAAGGAAAGAAGGAACATTGCGGAGTTCTATAACAGTAGATTTGAAAAGATAGAATGGCTCAGAGTTCCCTGCGAGAAAGAAGGATGCATGTCAAATTATCAGTCTTATGCGCTAACACTGCTGAGCGGTATACCTGTAAGCAGAGACGAACTTATGTCTCTGCTCGGCTCTGAGGGCGTTTCAACAAGGAAAGGGATAATGACCGCTCACAGGGAAAAGGCATACAGAGATATCATGCCGGGCATAAGCCTTCCAGTGAGCGAGCATGCAAGCGACAACAGCATTCTGTTACCGCTTTACTACCCGATGAAGGAAGAAGAAATGGAAGAGGTTGCAGTTGCGGTTGAGAAGATATTTGAAAGATTCTAATGAGTGAGACCGCGCATCAAAATCAACAGTTGAAATGAGCTCGCTGAAGGAGAAGATTCGAAGATCGAAATACAAGAATTATCTTGATACGAGGATCAGGTATCCCCAAAAAAAGTTTGTAATTTATACAAGGGGCAGAACAGGAAGCACAGTGCTTACGGAATTGCTGAACTGTCATCCGCAGATCTTTTGTGACGTCGAGATCTTTAATTTTCTTTACTGCAAGTCGCGGGTTGCATTTCCCGAAGCCTACATCAAGAGCTGCAGTAAGAGGGCAACAATGTACGGTAAGGAAGTTTACGGATTTAAGGTGAAGATTGCTCAGTTGAGGTACGAGCATAAGTACTCTCATTATGACAAGATACTTGCAGATCTTTCTCAGGACGGCTGGAAGTTCATACACCTTAAGAGGATCAATTTCCTTAGGCACAAGCTGTCAAGCCTTATCGCCGCAGAGACCAAAGTCCTTCACATCAGGGAAGGCGAGAGTGCATCGAACAGGAAGATCAGGGTTGACTTCGACACACTCTTTGAGGGTATAACCTACGGCGAGGAAGTTGAGCGCACGGAAGAAGAGAATCTCGGCAGGATCCCGCATATTAAAGTTATCTATGAAGAAGATCTGATAGACAATGCGATGCATCAGGCTACGGCAGACAAAGTGTTTGAATACCTTGAGCTCGAGCCGGTTCCTGTGAGCACAAACCTGAAGAGAATTACTGTTGACAGTCTGTCTGACATGATCGAGAACTACAGCGAGATAGAGGACAAACTGAAGGAAAGAGGTTACGAAAGGTATCTTCATCTGTGACGGTGCAGGATAACAGCAGGGAAGTTTTCGGTTTGTATTCGGAATACTATGACCTTCTTTATAAAGACAAGGATTACTCTTCCGAAGCGAATTATGTAATAAAACTGATCCGGGAACATTTGCCGAAAGCAAAGTTAATTGCAGACTTCGGTTGCGGCACTGCCCTGCACGGCATTGAGTTTGCAATGAACGGATTCAGTGTTGAGGGAATAGAACTCTCTGAATCCATGTGCAGTATCGCGAAGAGAAACATCGCAGAAAATGAATTGACAAAGAAGCTTGCAGTTCACAACGGTAACATATCAACTTACAATATCGGCAGGAAGTTTGATGCGGTTGTATCTTTGTTTCATGTAATGAGCTACCTTACTGACAACGAATCGCTTAACGGATGCTTTAAGAATGCCGCAAGGCATCTGAAGAAAAACGGTTTGTTCATATTTGATTTCTGGTACGGGCCCTGCGTACTGACTGTCCGTCCCTCGAAGAGAAGGAAGGTGCTGAAGGGCAACGGCCTTGAAATAATCAGAACTGCATTACCCTTCATGATTTACAACGAGAATGTGGTCGAGGTAAATTACACTATTAAGGGAACGAGGTCCGAAGGAAAGAGGAATTTCGAGCTTCGCGAGGAGCACAGAATGAGATATTTCTTTTTACCGGAACTGAAGTTTATATGTGAAACAAACGGCTTCAGGATGCTGAATGTTTTTGAATGGATGACGGGAAGAGAGCTTGATGAGACCACGTGGTCAGGCGTTTGCGTATTGCAGTTTACGGGTTTGAAGAAATGAAGTCGCTTGCTTTCGTAACGCCAAAGATAGACACATTCAGCAATCCTACACTGATTGCGCTGATCGAGGAACTTCTGAGAAGGGATATCAGGATAATCTTTTTCGGATTTGAACAGATATTCATCCCGTCACAGATACGGAGGCATCTTGAGCTTAATGAGCTCCCGTTTAATTTTTATGAGTTTGAACCGTCTGCAAGGCGCCTGAAGAAGCTCGCATTTCAGTATGCCGATGTTTACTACAAGCTGAAATGGAAGTACGGGACGGAGTGCATATTCTGTGTGGACCCCATGGGGCTTGTAGTTGCGGGAAGGATGAAGAACCTTTTGAATGCTAAGATCATTTATGCATCATTCGAGATCTTTTTTGAAGATGAATTTGTGGATCAGAGAAAGAAAGTCCTGAAGAAGCTCGAGAATGTTTACAGCGAAGATGTTGACACAGTTGTGATTCAGGACCCGAGGCGTGAAGCTTTGCTGAGAGAGGTCAATAATTTCAGGGACGGTACGAAGTTTGTTCATATACCTGTCTCGCCCGTTCCGATTGACGTGTCCGCCGGCAAGGTGGATGTTCACAGACTGCTGAGGATCCCCCGTGAAAAAAGGATCGCTGTATATTCGGGCTCATTGCTTGGCTGGAGCGGGATAAATGAAATGCTCGAACAGTTTCCGGACAACTGGGACAATGACTTCTGGTTTCTGATCCATTCGCATCACCGGCTGGAAAACGTGGATCCGGTTAAGAAGAAAATTGATGAACTTATCAGCGAGGGCATGCAGATCACCCTTCACGACTGGCCGTTCTATGAGTACAAAGACTATGCTTCATTTCTTGCCGGTTGCGATGTCGGCTTTGCAACCTACTTCCCGAACCCGATGGACATATTTGCAGGAAAGAACATTCAGGTCATCGGACTGTCATCGGGCAAGCTCTCAACTTACATGATGCTCGGACTGCCATCAGTGGTTACCAATCATAAGACTTATGCTGAGCTGATGCAGGACTACGAATTCGGTTCGATCATTGATTCGGCCAAAGACATAAAGAATGCACTGAAAAGAATCAACGAAAATTACGACAGGTTCAGGAGCAACTGCCTCAGTCTTTACAGGGAAGTCCTTGATCCTACACAAAAAATTCTGAAGCTTGCGGACATGATTGAAAATGAGTGCTGAAGATAAGAATAAGACATTGACAACGGCAGGAAATGGCCTTCTGTCACAGCTTCCGCCGCCTCCTGAAGGAAAGAACGGATGGCCGTGGAATGAAGAAACTGACCCTTCGGTCTATTCAGGACTCAAGAGTTTGCCGAAGATCTCAATAGTAACTCCGTCCTTAAATCAGGGGAGGTTCATTGAGAAGACGATCAGGTCTGTACTTCTGCAGAACTATCCGAACCTAGAGTTCATAGTGATTGACGGCGGAAGCACTGATGAAACGATCGAAGTGCTGGCAAAGTACTCGAAGTGGATCGACCACTTTGTAAGCGAGAAAGACAGCGGACAGTCAGATGCGATCAACAAGGGTCTTAAAGAATGCACAGGAGACATCTTCAACTGGCTCAACAGCGATGACTACTATCATGAGAACTGCTTCTGCGTGCTTGCATCAAACTACGTACCCGGAAAGACAAAGCTGATCGCCGGAGATTACAGAATTTTTCATGATGACGGCACTGAGGATGACAAGCTCATAGATTTCAAGCTTCAGCCAACCCTTGAGCAGACGCTTGCTATAGTTCTTCTTAATCAGCCGTCATGTTTCTTCGACCTCGAAAGTCTGAAAAAACTTGGCGAACTGAATGTCAGTCTTCAATACGTAATGGATCAGGACATATTCAAGAGGTTCCTGTTTACATACGGGCAGGAAGACATACTGTATGTGAGCAAACTTCTCACTCATTTCAGAATACATTCCGAATCCAAGACATATCAGTTCAGATTTCAGAATGAATACAACAGGATCTTTGCATCAATTGCGAAGAAGTGCGGCCTTGTTAAAGAAGCGAAACTGCTTGAAGAGATCCACGGGATCAAGGATTACAAGGGATATGAATTTGAATTTGAATTCGATGCACGCACAACCTCGATTGCAATCGGAGCCATACAGAATGTGCTTTACCAGGCAGCAAGAAAGGCCAGCACAACGGAGAACTTCAAGCTTCTTGGCAAGTGCCTGTCATTGATCGATGTGAAATATCTCAACAAATATCAGAAGAGCTATGCTAACAGACTGAAGCTCAAAAGGACATTGAGGAAATTCAACATCCTGCCCGCATTGAAATTCATCTTAAAGAGCATTGGCTGAATCTGAATCATTCCTGAATTGAGTTCAGCACACAGAATAGCTTTTGTATCTACGAACAAATCTGCCTGGGGCGGAAGCGAATACCTCTGGCATAAAACGGCATTGCGCTTTGCCGGAGCAGGCCATGCAGTGACTGCAGGCATCCCGAGGTGGAGGTCACTTCCCGAAGACATTGAACAGCTCAGGAAAGCCGGCATTGAAGTGCACTTTACGACAGATACAGCCGGGCATAAGAAGTTATTCAACAGGTTTCTTCCCGCAGGAATGCAGTACAGTTACAGGAATGACGGATACAGATTTCTTCTGAGTTTTCGTCCCGAACTTACTGTTATAAATCAGGGCGGGAATTGGGGCGGGATAGACCTGATGGAATTCTGTGCAGACAACAAATTGCGGTATGTTACGATCTCTCAGGCGGCAAACGAAGCCAAGTGGCCGGATGACAAATCTTCGGAGATACTTTACAAAGGATTGAAAAATGCAGAAGCCAATTTTTATGTGAGCAAAGCGAACATCGTTTTGTCCGAACTGCAGGCCGCAGGAAAAATTCAAAATGCAAAAGTGATATTCAATCCTTTCAATGTTCGTTTCGATTTCTCGGCTCCTTATCCTGATACCGGCGGAGGATTCAGGCTTGCAAATGTTGCAAGGCATGAGATCTTTGCAAAAGGGCAGGACATTTTGTTTCAGGTGTTGGCCGACAGGAAATGGAAAGAGCGTGATCTGACAGTAAGCCTGTACGGAAAAGGTGAGCATTCCGGAAACATCAGGCGGCTCAAAGAGCATTTCGGGCTGGACAAAGTGAAGATAGAGGGGCATGTGCCGCCGGAGGATATCTGGAAAACGAACCACGGACTAATACTGTCGTCGAGATACGAAGGGCTTCCTCTTGCTTTGGTTGAGGCGATGCTTTGTGCACGCGTTCCTGTGGTTACGGCAGTAAGCGGCAACCCGGAAGTTGTGGAAGACAATGTGAACGGATTTCTTGCCGGCGCTGCAACACCACACAACCTTGATGAAGCACTCGAACGTGCCTGGCAGAGGCGTTTGGAATGGAAAGACCTTGGCATAAAGGCGAGTGAAGGCATCAGAAAAATTGTTCCTGCGGATCCTGTCGAAATGATGTATGAAGAGATCATTAAGGCACTCTGACGAAATGCATTCGCGTAATCAATTGAGATGATCACAACTCAACGCAAAGAAAACGCAAAGTACAGAGTATGCATAGTCTCTGCGATCCTGCCGCCCGCGTACGGCGGCGCAGAGGTGGCGGCGTTCCTCTATGCAAACAGACTTCTCGCCGATCCTGATTCAGATGCTATAGTGATCGGCTGGGACAGGACCGGTGCGTACAGCAAAAGCGGGCAAAATATCGGCTTTGTGCATGACGTGTCATTTCCTGAGAATCCGCATGACGCTAAGGGAATGCTTGTTTATTTTCAGCAGTATGCCCACATGCTAAGCTGTTTCAAAGCTCTCATACACCCGATGTGGAAATACAGGGACAGGTATGATGTCGTTCACAATTTCAATTCCGGTTTCGCTTTTAACAGAGTTGCGATCCTCATTGCGAAAATTCTTGGAAAGAAAGCCGTCACAGAAACATCTCTTGTAGGCGACGACGATCCGCTCTCACTCGGAAGGTTTACAAGCTGGAAGGATTATTTCAAGCCAAAGTACATCAGATACAAGTTTTACAAAATGGCTGACGCCTTTGTGAGCAAGTCACCTGTAATATCGGACATATATGCACGGTCAGAAATCCCCCCCGAAAAAGTATATGAGATACCTTACTCGGTTGACACTGTTCAGTTCGCACCGGTTGATACTAATGAAAGAAAGGAACTGAGGAAGAAGCTTGGATTATGGGAAGATGGAAAGATCGTGCTCTTTGTCGGCGGCATCAATGAAAGAAAGGGAGTCCACCTTCTGGTAGATGCATTTGCTGAAGTCTCCGGACAGCACAAAGACCTTCGGCTTGTGATCGCCGGGCCGACTTACAAATATGATCCTCAGTACATTCAGGGACTCAAAGACAAAGTTGCATCGGAGAAAATCGGAGACAAAGTGATCTTCACTGAAAGTATAGTGAACAATGTTGATGAGTACATGAAGAGTTCCGACATCTTCGTACTGCCATCCAGGAAAGAAGGATTTCCGATTTCCATTATAGAAGCAATGTCGAGCGGGCTTGCCGTTATAGGTTCAGACATTCCCGAGATTGCAAAAGCGCAGATCGACAACGGAAAGGACGGCATCGTATTCAGGCAGGGTAACAGGGATGAACTGGCTGGATCACTGAGGATGCTATTGAGTTCCAACGGGAAGCTGAACGAGATCGGACTGTATGCGAGACAGAAAGCCGTTGAGAACTGGTCTTCCGTGATTGTTGACAAGAAGTATAAGGAATTGTATGATGACCTTCTTCAGACGGGCGATTTCAAAAGAAGCGGGGGTGACGCAGGGGCTAAAGGCAAGATCAGAGTGCTCTTTACTATTCCGAACTTCAACACTGCAGGAAGCGGAAGGGCATTGCTTAATGTTGTTGAACGGCTTGACAAGAATTTTTTTGCGCCGGAAATATGCTGCAGGCACGAGCGCGGAGTTCTTTTTCAGCTTGCCAAAGAAACAGGTGTGCCTGTTCATATTGCAAACTTCACAACCCTGATGAAGCCAAGACTAAGGGCTTTCAGGAATGTTTACAGACTTTCAAGAATGTTCAAGAGACTGAATCCCGATATCATACATTCATACAATTATTCCGATGACTATTCCGAACCGCTTGCGGCTCGGATGGCCGGGATCAAGTGGCTTTACACTAAGAAGAACATGAGCTGGGGAAGCAATGCATGGAAGATCAGGACATTTCTGGCGAATGCCATAGTTCCTCAGAATTCCGATATGGTGAAAGAATTCTTTCCGGATAAGCAAAACCTGAATCTGATTCCGATCGGCATTGATGTTTCTGAATTTGCAGTCAATGACGACATATCGGATATAAAGAGCAGGTATGATCTTGAGAGTTCACAGCCTGTCATCATTACAATTGCAAACGTAATACCGATCAAGGGAATAGAATTTCTTATCAAAGGATTCGAACTGATACTGGAAGACCTGCCTGAAGCAAAACTTCTTGTCATTGGAGAGGACAAAACGGAGTATGCCGACACGCTGAAACAAGAACTTATTGAAAAAGGACTTGACGGGCATGTCATATTTACCGGAAGGCAAAGTGAGATCAGGCCATTCTTCAGAGTTGCAGACATATTCATTTTGTCTTCAACGAAGACCGGTGAAGGAGGACCTATCTCAGTGCTGGAAGCAATGGCAAGCGGTGTTCTGTGCTACGGAAGTGATGTATCGGGCATCAGAGATCAGTTCAAGGAACTTCCCGACCAGCTGTTCGAGTCAGAGAATCCCGGCGCCATAGCAAACAAAATACTTCATGCCATGAGACTGACTAAGGATGAAAGGGAAGCGAGGATCAGAAAGCAGTATGAATTCATAATGGAGCACTATTCCATCGAAAACGAAGTGAGGAAGCTTGAGGAGCTATACAAAGACCTTGCAGGAGTCATAAGGAATAAAGCAAAATCAGGTTGAGTTCGCCCGGACCCTTTGAATTCCTTCCGCACTATCTCAGGAAGAAGTTCAGCGAAAAATTACTGATGATTGAAAGCGATGACTGGGGACTTGAAAGAGGGATCAATGAGCATTCAATTGAGTGGGCAAGGAAAAAATATTCTCAGTCCGATTTTACAAGATGGACGCTTGATGCACTTGAGACAGTAGAAGATCTGGATGCCCTGTATTCGGTTCTCGAAAAACACCAGGACACTTACGGTAATCCTCCCGTTGTAACGGCAAATTTCATCACCCATAATATTGACTATGATTCGCGCGACGAATTACGCTTCAGGCCTGTATCTCAGGGCTTCAGCGAGGGCGGCAGTCTGCAGGAAATGTATGAAAACGGAATTGCGAGGCGGCTCATTTTCCCTCAGCTTCACGGATACAGCCACTTTGACATTACTGCACTCAGGAAATACTTCAGTACTGAAGAGGCACGTGAGTCATTCGACAACAAGTATCTCGCTTGCTGTACAACACTGAGGGGAAGGCTTGCATTTCTTCAGGGCGAGCTGTCGTCAGCTAACAAAGAATTCAATCTTATCAAAGATGCCGCTGATGTTTTCGAGAAGACATTCGGATTTCGATCACTTACCATAATTCCGCCGACGTTCATATTGGACGGAGCGGTTCTTCAAAGTCTCGCCGATGCAGGAATAAAACTCTTACAGTCATCAAACAGACTTGTTGACAGCGAAAAGAACAGATGCAGAGTTCCGTACTTCAGGATCAGGAAAGGTTTTGTGTGGTCAGTCAGAAATGCGAGGCTTGATCCGTATCCCGGCTACGACTTCGGCCACGAGCAATGTATTGAATCGGTCGGCAAGGCATTTGAGAACAAACAGCCGGCTGTTATTGACTTCCACAGGGTTAACTTCTCCGGGCGATTCGATCCGGGATACAGGGAAAGGTCGCTTCGGGAACTTGACACGCTTATCGCAAAAGTTCTGAAGAAATGGCCGGACGTTAAATTCACCAATACTCAGAAATTTTTTGAAGACAATTGGCAACGAAGAATCAACTGAAGTTCATCCGCGATAACAAGGATGCAATTGCCGAACCTGTTCTGATAGTCGGTTCAAAGCAATATGACTTTGACAGGGCAAACATAAGACAGCAGTTGACTGAACTTGGCGTCTCCCGCATCACGGGGATTGACATTTCAGAAGGCGAAGGTGTGGACCATGTGGCGGATATAACCGACGGCAATTCCGCATTCATCAATGAACACAGGGAGAGCTTTGGCACTGTGATTTGCATGGAGGTAATGACGCATGTGCTGAATCCGTTCGAAGCCGCGCGAAATCTGTTCAGCATGCTGAAGCCCGGAGGCAGTATGATACTCTCGGAATGCTATGTGAGAAAGATCTCTAAGATGCCTTTGGACCTCTGGAGATTCACATACGACGGCACGAAGCAGTTGTACAGCCCGATGAATTTTGACGACAGCCGGGCAAGGATCTCACTCACAAGGGACAAGGGAGAGAACCTCATGCCCCTCAGGTATCCGTTGCCGCAAGTTTTGTATGAAAAGAACCCTGACGAATCATCAGCCGGGTTCATGCTCAGGCGAATACACAGAAAGTTCTTTTCGAAAGGCATATTCGGAGTTTCAAGATTTTTTCCGGAAACTACGATCTACTCGGTCGCATTCAAGAAGAGTTCCTGAACGAAAAAGGACAGATGCCGAGAGTCTCAATAATAACTCCGCTTTACAATGGTTCGAAGACGCTGACAGAAACAGCGGAGAGTGTGCTGGCACAGGATTTTCGCGACTGGGAATGGATCTTCTTTGACGACGGCAGTACTGATAATACTGCTGAGATCGCCGGAAAACTTGCCGAGGCCGATCCTTCACGAGTCAAAGTGTTCAGGCATGAGGGCGGAGCGAATCACGGAACTGCTTACACACGCAACCGTGCATTTGAAAAGTCGCAGGGAGATATTATCTCGTTCATAGACCAGGACGACATCTGGTACTCTAACCGGCTCTCGCATCAGTTAAAGATACTTGATGAGCATCCGGGCTGTGCAATGGTATGGTCGCCTGCGCTTTACTGGTATGCTGACAGGACCTTCGTTCAGCCGGTCGGATACAGAGGCGGCGGACTCGAGCCGGGAGTCTATGACCCTCCTTCATTCGTCAGAATTTTTCTCAGCGACCTGAAGGGCACACCGCTGCCAAGCGGAAGCCTGCTGAGGCGGGAAGCATTCGGCAATGTAAAAGGATATGAGGAGTCGATCAGGGGTTCCGAAGACATTGTGCTGTGGCTGAAGATCGCAAAGGACTATCCTATATACTTTGACAATGAAGTCCTGATCAAATACAGGAAGCATCATGACTCCACGCTCAGGGTTGCCAAGCGCTCGGGTAAGATGGATGAATGGGATCTTGTATTTTACAGATGGGTGGGTGATTTTCTGCGCAGATCAAATGCGGAGAAGGCACTCATTGATGAAAATGATTTCGCTTACTACAAAACTCTCAAGAGGGTTGTAGGCAGGGAGAATTATTTCAACAGCAGGAAACTGCTTCTGAAAAAGCTTCGCGAGTATCCCGATCTCGGCTCTAAGTTCACATATGATTACCTTCTTGACCTTGCACTGCCGTTTGACCTTGCAAGCAAAGTGTCTGCGAAAATAAGATTCGACATACTCAGCAGAAATTGACGACCGTAAAGATCAAGACTCCGATCATTCCCGCAGAGCAGAAGTTCTGCACCAAAGGCAATGACTCCGGGCTGGACCGTAAGGCAATCTGCATCTTTGCCGCGGCAGGATTTTTTCTTGCCGAAGATACTTATTACAGGAATCTCAAAGCTCTTCAGCCTGCAACAGAATATGAGTTTGATGACAATGATGAACTGTTGTCAGAATCACCGTACTGGAAGTGGCATCACACACCAATTAAAATGACACTTGAAGATGCGGTGGATGAATTTGCTGAATTGTTCGAAAGGATCACAAGCCGTCTTCTTGGGTCCTGCAATGTCATACTTCCGTTATCCGGCGGACTGGACAGCAGGACTCAGGCGGCTGTTCTGAAAGATCCCGGAATGGTTCATTCCTATTCCTACAGGTTTGAAGACAGTTTTGACGAGACAAAGTACGGAGAGGAGTTAGCGAAGCTCCGCGGATTCAGATTCAGCAGTTACGTAATTCCGAGAGGCTACCTGTGGAAGCGGCTTGAACAGATCTCGGGCATAAACAAATGCTATGCAGACTTCACTCATCCGAGGCAGATGGCGCATATCGAAGAGCTCAGCACTCTCGGCGATATATTCTATCTCGGGCACTGGGGCGATGTTCTCTTTGATGATATGGGATTGCCGGAAAGTCTGAGCTTCGATGAACAGGTGTCTGCTCTGCAGAAGAAGATACTGAAGCGCGGAGGGATGGAGCTGGCAGATTCACTTTGGAAATCCTGGGGAATTGAAGGAACATTTGAGGATCATCTGAAAGGCAGACTGGCAGGACTTCTGGCTGAAATTAAGATTGAGAATGTAAATGCAAGGATCAGGGCGTTCAAGTCAATGTACTGGGCTCCGAGATGGACAAGTGCCAACATGAATGCATTCAGTTCTTTCAAGCCCGTTGCCATACCTTATTATGATGACGAAATGTGCAGGTTCGTATGCACGGTTCCCGAAGAGCTTCTTGCAGACAGGAAGATTCAGATTGAGTACATAAAGAAGATATCTCCGGAACTCGCGACTGTTGCCTGGCAGGATTATGATCCGCTTAATCTTTACAATTACGGGAAGTTTGAGTCGCCCTCCATGCTGCCGTACCGGGCATTGAGAAAGGGAAAGAACATTGTGAAGCGGAATCTGTTTGGCAGGAAGCTCGTGACAAGAAACTGGGAGATACAGTTTTGCGGAGAGGAGAATGACCGGCAGTTGAGAGAGAGATTGTTCGGCGGAAAGAATTTCTCCGAGTTCATTCCTTCCGGAGTGGTGAAAAGCTTCTACGATAAATTCAAACAAGAGGATGAAGTGAAGTATTCTCATCCCGTGAGCATGCTTCTTACTTTATCGGAATTTTGCAGAATGAATCTGAACTGATGATGAAGGATAAGTTCACGCTGGCCATATACTCGGGCAACATACCTTCAACCACATTCATCGAGAATCTGATCGAAGGGATGGCAGAGTCGGGAATGAATATTGTCCTGTTTGGAAAAATGAACAGGCGCGTAAGTTATGCAGGTAACGTAAGGATCATGCCAACGCCGCAGAATACGCCGAAGCTGGCAGTGTTTGTTTTGAAAGAGTCAATGAAGCTGATCATGCGCGACCGGAGGAAATTTGCCGGACTGTATTCATCAGTAAGAAACAGAACCGGAAACAGCAGGCAGTTTCTCAGAGACATGGGCGCAATGCTTCCGGTCATAAATGAAGATCCCGGCATTTTCCATGTGCAGTGGGCAAAGACTGTGCAGGTTTATCCCGAGTTGTTTGAGCATCTTACCGGAAAGATTGCGGTAAGCCTTCGGGGCGCGCACATAAATTATTCGCCGCTGAATGATCCTTCGCTTGCGGATGCTTACAGAAAATATTTCCCCGGAGTCAGCGCATTTCATGCCGTATCGCAGGCAATAAAGCTTGAAGCGGCAAAGTACGGAGCCGACCCGGAAAAGACAACTGTGATCTATACAAGCGTTCGTGATGAACTTCTGAATACACCTCTTCCGCAGTCAAAGAAAGACCGGAAGATCAGAATAATTTCAGTTGGCAGGTTTCACTGGAAGAAGGGATATCATTACGGACTTGATGCAATGCATATATTGGGCAAGAAGGGTGTGGAGTTTCAGTATGACCTGGTAGCGCAGGGTGATGTGCCCGAGGAAATACTGTTTCTCATAAACGAATACGGTCTCAAAGGCAGTGTGAACATACTGCCCGGCATGGAGCATTCTGAACTTATGGCGAAAGTCAGAAGTTCGGATGCACTGTTATTGCCGAGTGTTGAAGAAGGGATTGCAAATGTGGTGCTCGAAGCGATGGCGGCAGGTGTGCCGGTGATAACGACCGAATGCGGAGGAATGAATGAAGTCGTTATGGACGGAGAGAACGGATTCATCACCGGAGTGAGGGATGCAGAAGCGCTTGCGGCGAAGATTGAAATGCTCGCGCGCATGAACACCGGTCAGATCAGGGCAATTACCGAATCGGCGAGGGAAACGGTCCGCAGCAGATTTACGAGAGAAATACAGAAGAAGAGTTTCGCGGCATTCTATAACAAGTTGGCGGCCTAATGAAAATCGGGCTGGTCTTGCCTGAGCTTCCTCAATACTCGGAGACATTTTTCAACATGAAGATCAAGGGACTTGCAGAGAACGGACACGAAGTCATTGTCTTTACATCAGAAGGCAAAGAGACGGAAAGAAGCGGCTTCAAAGTTGTCAGGGCGTTGCCTTCATCAGGCACAGGCAAGGCGAACATAGCAATGAACATGGCCTCGGCATACGCAAAGCTCACGGCGGGTTCATTTCCGGCGGCAAGAAGATTTCTCGGGCTCGAAAAAATTTCGGGGCGAAGCAAACGCGAGGCGATGAAAAATCTCTATCTCAATGCCCACATTATCAGTCACAAAACTGATGTACTGCACTTTGGTTTTGCAACTACTGCTTTGCGGAGGGAAAACGCCGCCGCCGCAACCGGTGCAAAGATGAGCGTGAGCTTCAGGGGATTCGACATAAACGTATATCCTCTCAAGCATCCCGGTTGTTACGATCTGCTGTGGAAGAGGCTCGACAAAGTTCATTCCATATCCGATTATCTTTATACAAAAGCGCTCGGGATGGGAATGTCTCCCGAAATTCCGCATATGAAGATCACACCTGCGGTTGACATCAGGTCATTCCATCTCAAAGACACGCCGGGGTTTATTCACAACCCGGTAAGAATCCTGACTGTCGGCAGACTGAACTGGATCAAAGACTATGAAACAGCCGTATCCGCTCTCGGTATACTGAAGAAGAAAGGCGTCAGATTCACTTATGACATTGCCGGCGAAGGCCCGGAAATGGAGCGCATCAGGTTTGCCGTTCATCAGGCAGGCATTGAAGATGATGTGAGATTTCACGGTAAGCTTTCGCATGAAAAGACATCCGGGATGATGAGAAGTTCCGACATTTATCTTCAGACCAGCATGCAGGAAGGCTTCTGCGTATCCGCGCTTGAAGCGCAGGCGGCGGGCCTCTTATGCGTGGTGAGCGATGCTGACGGGCTTAAGGAGAATGTTGTTGACGGTGTTACCGGTTTTGTTGCGGAGAGGAGAAATCCCGGCAAGTTTGCCGAAAGACTTTTCAGCGTGATCGGCATGGATGAAGCAGTCAGAAAGGAAATTGCAGTGAATGCAAGGACAAGGCTTGAGAAAGATTTTACATATGATATGCAGAAGAAACTTTTCAATGAGTTTTTCTCAGACCTGAACATAGCCGACCGACAAATGAACAACTCTTATAAATGAAGATCTCAGTTGTAAGCCCTGTTTACAAAGCCGAGAAGATTGTTGATGAACTTGTAAAGCGACTTACGCAAGTATTGCAGGAGCTTGCGGACGATTACGAGATCATACTTGTGGAAGACTGCGGCGGCGACGATTCATGGAAAAGAATTGAGGAGAACTGCAGGCGCGACAGCCATGTAAAGGGAATACTTCTCAGCAGAAACTTCGGACAGCATTACGCGATCACGGCCGGGCTGATGCAGGCAACAGGCGATGTGGTAATAGTGATGGACTGCGACCTGCAGGATGATCCCGCTCACATTTCAAGACTGCTTGATGAGTATAACAGAGGCTATGAAATAGTCTTTACCCGAAGAATAGGAAGGAAGCACTCGTTCTTCAAAATGATCACTGCGAAGATATATAATTCGATGTTCACACTTTTCTCCGACAAGAACTACGAGCTGAATGTCGGTTCCATGACAATGTTCAGCGCAAGGGTCAAAGACGAATTCATACGGCTAAAGGACCAGGACCGCCTTTACATTCAGCTTCTGAAGTGGATAGGATTCAGGTCAACGTATGTGCCTGTTGAGCACAGGGAGAGATACGAGGGGAAGTCAAGCTATTCCATCTCAAAATTGTTCCTCACGGCAATACAGGGCTGGACATCCTACTCCGACAAACTGCTCCGGCTATCAATATATTCCGGACTTCTTATCTCTGCGATCACATTGCTTGTGGGCATATACATTGTGATAAGCTATTTTCTGAAAAGCTTTCAACCCGGATGGCCGAGTCTGATAGTTGCAATACTTTTCTCAACAGGGCTGATACTAATGAGTATAGGTATCACTGGAATATACATTGGAAAGATATTTGAGCAGACCAAGCAAAGGCCTCTTTTCATTATTGACAAGAAACTGAATCTCTGAGTGAAGAAGCTCATAATAACACAATCAAACTACATTCCGTGGAAGGGTTATTTCGATTCCATCAACATGGCGGATGCATTTGTGATCTACGATGACATGCAGTACACGCGCCGCGACTGGCGAAACAGGAACATGATCAAAACCAAGGACGGCGTAAAGTGGCTGACGATCCCGGTGGAAGTCAAGGGCAAGTATTTTCAGAAGATCAGTGAAACGAAGATCAGCGACAAGTCGTGGGTGCGAAGCCACTGGGACACAATCCGCCACAGTTATTCAAAGGCAGAGCACTTTGACGAATACAAAGACATTTTTGAGGAGCTTTATCTCGGCTGTGACGAAGATCTTCTAAGCAAAGTGAACTACAGGTTCATGAAAAAGATAAATGACCTTCTTGGGATAAATACACCGATGATCTGGTCATCCGAGTTTCAGCTCAAAGAGGAAAAGACCGAGCGCCTCGTTGACATATGCATGAAACTTGGCGCAACGGATTATTACTCAGGTCCCGCGGCCAAAGCATACATGAACGAAGAGCTGTTCAGGGAGCAAAACATCAATGTCCACTACTTTGATTATTCCGGCTATCCTCCGTACAGACAGCTCTACGGAGAATTCACGCATGCCGTCAGCATAATTGACCTGATCTTCAATGAAGGACAAAATGCAACAAAATTTATGAAATCATTCAAAGAATCATGAAGACAAAAAAGGTAGTGATAATCGGCAACACATCGAACGCAAGGCTTGCAAAGTATTTTTTCAGCTATGATTCCGACTACGAGCCCGTTGCATTCTCCGCTCATGCCAAGTACATAGAGAGCGACGAATACGAAGGATTACCGCTTGTGCCGTTTGAAACGCTTCACGACAAGTATCCTCCCGATCAGTTTGAGGCATTTGTAGCGGTTGGATATACAAAGATGAACAAGATAAGGGAAATGCTCTACAACGAGTGCAAGTCAATGGGATACACGATGGCAAACTACGTCAGCTCGCGGTGCAGTTACCTTTCACAGTTTCAGCCGGGTGACAACTGCTTCATTCTCGAAGACAACACGATCCAGCCGTATGTGAAGATCGGAAACAATGTTGTGCTTTGGAGCGGCAACCATATCGGGCATGATGTTGAAATCTCGGATCACTGCTTCATCACTTCGCATGTCGTTGTTTCGGGTTTCGTGAAGATCGGCCACAACTCATTTCTCGGCGTGAATGCGACGATACGCGACGGGATCACCATTGCCCCTCAGACGCTTGTTGCTGCCGGCGCGATCATCATGAAAGACACTGACGAAAAGGGAGTGTACCTTCCTGCCAGGAGCACGAAGTTTGAGAAAAACAGCGATGAGCTGAAGATCTCCTGAGAATATGCAGAACTGGAAAAAGCTCGGACTGCTGTACAACGCATCCGGCGAAAGGCCTTGGATGATGACACACGCAATGATGCCAGTGCTGGACAAGATTGGTAATGACAGGGCGAGGATCTATTTCTCTGCCAGAGATGAAAGGAACAGGTCGCAGGGAGCTTACATTGAAACAGACCTTAATGATCCCTTCAGCATTCAGGAAGTGAGTGCTGAACCCGTTCTTAAGCTGGGGCAGCTTGGTGCATTTGATGATTCAGGAATCATGCCGACGAGCATTGTGAATTTTGAAGGCAGGAAATACATGTACTACAACGGCTGGACACTTGGCAGGAATGTTCCGTTCTTCTCCTTTAACGGAGTTGCTGTGAGCAGTGACGGCGGAAAGACGTTCGGAAAGATCTCGAGAGGTCCGGCCGTCCTCTACTCAAACGACATTGATCCTTACTCGACATTTGCGCCGTTCGTGATCATTGATGAAGGTAAGTGGAAGATGTGGTATGTGTCACTTATCAAATGGGTTGAAGAGGGAAGCACGCTGAAGCACTACTATAATATCCGGTACGCGGAATCGGGGAACGGAATTGAATGGGACCGCAAGGGACATGTCTGCATTGACTTTGCAGACGAACACGAATATGCCATTGCAAGACCCTTTGTCTTGAAGGAAGACGGGATCTACAAAATGTGGTATTCAGTGAGAGAGTCTGCTAAGGCAAAAACTTACAGGATCGGTTACTCGGAATCTGCAGACGGCATGAACTGGAAAAGGATGGATGATGAAGTTGGCCTCGACGTATCCGATGAGGGCTGGGACAGTGAGATGATCGAGTACGGTTTCATTTACGATCACGGAGGCAAGCGCTTCATGCTTTACAACGGAAACAGTTTCGGAAAGTCGGGTGTGGGCTTGGCGGTGCTTGATAATTCTTAAGAGATGAAAACGAAAGAGCCGGATAGAAGGCACATAGGATTCAACAAACCCTATCTTACGGGAAGGGAAACCGAGTATATCCTTGAATCTGTAAGATCAAGGAAGATCTCCGGGGACGGTGTCTTCACAAAGAAATGCCATGAGTTCTTCGAAAAGAGATTCGGCTTCAGGAAAGTACTGCTTACAACTTCTTGCACTGATGCCCTCGAGATGGCGGCGATACTCATTGACACAAAAGAAGGTGACGAAATTATTGCCCCGGCATACACCTTCGTCTCTTCTGCAAATGCCTTTGTGCTAAGAGGTGCAAAGATGGTCTTTTGCGACAGCGAGTCTGACACGCCGAACATTGATGCGGGAAAGATAGAGGAGTTGATCACGGATAAGACGAAAGCAATTGTGGTTGTGCATTATGCAGGCATGTCTGCGGACATGGACACGATAATGTCATTGGCTGAGAAGTACGGGCTATTTGTCATAGAGGATGCTGCGCATTCAATTGACTCTTATCATATGTCAAAGCCGCTTGGATCAATCGGTCATATCGGGTGCTTCTCTTTCCACGAAACGAAAAACCTCATATCGGGAGAAGGCGGTATGCTTGTATTGAACGATGAAAGATTCTTCAAGCGGGCCGAGATAATAAGGGAGAAAGGAACAAACAGGTCCGCATTCTTCAGAGGTGAAGTTGACAAGTACGGTTGGGTTGATATCGGCTCATCGTTTCTTCCGTCCGACATAATTGCGGCGTTCCTCTTTGCACAGCTTGAGAACCTTGATGACATACAGTCAAAGCGAAAGCATATCTGGAACTACTATCACTCAAAACTCAGCGACCTTGCAGAGAAAGGTTTCTTTGAGTTTGCCCGAATTCCCGGTTATGCCACAAACAACGCACACATGTTCTATGTGATATGCAGAAGCCTGGATGAAAGAAACAGGCTTATAACTTATCTCAAGGAAAGGACAATTTATGCTGTGTTCCATTACCTGTCTCTGAATGATAGTGAATACTTCAGGAAGTTCTCAGACGGAAGAAAGATGCCGAACTCTGATAAGTACACTGACAGGCTACTCAGACTTCCTTTCTATTATGAACTGTCAGATGATGACCTTGACTATGTAGTTTATCACATCAGGAAATTTTTCGGGGAAAATGCAAAGTGACTAAGCTGCTGGAATTATACCATAAGACAGGCCGTATCGGAAACATTGTACTGCTTGTACTGCTGATATTCTCCGGAATTGCCAACCGGCTGTTCATGGCTGTGAAGCATCAGTATGCAGACTATGTGATAGAAGTTTTCCTCATAGGTGCTGCGGCATATCTTGTAAAGAGAATTTTTGACAAAGGCACTCTCAGGATCAGGAGTCAGAGTGTTTACAAGGGACTACTTATAACCGGAATCATCCTGCGGCTGATACTCGCCGCACACGATATGGTGAACAGGCCGGTTCAGGACAGCGATTACGAGAAGCATGAAAGGCTAGGATACAGATTGGCATTCGAGGGCGAGTTTTACGACTTCACCGGAGTTGAACTGCGCAATTTCAGACAGCCGGGATTGCCGGCGGCATTTGCCGTGGGTTTGCTGATCTACAATGACCCTGTCACCTATGCTGTCGTGATGATCCTGTTCTCTTTCGGAGTTCTGATCTCCGGATTTTATTTGTTCAGGAACTTCAAAGGAATTGCATCGCTGATAACTTTTGCCTACATAAGCATTTCGCCAAATCTGTTGTTCATGGCATCCAGTTCCAACACACAGCTATCATTCTTCTTCTTTGTAATGCTTCTGCTCATCATGCTGAAGAACTACAGCGGAAAGATCTATCAGCTGGTGATCATCGGAGCCATCATTGCGGCGGAGATGTATGTCAGGTTCAATTTTGTAATGCCGGCCTTGCTGATCCCGTTCTTACTGGAGTATCACAGCGGCAGGAAAGCCGGATTCATCGCAGGCAGAATTGCTGTTGTTCTCGGAGCGGCGCTGTTGTTCTATTCACCGTGGATAATCCGCAATTACAACATTTACGGGAAGCTGAGACTGATGCCGACAACGGGGCTTGGGCTTTACAGCTCCAATGTTACCAAAGACTATACAAAGATGGGAGGATTCAACGGGGTGCCTGATTCTCTGCTGATCAAATACAAGGGCATGACTGAAGTGGAACTTGATGAGGAATTCAAGAACAGGACAAAACAGTTCCTCCTCGACAATCCCGACCTCTATGCCAAGGGAATTCCTTTCAGGCTTATGAAATACTCCGGACGGCAGGACTGGTCAATAAGTTATTTCTTTGAGTTCACGAAGTACCCGAACGCCAGAATACTCGAATCGTTCTTTCAGACTGTTGAAAATTTTCTCTTCTGGCTGATATTGTTTTTCCCGCTGATGTTCTTCCTGAAGAACAAGGAGCTACCGCCCCTCACTGTGTTTGTGCTATGGTCTTATCTCGGTTATTCACTGCTTCTTCTCCCCGTAACAGAGACGCGGTCACGTTATAATTTCCCGTACATACTGTTTCCCGTGATCGCCGCGGCGCTTGCTGAAGGCAGTACACGCAGAGTGTTGAATGATAAAGACAACGGGAAAGCCTGAATGCCCGGGACACTTCTTATTATCTGGGACTATGACACCGCGCTTGGGCAGATAAATTCTACTATGCCTTACAATTTCAGTTACAAGCCCATCTATGAAGAGATAGAGAATGTTGAATACATACTTGAGCAGGCGGGACATTTCGGTATCGGCATGACCTTTGCCTGTGTCGGATTTGTTGCTGAAGAAGGAATTTTTCCGTTCAACAATCCCGAGCAGATCAGAAAGATACATTCACTCGGGCATGAGATTGCATCACACTCATGGAAGCATGAATGGTTCCCCTATATCACTGAAAAGCAGATCGAAAGATCTCTGGAGAGAAGCAAGTCGGCGCTTGAAAATTGCACCGGCGTAAGTGACTGCGTCAAAGGTTTCGTACCGCCTCACAGCAGGCCAATGAGCTGGTACTCCAAGTTCTCATTCAGTCTCGGCGACAGGGCACTTTATCCTTTTCACAAGGGCAGTGACATCGAAAACATACTCAGGCATCTTGGCAAACTCGGTTACGGCTGGTGCAGAGTGCTGAAGAGTTACAGGCCTGTATGGGACAAGCTTTACGGAGCGCCTGTTGAAGAAATTGATTTTCCCGTTTGGGAGAAAAGCAGCGGAATTGTGTGTGTCCCTCAGCATTACACGGGGTTTGACGATTTTGCACTGAAGTATTTGTCAGCCGCAATAGAAAAGGAAAAGGCGGTCGTAATAGTGGGGCATCCCGCAGGACTTAGCAGGCAGAAGTCCGAAAGCAAAGAGCATTTCGACAGGTTCATGAAAGAGGCCGGCAAAGCTGTTGCAGACGGCAGGCTTTCGGCAATAACAGTTTCATCATACATAAAAAAAGAGTTTGAAGGCAGTCACCACGGCGGAGGGAATTGAAGTAACCGCATACTGCGATGAACTTGTTGAAGCACACAGGATATTCAGCGCAGCCATGTGGCCGAACAAAAGAAGGCGGAGGGAAGAAAAATATGTCAGATGGAAATTCAGAGGGCCGGAAAAAGGAATCGTTGACGGCCTTCTTCTTGCAGTGTCATACGGCAAGGTGATCGGTCAGCTTGGATTGATACCTGTGAAGGTGATCTGCAATGCAAAAGAAAAGAGCTCGCAGTGGGCATGTGACCTGATGGTAGACCCGGCGCACAGAAGAGAGGGTGTGGGGAGGTTACTTTTTGAAAACGCATTCACCAGGGACATGATGACGATCGGAAACAATCCCAGTCCCGGAGCAGAAGCGCTGATGCTGAGATCAGGATTCAGAAAGATTTCAAGCGGAAGGCTGATGGTGTTTCCTGTCAAAGCATCTCATATACTGAAATGGGTCATCCCTGCAAAGATTGGATTTCTGAACCCTGCACTTTCCGGAGCATTGCAGGTTTACTTTTCATACAAAGCATCAAAGCTTGTCTCATCCGGAAAGATCTTCAGAGAATGCACTATTGATGAATTGTCTGAGCTGATTTCACACGCACGAAATGGCGGAGATGAGTCAGGGGTTATGCACGACAAGAGATTCCTTGAATGGAGGGCGGGAGGGTTTATGAGTTATGTACCGGAATTTCTCAGGATGTGTACCGACTCAGGCGCATTCGCACTGCACGGGAGTTTCGGAGAAACTTACAATATTTATGACTGGTACTGCAGTTCAGCAAAGGAAACAAGAGAGATGGTGAGCGAAGTACTTGCAATTGCGAAGAAGGAGAACTGCAGGATCATACAAGCCGTGGCAAATACCGATGAAGAAGAATCGAATCTCTCAAGCCTGGGTTTTATAAGGGCAAGGAATGAGGAGAACATAATTCACTACTCAAGAGACGGATTTCTCAATGATGCGAAGAAGTTCCGGTTCACTCTGTGCGATACCGACCTGAATCTGTGACGGCTCCGCAGAACTTCCTCATACTGAAGTATCTCAATCCCGGATGGTACTTCAACCTGTTGCCCGAAAAGCCGGATTCATTTCCGGCATGCTACTTCAATTCCGAATTTCAGAAGATACCCGATGACCAGAAGCATCTGGTAAAGGAAGACTCCCGATACAGGTCGCGCACTGCAAGGGAGCTTGACATGGGCTTTCAGGCATGGAACAGGGGCATTATGCTTGAAGCGAAGGGAGTGAATGCGGCTGAGCTTGTGCATAAGGAAGGGATTGATGTTGCGGATGAATATATATTCATCCGCAAGTTCTACAAGAGCCACCGCGTTTACTATTTCCTCATTAAGAACATTCTGAGCTTCAGAAATCCTGTAAAAGAACTAAGGGCATTCTCGGCAACTTCAGGCATTCAAAAAGAAGATCTGATTCATCCGCACGCGATCTATCCCGGATATGATGAGTTTGAATCAAAACTGATCAGAGAGAATCCGAAAATAAGCGTGATCATTCCCACTCTGAACAGATACGAATATCTGAAGGATGTGATAGCCGATCTCGCAAGTCAGGACTACAGGAATTTCGAAGTGATCATTGTTGATCAGACCGACAACCCGGATAAGGAATTTTACACGGGTATTCCTCTTGACATGAAGGTTATCTTTCAGGAAGGCAAGGGGCAGTGGCTTGCAAGGAACGAAGCGATAAGGAACAGCAGCGGTGATCTTTATTTGTTCTTTGATGATGACTCAAGAGTTGACAGCGACTGGATCACACAGCATATCAAAGGCATTGACTATTTTGATGCTGACATTTCCGCCGGTGTGTCAATCTCAACTGTGGGCGACAAGGTGCCGGAGAATTACAGTTTTTTCAGATGGGCTGATCAGTTTGACTCGGGAAATGCAATGGTAAGAAAAAGAGTCTTCGAAAAGGTTGGCTTGTTCGACAGGCAATTCGACAGGCAAAGAATGGGAGACGGCGAGTTCGGGCTCAGGGCATATCTCAGTGGATTCAGAAGCATTTCCCATCCTTTTGCAAAGAGGATCCACCTTAAGATAGGAACAGGCGGCCTGAGGCAAATGGGCTCCTGGGACGCCTTCCGCCCCAAAAAATTTTTTTCACCAAGGCCGTTGCCGAGCGTCCTGTATCTTTACAGGAAATACTTTCCGGCCGGTTTCGTGGCAAACGCTATGCTCATAGGAATGCTTCCGTCACTCATTCCGTATAAGTGGAAAGGCAAGAAGTTTCTTTACCCGTTCAGCGCCGTCGCGGCCTGCCTGATCTTTCCCGTTTTGCTGATGCAGTTGTGGATATCATGGAGAAGGTCAGGAAGGATGCTTGAAGAAGGAGACATGATTGACAGGCTCTGAGAAAGTTCTTCTTGTATCAAATGAGTTTCCTCCCGGCCCCGGAGGCATCGGAAATCACGCATACAATCTGGCAAAGTATCTGAACATCAGCGGAATAGATACAGAAGTTCTCACTGTCTCAGATTTTGTCACTGATGAAGAAGCCGTGAGGTTTGACGAAAAGAGCAAGTTCAGTATCCGCCGCCATGCAAGGTCAGGCAGTAAATGGAAGACCTATATTGACAGGATCAGGGAGATAAGATCCTCAGTAACTACCGGCGGCTATTCGCACGTGATATTTTCCGGAATGTCTTCATTGCTGGCATCGCTGCTTGTACCGAAAGAAGGGAGAAAGTTTGTTTCGATCGCACACGGAGGAGATGTGAATCCCGCAAACGCTCTCGAGCGAAAGCTCGTCAACAAGGCACTGCAAAAGGCCGATCTCATTATTCCGGTTTCGAATTTTTCCGCTTCCAAGATCACAGCCGGCAATGTCGGCAGGAAAATAAAAGTGATCCCAAACGGATTCGATCTTGAGAACATTGGAGAGATAAGTGTTCATGAGAAGTCGCTGAAGCCGGAAACGCTGAGGCTTATCTCCGTAGGGACAGTCTGGCCGCGCAAAGGGCATCACAATGTGCTGAGAATTCTGCCTGAACTCAGAAAGAAATTTCCCGGCATCAGTTACGACATAATCGGCAGAAAGGCAGATATGAGCAGAGTGAATGAGATAATGACTCCGGAAATGAATAGGATCGTAGTCTTTCACGGACAGGCAGATAACCGGAAGCTCATGTCCTTGCTGAATGAGTCTGACATCTTCATCCTGCTAAGCGAGACTCAGAAGAGCGGAGACTTTGAGGGATTTGGTATTGCTGTGATCGAAGGAAACTTCTTCGGACTGCCGGCAATTGGGTCGCGCAACAGCGGCCTGGAAGACGCGATCAGCAATGATTACAGCGGCTTGCTTGCAGACCCTGCAAATGACACGGAGATCATTGCCGCTGTTGAAAAGATAGTCAGCGATTACGGCACCTACAGCCGCAACGCAAGAGAATGGGCAATGAAGCATCACTGGAGCAACATCATCAGATCTTACATAAATGAACTGGAAAGGATAAGCGCCTGATGTGCGGATTTCTCGGCGCAATTGATTTCAGGGAACCAGTAACCTCAAGGCTCGATGCATTGCGCAAGGGACTGAGTGCAATTCGCCATCGCGGCCCTGACGGCATAAAAGAAAAGACCGGTGAGAACTATTTCCTCGGGCACAGCAGACTAAGCATTATTGATCTGTCTTCGCTTGCGGATATGCCAATGGTCTCGGCAGACGGGAAAGTGAGTGTGATCTATAACGGGGAGATCTACAATTATGCAGAACTGAAAGAAAGTCTGCAAGGGCATCAGTTCAGAACAACATCCG